>PMBA01000052.1 GCA_003152795.1 Acidobacteriaceae bacterium | reverse complement strand
TGACACGGAAGAGGTCGCTGGTTCGAATCCAGTCGTGCCTACCATATTTATCAAGAACTTAGACCCATCTCCTTCCTCCCGCTTTGTCGCATTCTTGTCGCAAACTCCAAAACCACCCCACGGGCAGGCTTCGGAATCGCGCCGCTTTCGTTTCCTGAAACCGGCGAAGACGGCAGAGGACCATTTCGGCTGCCCGCGCGCGTCTGGACCGGAACCGCCGGGGAACCTGGTCCCGACGTGCCGGTCGCGCTCAACTCGTCGTGAATGGAGTCGACCGTTGATCGGACGCCGCTTTCGAGCGATTGCATATAGACATCCGTGGTCGTGGCCAGGCGGGTGTGGCGCAACATTCCCTGGATGTCCTTGACGTGGCCCTTGTCTTTAGCCAGCGTGGCGATGGTGCGGCGGATGACCTGGAACGTCAGTTTTGGCAGCCCCAGTTCTTCGGCCAGTCTGTGCAGCACCCGATTGCGGTAGTTGCCCGAATCGATGAACCCGCCTCCGCGTGCCGGAAAAATGAACGCTTTGGGATCGTCAGCGGAGGGGCCGCGCACGAGCTTCTTTCTCTGCTGCTCCTCGCGGCACTGCTGCCGCCAGGCAAGAAGTTCGTCCGCGAGCGCTCGGGCGATCGGGATCTTCGAGAGNNATCTGGCAGAGTTCTGGATCGAAGCAACTCCATCTCAGGCCAAACAACTCGCTTGGCCGCAGAGCATTGGTCATGTCGAGAGTAAGCAGAATCCGGTCCCGCAATTGCAACCTCGACAATGCGGATCGGAGTTGATCCCAACTCAGGATCGTCTTGTCTGTATCCCGCAGCGTCGAAGGAGCCTTTACGGAGCGCGCCGGGTCTTTGGGAAGAAAGTCCTGATCGACCGCCTCCCGAAAGATGGCCCGCATGTAGGTTCCAGCGTTCAACACTCTGTCCTTGGACCGTGTTTTGGCCAGTCGATTGAGGTGGGTCTGGAGAGCGAGCTTATCGATGCTTTCGAGCCGTACACCTCGGAAAGCATCGACGAGGTCGGCCTTGATGAGAAACTTCTTCACCTTGGCCGTCTCTTCTTTCCAATCCCCCTCTTTCAGTGGCAGGTAGCGATTTTGGACAAACCAATCGAAGGTGACGCTGCCGTTTCTTACAACCCCATCTTCTGCGATCTGTCCGGTTAGTCTCTTGATTGCGAGTTCCAGCTCTTCGCGCGCCTCNNCGGCGGAAGTATCCGTACCACTTCTTGCCGCGAATCGACACCCATCCCTTCTGGTGCGATTTACCCATCGCTTCCTCGATTTCTGTGTGGGAGGAAAACGGGCTACCTCCATTTTACCGGCGTTTGCGCCGCATGTTGGAGGCTCTTTCCCGTTCTTGCAGAAATTCCTCGATACCGCTCGCCCTGTAGCGCAGAACGCCATCGCTCATGCGGATCACAGGCAGATAGGGCAATCTACGCGATGAATGATCCCAGACCCAGTCCGTGCTGACCTTCAGTTTCGCCGCGACTTCCTCCGCAGTCAGAAGCGGATCTCCTGTTCCCACAGATTGAATTGCAGGCAGTGAGTTCATGCAGCTGCTCCTCCTTCACTCTCTCGATCCAGAGAACCCAGTAGTGCCCGGCTCAGTTCATAGGTTGGTTGAGCAGCGGCGATCTGTCTAATGAATTCCACGGAGAGCGTTATTCCATTCAGGAATAACGCTCATGAAAGATGGCCGACACGATGTGGCTTTGCAGCTACTCACTCCCCGGAAACTTCCCATCGGCTACGGCGCCAGCGGAACGCATAAAGGCAGCTCTTGCAAGTTTTGATTACATTTCCACAACTTTCTTTTCGCATTAGCGTCAATAAGAAAAACCGGCGCGGAGTTTTTGCGTCCAGATCGAAAACCGCGCCTTTCAGGAGTCCAGTAGAGATAAACGCAGCAGCTATCACGATTGTGTTGCTCGGCACGACCCATTACTTGCCCTTGGACTATAAGACGGGAGGACGGGTATGGCGCTACCGGAGATGCGACTTTTGCAGGCAGCGATTGCGCTGGCCGAAGAACTGAATTATTCCCGTGCAGCCGCGCGGCTGCGCATCGAGCAATCGACGCTGAGCAAGCGGATTGTCGAGCTTGAATCTCAGATCGACTTGCGCCTTTTCGTGCGGAACCATCAGACAGTGGAACTAACCGACGCCGGCCGGCATTTTGTAAAAGATGCGCGCAGCGCCGTGTTGTACGCAGAGCGTGCAGTCGCCGACGCAAGGGCCGCGCTGCATGGAGCGGACGAAGTGCTTCACATCGGCAGGTCCGTCTACGCAGATCCGTATCTGGTCACGGCGATCCAGTCGATTCAGCTTTCTCTCTTTCCCAGCCTGAAGGTCAAGCTCTGGAGCAACTTCTCGCATGAACTCGCGCGCATGGTGGCTACCGGGAATCTTGATCTGGCGCTGGTGGTGGCCATCCCCGATACTTCATCGCTCAGCTTCTTGTTGGTTGCTGAGTCGCCCGGCTATATCGCGTTACCGAAAAGCGACACCAAAGCCGGGAGTGTGGAACTCCGCCTCGAAGATTTGCGCGCGCACGAGTGGATTCTGCCCGCGCCGCACATCAACCCGTACATTACCGAGATGATTCAGGCGGAGGCCTCCGCAAAAAACATCGTCGCGCCCGACACGCATACATTCACAACAGCCGAAGAGGCATCGGCGCTCGTCTTGGCGCACAAGGGCGCGGCGTTCCTGACGCGTGAGGCTGCGTGGAGAATCTCCAGCGCTGAAATCGCAATCCGGCCGTTGACAGAGGAACACCCGAAACTCGTAACCAGATTGGCGATGCGTGCCAATGACAAAAAGCGGCTGACGAGCGAGGTCGTTCGCGCAGTCGGGCGCAAGCTGGTCAAGGTGCGATCTCCACAGAAGCGCAGCACTGCGCTAGCCGGCTGAACCGCTGGGGCCAGGGTCGTTTGTGTCGGTCGCGGCGGCATCCACGTCGCGAATGACAATATTGAGCGGTCCATCATGGCCGCA
>PMBA01000472.1:7657-10819 GCA_003152795.1 Acidobacteriaceae bacterium | reverse complement strand
TGGCGGCGGACAATCTGCTGACGGGGCGGCTGGCGAACCTTGAGCACCTGCGGAACGACTCTCGATTTGAATTTGTGGAGAAGGATGTTTGCCAGCCCGGCGAGTGGGGCGCACTCGACTACGTGTTTCACTTCGCCAGTCCCGCGAGCCCGGTGGACTATGCCAAACACGGGATCGAGACCTTGCGAGTGGGATCGTACGGGACGTTCGAAGCACTGGAAACCGCGCTGCGATGCGGCGCGAGGTTCATGATGGCATCGACGTCCGAGTGTTACGGAGATCCCCTGGTGCATCCCCAAACCGAGACGTATTGGGGAAATGTGAATCCGATCGGGCCGCGGTCGGTGTATGACGAGGCCAAGCGGTTTTCCGAAGCCGTGACCATGGCGTATCACCGCTATCAAAGGGTGGACACGCGGATTCTGCGCATCTTCAACACCTACGGTCCGCGCATGCAGATCAACGACGGACGCGTGATTCCAAATTTCATGTGGCAGGCGCTGCGCGGAGAAGATCTTACTGTGTATGGCGACGGCAGCCAGACGCGCAGCTTCTGCTATGTGAGTGATGAGGTGGATGGGATTCTGCGCCTCGCCCGATCCGCCGAGCACGAGCCGGTGAATATCGGGAACCCCACGGAGTTCACGATCCTGGAGTGCGCGAGGAAAGTGATTGCGACAACCGGGTCGGCGAGCCAGATCAAGTTCGAACCGTTGCCCCAGGACGACCCGAAACAGCGGCGTCCGGATATTTCAAAAGCGAAACAGCTGCTGGGATGGGAGCCGAAGGTGAAGTTGGAAAGCGGCTTGAAGCTTTCGCTGGAATATTTTCGAGGGGCGGCGGCGGAAAAAGAGCAGACGGCGGCCGCGAGCGGTACCAAGCGCGGTGGAGATTAGCCCCACGCGACGGTGCGAAGGCAATCGACGTGTCGTCCCCCGCGAGCTCCGCGATGACTACTTTCCCGCAGTCCACTAAAGCGTTTGTTCGTCCAGCGTCACACCGGCAGAGAGTACCGCGAGCAGGCGCATAATCTCCTCGCGTTCGCCGGAATCGCGAAACGTGAAACGCACGCCCATCCCGAAGCCGGGATGCGTGGCCAGTACCTGCCCCTTGATCTTGAATTTCGTATCGGCCGTGCGGATCAGGATCTCCACCCCCGAATGCCCCGCGAGCGGGGATGGCATTTCGACGTAACACCCGCCCTCGCCGATATCGGAGAGAGTGCAGCGATTGGGCACACTGCTGCCGGCGCCGTAAACATCCGTCCCAATTTTGCACGCGAAACGTTGACCCTTGCGGCGGTTGCCGGCATTGGAGACGAGGGTCGCATTTTGTGCTTCCGTCCGGCGTTCGCGATTGGGTTCAGACTGAGGCGGCAACGACTGAGTCACCGTGGACTCGCTTGCCGCTGGCGTGGCCGTCAGTCCCGTTGCGGGGTGGCCGCCATTCCGCTGCAGCCAGGTCTGCATGAGCCGCCGCGAAGCCTGGGGCACGTCGACGAAACGAATTCCGGTCCGGCCATCGGCGTCCTGCCACGCAACCTCTCCCGACAAGCGAACCAGTTGCTTCTGGCCCGGAAGAGCAAACTCGAAATAAACCTTGGACGAGGACGGAAGCAGCCGGCCAGTTTGGAACGAGGTCCCGCCGTCGCTGAGATCGGTCAGAACCGCGCTTAGTTCCGGCGCTCCGGGATAAGCGACATTGGCGCTGGAGCTGAGCGACGTTCGCGGAGCNNGTGCGCTCGGACGAGAGCGGCCGATACAGAACAAAGCTGGCGCCGAGGACGAACACAAGGCGGGCGTTGAACTCGCCGTCGACAATCGCAACCAGCATGGCGCCGTGGTTCTTGTTGGACCGGCGCAAGCTCGCCAGGAATTCCTCGGAACTCTCATCGGCTCGATAGTCGAAGACGATGGCATCGAAGGACTCGCTATCAAGCAGCTCCAAACCGCGGGAGATGGAGGGAGTATGCTCGGCCGTCATCTCTAACTCGGACAAGATCAGCGGGAGCAGACCAGCGGCGTCCTGATCCGGACACACAACAAGAGCACGTAGATCCATAGTAACAGCATGGTAGAAGAGGGTCGGCGCCAACAACAAGTTACCTGTGTCACGTTGCGGGCCGCGATTTGGACTCTCTTTTCCTAAAGCTCCCGTCCCGGCTCGGCTCTGCAATAGCCTTCCCCACTTTAGTCATCTTTTGCTTTCTCCTGAGCGGCGATAAGCTGAGCGCAGGTTCGTGGAATTTTTCTGGAACGTACGGCTCAATCAGCGGAGCTATTCCGAAGATCCAGCGGGACGCGGGGAAAGTGAGGTGGGTTTCTGCATACCAGCAGAGCATGGCACGATGGTAACTCTCCTGAAATGACCTTACGAATAGCCAGTGTACGAAGGGCCGGTGTACCCCGGTACTTTGACGTACNNGCTGACCAATTCCAGTTACGCGATGTTTCCACGCTTTCGTTTGACGGAACGGGGAGCCGCTGGTGCGGGAAATGTTTATGAGAAGCATGAGAACAAATGGGGGGCATCGCAGGCGACACGCAAGCGGCTTCAGCTTGATCGAAATGGTAATGGTGATGGCGCTCATTATTGTCCTGGCGTCGATCACATTCGTCAGCCTGGTACCGCTACTCAAGGCACAGCGCATCAACAACGCGTATAACACGACACTGTCGGCAATGCGTCAGGCGCGCGACAATGCGGTCTCGCAGCGGACTTCGTACAAGGTCACTTTCACCACGGCTGCTTTGCCGGCCCTAAGCACGATCAAGGTGGAGCCTACTCTGGCAGGAGGATTTAACGGCGCGCAAAGTACCGTCACCTATCAATTGCCAAATGACGTTTCGTTCTCGGTGCAAGCCGGCTTCCCATCGCCAGGTCCGGACAGCTACGGAGTCGGGACGACTGCGATTGACTTTGGCTATACCGCGAACGGGGGCANNCGGGCAATCACTCTGTGGGGCGGTACGGGCCGGGTTCGCGGATGGCGGCTCTACAGCAATGGTTCGGGAGGTTATCAATGGGTACGCCAATAACAATGACAAGGACAATGACAACGACAATACCAGCGACCAGGCGCGGCGGTACTTCCCGAGCGCCACGGACAACCGAGAGCGGATTCTCGCTCCTGGAAGTTGTGATCTCGATGGCCGTGCTCAC
>PMBA01000472.1:1402-7585 GCA_003152795.1 Acidobacteriaceae bacterium | reverse complement strand
CAGAACGTGGGCGCCATCACCTGCGTCAGCGGCGCCGCCAGTTGCGGCATCTTTCTGAATGGCGCAAATCCAATTTACCTGCCCGGAACGACCGGATCCTACGCTGGAATCGTGGGCACCAGCAATTACCTGGGTGAGCAAACGCTCCAGGCTCCTGGGCCCGACGGGATCTATGGAACCTCGGACGATGTGGTGATTCCATTGACCGGCTATCAGCGCACGATTCTGATCTCGCCGGTATATGACAACGGCAATCTGGTGAGCACGCTGCGACAGGTGAATGTTACGGTGCAGTACGCGACCACGCAGAATAGGCTGCCCAAATCTTTCGTTCTGAGTTCGTTCATTTCGCAGTACCAGTAAAGGGGAGTTATGAGCGATCGCTCAAACAAGCGCGAGAGTGGATTCAGCCTGCTGGAAATGGTCATTGCCATGGCACTCGGAACGATTGTGCTGGGCGCGGCAGTGCAGCTTTACAGCCAGGGTGTGGCCGCGACCTTTACGGTTTCGCAGCGGGCGGAGATGCAGCAGGATTTTCGGGCCGCCTCCAACATGCTGACGCGGGACTTGAGCATGGCCGGAGCGGGTCTGGGCAACGACGTGTCGATCGCGCTGCCGAGCGCAACCGTTCCTGTCTATGGCTGCGAACAGAACGGGAAGTGCCATCTCGGCCCCGCCAACAACGCCCCGGCGACATATCCCAAGCAGGGCGCTACGCCGTATCTTTACGGGCTGCTCCCGGGAATGAATGCCGGACCGACGGTCTACGGCCCGCAAGGACCGACCGATGTGGTCACGGTCGTGTATACCGACTCCAGCTTCTATTTGAACTGTTACAACGCGAAGGTCACGGCAAAGACGATCGTCACCTTCACGCTCCCCTCGCCCCTGACTTGTGTGTTGCCGAGCGGCGTGAGCGTGCCGCAAAGCGTCAATGACACGGTAGTCGGATTGACGCCTGGCGACCTGGTCTGGCTTACCTTGAACGGCACCCCTGTGGTCGTCGAAGTTACCGCGATCAGTTCCAATGTCGTCACCTTCGCCAACAGCGATCAACTTAAGATGAACCAGACCACAGGCACGGGACTGAACACCGCGGCGCTGAACGCCACTGGTACCGCGCCCATGCGCCTTCTCGTGATCACTTATTACATCGATAATTCCGTCAGCCCGCCGCTGCTGATGCGGCAGATCAGTGGACATACTCCGATGCCGGTGGCGGAAAACGTGGTTTACATGAAATTCAGCTATGACCTTTACGACTCCGGCAGCAACACGGCGAGAGTGGACCAGACGGATGGCGGCGCTTCGTATGGACTCAACCCCAGCCAGATCACCAAGATCAACATTAAGCATATGGCAATGAGTAGCAGTCTGAAGGGCGCCCAGGGCGGCTTTCAGGGATTGGATTTGGAAACATCGGTCAGCGCGCGGGATCTGACCTACAGCAACGGCTATCCGCTTGGCCCGTAGCCACGGAGAATGCTAAGGGAAGTAAGAGGATGGGGATCAATATTATGGGGAGTAACGGAATGAAAAGAGCGAGACTGCACGCCAAAGGCTTCACTCTGATTGCGTCCTTGCTGCTGCTGTTATTGCTGTCGGGGATCGCGATCGGGCTGATGATGATGGTCAACACCGAAGGCAAGGTGGGCGGCACCGATCTGCAGAACAACGTTGCGTATCACAGCGCCGAGGGTGGGGTCGAGAAGATGATCTCCGACCTGGCCGCGACCTTCCAGAACGCGCAGGCCCCGACTGCCTCCCAGATCTGCGCCCTCAGCAGCATGCAGCCGACGATGGTTGGGGTCACCTGGACCCAGTATACGGTGACGCCGGGGGCGCTGGGCGCGGCTTGCCCGACAACCCTGACCGCGAATTGGGGCCAGATCAGTTCCGGGCCGAACCAGGGACTGTGGGCTCAAATCATCCCGGTAAACATGCTGGCGACAGCGATGGAACCGGGTGGGCAGGAAGTAAGCATGATCCGGACGGCCCAAGTCGCGCTGATTCCGGTGTTCCAGTTCGGAGTGTTTTCGGAGAGCGATCTCTCGTTCTTCAGCGGTCCCGACTTTGACATGGCCGGCCCCGTACACACCAACGGGGACTTGTACCCGTTCGTTGGGCCGGGCTCCGACCTGGTGTTCCACAACCAGGTATCGGCATACGGCAACGTGATTCGAACCCGGTTGGCGAACGGATGGGACGCCAGCAACAACTATAACGGCACGGTACACATTCCAACCGCCGCCAATGGTTGCATCCCTTCGCCGCCGCCGCCGGCAAACCCCACTTCCTATACGAATTGCCAAACCATGCAGCCGCCCACCAATCCTGAGGCCAGTCCCTACGGCAACGGCAGCTTGCAGGGTGCGGGAGGCAATCCCCCGGCTTCGAGCTATGACGCCGCGGATTGGAATACTTTTTCCAGCAGCACTACTCACAACGAAATCATCAACGGAAATTTTGGAAACATAACCCCCGGACTGGTGGGAACCGGCGCGAAGAAGCTTTCCATGCCCTTCGTGAACGGCAGCAACTACGCATACGACATTATTCGCCGGCCCCTGACGGGTGACTCGAGCGCGCTGACGCAATCGCGCGAATACAACATGGCGCAGATCCACGTGCTGCTCAGCGACAATCCGGCGGAACTGTCCACGGGCGGCTCTGGAGATGCGAATAACGTCCGCTTGGCGAACGTAACCCCGGCGGTGGCGGCGGCTACAGGCACATCCGCCACCAACACCTATGGGTATCCCATGCCGTCCACGTCGCTCCCGGCCTCGGTTGGAATACCCCCGGCGGGCAACACTTATAACCTCTATTTCGCGTCCGCCTCAAACGCGGTTCCACTTCCGTCCAGTTGCACCGGCACGGCCTGCCCCACCGCGGACTGGCCATTCGCTCCCGCGCCCTGGACGGCGGCGATGGCGTCGGCAACGGGGAGTCCTTATCCGCTCCTGGTGCCGACCGGCGCCCCGATCTACGCCACCAACCCGGGCCCGGTGGCGATTAACCTCTGTCCGCCCGCAAACGTCACTTCAGGCAGCACCCCTGCACCGCCGGCTAACTGCCCATGGACGGGCGCGTATCCCTATGTCGCTCCCCCAAACGCCGTCGGCGCGACCGTTTACAACTCCACCAGTTCCACAAATTGGAATCTGATCGATGGCTGGTTGCGAGTGGAATACAAGGATTCAACCGGCAACTGGCACCCGGTAACCAATGAATGGCTGCAACTGGGATTTGCGCGCGGCCTGGTACCACCTACGCTCAATGGCAGCAATACCCCTGCCGCCGGGACGAACCCGGTGAATCCGAATGCGATTCTGCTTTTGCAAGCGCCCGCCGATCGCGATGGCTCCGGCACGATGAACTCCACCGGAACGGCCCCTGTCTGCACTAAGACCGTAAGCGGTGTCTGNNTTTGGCATTACCCCCGTCGCGCCGACCACCCAGAGCCTCACCATGTACAACTGGTATCCGATCAATTTTTACGATGTCCGCGAAGGCGAGCCTCGCGACACCGACTGGTCGTCAACCGCTGGCGACAATACCTGCACCACCAACGGCGTCATGAATGCCGTCGAAATTGACGTGGGCAACCTGAAACGTTGGCTGACGGGAGCGATCGGAACGAGCGGCACGCATGTGGATTATCTCGCGCAAAACGGATACGTCCTGTATTTCTCGGATCGCCGCGGAATGCTGGTCAACCCGAATCCCCCTCACAGTGGCTCGAAGAGCGGGGACGCCGGTCTGGAGGACGTGATTAACGCCTCCAGCACGCTGGGTACACCCGACGGAGCGAAGGAAACTCCGGCCGCCAATTCTCCCGAGGACGTCAATCAGAACGATGTGCTCGACAACTTCGGAGCGCAAAACCTGGGCCTGGGGTTCTATGGGACCGTGGCCAGCTCCACGCAAAACTTGAACGCTCTCATCACCAGCACGAATCCGAGGCCCGACCCTTTTGGCACTGCGGCGTATAACAAACGGATTGCCAGTTGCGGCGGCACCGCGCGCAAGAACTGGGTCAGCGGCGCGCGCCACGTTTTGAAACTGGTGGATGGAGCGCTCGGCAACGTGCCGCTGCGAACCGACGCTGGGGCAACTCTAGCCAGCCCCGGCGGATTCACTGTGGCATCGGAGAACCCCGTCTACATCCAGGACAATTACAACAGCAGCAGTACCGACACGATCTGGAACGCCACCCCGACGGACGTAGCCGGGCACGCGGCCGCCGCAGTCATTGCCGACTCCGTTACCTTCCTCTCGAATAACTGGGACGACAGGTGGAGCATGCTCGGCCAGCCTGGCGTCGCCGGCGACAGCAGTTCGCCCACGGACCTGTCGAACCGGCCCGCTACAACCACCTACTACCGGGTTGCCATCTCCGGCGGGAAAAACATGACTTTCCCAAGACCGAGTTACGGCGCCCAGGATTTCGGCACCGACGGAGGTGTGCACAATTTCCTGCGCTACCTGGAAAACTGGAGCAATCAAACCCTGAACTACAAAGGTTCGCTGGTGAGCTTGTACTACGCGACCTATAACACGGGCATATTCAAGTGCTGCACGGCGGTGTATTCGCCCCCCACCCGAAACTATAGCTTCGACACGGACTTTTCCAGTCCAGGAGGCTTGCCGCCTGGCACACCGCTGTTCCGCGACGTNNAGGATCGGGGTTTTTGTTGCACTTTGAATTGGAAAAACTATAACCCGCGGACGCGGGGTTGGTAGTTAGTTGTTGGAGTTCGTTCGCCAGCAAAGGCACATAGTGTCCACGATAAACCGCGAACGACCATCGACCAACGACGGCCTAGCGGGTCTTGCGGACGGCAGGATTCGGTTCGTTTCCCTTCCGGGCAACGGGCTCGGATGGCGGGGCGCTGACCGCCACATCGGCCGACCAGCAATCGGCCAGTATCTTCCATGTGCCGGCGGGCTGCCGAACCAGGACAACCAGGTATTTTCCACGTTCTTCGCGCCGCTTGCCCATGGCGACGGGCACGAGCATTTTGCAGCGGCCCAGGTCGAGCGCAATGTCGCCCAATACCTCGACGCGCAGTGATTCCATTTCCACGTCGCCCAATCCGGCCTCCAGCAGCGAAACAAGAAATTCCCGGATCGCGGGCAGGCTGCGAACCGGCGCAACGCTCGGGCGAATCAGGGTCGCGTCGGCGGCGTAGAGTTCGAGCAGGTCGTCGATGTGCTTGGTGTTGCAGGCTTGCGCCCAGTCTTGCACAACCTGGCGGGCGCCGGCTTCGGCGCGGCCTCCGGTTGCAGTGCCCGGCGAACCGGGAGCGCGGCCNNACAATGTGATGGTAGTGGTGGTGAAAGTGATGTTGTCCGGCGCCGGATCGAGATGGAGCAGTGGCGGCATCGCTGGCAACAGACTGGCTGGGAACGCCGCACGAGGTACAAAAGCGAGCGCCCGCCGGCAGCGCAACCCCGCATCCCGAGCAGACGCCGCCCGGCGGCTCCGCCTCACCATCCGCTGCCAGGTCGTGCGCGGCCGAGTTTCCCGACATGCGATGAATCGCTTCCACCGCCGCTGCCACGGCCTCCGCATTCGGCTTCGGCCAGCGAAAATTGCCCGGCAGCCGTTGAAAAAACTCGTCGATCTCGTTGCCTTCGACGGGTTGATCCTTTTCTGGATCGGGAGAATTCGCCTTGTCCTTGGTCACGGCAACCTCATCGCTGACATTGTAGGAGAATTCGCGCGCTAGCGGATACTGAATCTTACCTGCGCTTCGGAATCGGTGGGGACGCCGTTNNGCCCCGCCGCTGTCCAGGATAAACGGACTATGGACGCGGCCGTCGGAGCCAACAATGAAGCTGACGCGCATATGCAGGTCGCCCTGAACGTGCAGCAACGGGTCCGGGGTAAGCAGGGCTTCTGGCGGACGAACATTTCCGCATTTCGGCAGCGCCAAAGGGCTCGCCATAACGGAAAACTCCGAAATGTGCTCCGGTACACGGCGCAGCGTCTGTTCTGATTGGGCCAGCGGGGTCCGGCGCGGCTCAACCCGCGACGTCGACAGCGCAGCGCACCAGGCAAGGATGCCGCTGAGGCTCGCCAGCAGCAAGGCGGCGGCGAGCGCAAGTCCGATCATCCCTTTCGTGCTCGGCCAGAGACACCGCATCAAGCCAATGCGGGGCAATTCAGCTTCCACG
>PMBA01000472.1:0-1358 GCA_003152795.1 Acidobacteriaceae bacterium | reverse complement strand
TCTGGGTAAATTTATACGCGGTATTTTGCGTCAGCGAGGTCAGATAGATGCTGGATGTCCCCGGGTTAGTGATGTCGCTGTAGTAGTTATCGATGACAATACCACTCGGACCTCCAACCACAGGCGCAGTCGTTGTGGTCGTGCTGACACCGTCGGTGCCAAGCGCCACCAGACAGCCAGTCGTTGAGGTACCTCCCAGCTTGGTGGTACAGTCCTGGGTCAGCCCGAAGAAAAAGAAATCGGTTCCAGGGGCAGCACCGACATTGGGATTAAAGAACTCCGTCCATCCCGAGCAGCGGTCCGTGGTGGACGTGGAAAGTTGTCGCGTGAACTTAGGAGTCTCGCTCATGGTGTCTCCGGTGAACCCGAATGCGTACTGCCATGGGCTGGTATCGGCACCGGTTCCGGTTCCGCAAAGAGTGACGAATGAGGTCGTGAGGTTGGGATCGGTGAAGTAATCGTGGCTGAATGCCGGCTCGTAGAGGCGAAGCGCCGTGCCGGTGGACGAGCCTACGCCGATAAGGGCTGTCGAATGCGCCTTCATCGTGGTGGTCTTGACTTCGACAAGAGCGGCGGAACTGCCGGTGTTGGCGGTGACGACGAAAGTTGTGCCGTTAGTGACATCGACAATCGGGGGCGCCACAATACCAGGGGTGGTGCTTGCGGTAGCTCCAACGGCCAACGTCAGCACCGCGCCCGACGTGGTATCGATCTGGTAGAGGTTTCCGCTCGCGCTCCCGACCATCAGGACGTGCAGCCCCGAGTCCAGAACCGGAGCCGTCAGCCGGTAGGAGGGGGCGTTGATCGTAACTGGCCAGATGCCACCCGGTAGCGTGGGCGTTCCATTGAACACGCTCGTAATTTTGAAAACCTGGCCGCTGTCCGCGCCCAGGTAGACAATGTCTGCGCCGTAATCGATCCACGGCGACGACCTGGTGCTGTTGTATAACGGGGAGAAAGTGCGTACCTGTTCCCCAACAGTGAGATTACTGTTGCTCGCCGTCACCGTCAGAACGTTTGCCGTGATAGATGTAGCCGTGATGGTGTCCACGGTTCCCGGAACACTCTCCACAAACCCGATCTTCTTTCCATCCAGGGAGAGAATCGGCGAAAGTGAGATCCTTCCGCCTGTTGCGGTCGTGATGTTATAGGCAAACAGCACGTTCGGAGAAGTGCCCGGACAAAACCCGGTGCCGGCGCCGTTGACGTAGAGATTGTTGAAGGCGACAAGATTGGCTGCGCCTCCGGTGACCCCAGGCACGGCCAGCCCGAACACCACGAAGTCATTGACGCAATCGGGCTGAGTGTCAACATAGAAGGAGAACTTGGCCGGAAACATATTTGCGCCAAGACGGCCC
>PMBA01000373.1 GCA_003152795.1 Acidobacteriaceae bacterium | reverse complement strand
AAGTCGGCTTCTGGGAAGCCAGACGTTCCGGCCATGGCCTGCCGATTCCCGCCGGATAACGGATTGGCGGCCGAAAGAGGGATTCTGCCTTAAATTGGTGCTGCCGGCGCGAATCTCCGGGTCTTAACCTCCAACCAGTTCAATCTCCGCCGAGTCAAGCTGATCAAGCGGACGGCTGCTGATGCGAGCCAGCCACAGGCTCAGCAACGAAACTGCTCCCAGCAGGACGACGCAGCCGGGCCATCCTTCCCAGCGCCAGAACAAGTCGGTCAGCGTGGCGCCTATGCTTCCCCCGAGATAATAGAAGGCGACGTAGAGTCCGGCGGCAGAGGAGCGGGCGCGGCCTGCGATCGCTCCGGTCTGCACCGTGGCTGCGGCCTGCGCTATGAAGACTCCCGAAGAAAAAATGGCGAGGCCGATGATGACGATGGGCAGCGATTTGACCAGGGTGAGGANNAGGAAGCGGCCGGATTGCGGAGTGATGACGACTCCGAGCAGATAGACGAAAAAAATGCTGCCCAGTTGTGCGGAGTTCAGGCGGAAAGGCGCGGCGGCGAGGTAGAAGTTGGCATAGGTAAAGCAGCCGACCAGTGCGCAGAGCACCGTTGCGCCCATGCCGAAGTTGGCCAGGAGGCGCGGGTTGCGGAGATGTTGCCGGGCATGGTCCAGAACCTGGCGCAGGTGTTCGGCGCGCACAAAATTCCTGGCTAGAGGAAGCCAGGAGCGGACCACCAGCGCGCCGATGAGGTTGAGGGCGGCGAGCACCAGGAAAGTGGCGCGCCAATGCCAGTGCGTGGCGATGACGCCGGAGATAAAGCGCCCGAGAAATCCGCCGAACACGGTTCCCGTCACGTAGGAAGACATGGCGCGTCCGACGCCGCGTCCGGCCCATTCCTCATTGACGTAGGCAAGCATGACGGCGATGACGCCGGGCACGAAAAGACCCTGGGCGAATCGCCAGAAGATGAGCGCGCCGAGGCTGGTGGAAGTCGCCGCCAGGGCGGTGGGGATGGTCAGCAGGAAGAGCGCGGGTACGATGACTTTCGTGCGGCCGCGGCGCTCGGCAATCATGCCGATGACGGGAGCGGTGAGAGCGGTGGCAAAAATTGTTGCACTCACGGTGAGACTGACTTCGAGTTCAGAGGCGTGAAAGGTGTCTCGCAGGAGCGGGAGCAAGGGCTGGGTGCTGTAGACGTTGAGGAACGTGCACATGCCGGCGAGCATGGTTGCGACGGTCGCCTTGTCGAGCTTTTCCAAGGGAAACTACAACTCCATTGCTGAAGTTTTGATGATATGCGAAAGTCCCGCGGGGCGGCGGTTGCGCATCGCGGCCTGCTGATCACAGCATTCAGCATCGTCTCTCTGCTAGAATCTCCGCGTCATGATGGAAGCCTTCGTGGTTGCTGAACAAACCGTGGTCAACGCCAAAGGAGACGGGCCGGCGCTCGATGTGAGCGGAGCGGAGGGCCGGATCTTTCTGCTGACGCTCGCCATCACCAACATGATCGAGCAGGAATCGCTCGATGTGAGCATCCACGGGTCGGCGGATGGGACCACGTGGGATGCCAAGCCGGTCGCGGCATTTCCGCAGAGGTTTTATCGCGAGGAAATTCCGCTGCTGCTGAATCTGACGGCGCGGCCAGAGGTCAAGTTTATCCGCGCCCATTGGGAAGTGGGCCGGTGGGGGCGCGGGTCGGAAACTCCGATGTTCGAATTTTGCGTCACGCTGAGGGAAGTTCCGCAGGAAATCCTCGCGGAAGCCGCCGGGCGCGTGCGCACGTCTTAGAAATTTCAGAGGTAAGAGGTCAGATTGCAGAGGTGAAAATCGGCGGTCTTACCTCTGCAATCTGACCTCTCATCTCTGACCTTCCGCAAAATCTTCGTTATATTAAGTTCATGCCTGATGGTTCGAGTGTCGTCGTCCTTCCTGCGCGGGGGGTGCGCGGAGTCGTCCGCATTCCTGGCGACAAGTCGATTTCGCACCGTTACGCGATGCTGGCGGCGATTGCGGAGGGGACGAGCCGTTTCCAGAATTTTTCGGCGGCGCGCGATTGCGCGAGCACGCTCGACTGTGTCGGCAAACTCGGCTGCGAGTGGAGGCGTTTTGAAGACGGCGCGATTGAAGTGGGCGGCGTGGGGCCGCGGCTGAGCGCTCCGTCGGAGGCGCTGGATTGCGGAAACTCCGGTTCGACCATGCGCATGTTGAGCGGAATTCTTGCCGGCCAGCCCTTTACCAGCGAGTTGTGCGGGGATGAATCGCTGTCGCGGCGGCCGATGGCGCGTATTATGACGCCGCTTTCGGAGATGGGCGCGAAGATTTCCTCGAGCCCGGGCGGCCGGCCGCCACTCAAGATTCAAGGCGGCGGGCTCAAGGCAATCCACTACAAGCCGGAAGTGGCGAGCGCGCAGGTGAAATCGTGCGTGTTGTTTGCCGGACTGTTTGCTGACGGTGAGACGGTGGTCGAGGAGCCGATTCGCACGCGCGATCACGGTGAAATTGCGCTCCGGGCTTTTGGGGCGGAGGTTGAGCGCGTCGGAAATGCATCGCGGATTGCCGGTGGACAGCCGCTGCGCGCGATTGCAGCGCACGTGCCCGGCGATCTTTCGAGTGCCGCGTTCTTTCTTTGCGCGGCGGCGCTGTTTCCGGGATCGCAGATCACTTTGCCCGGAATCCTGATGAATCCTACGCGGGCGAGGCTGCTGGATATCCTGGTGCAGATGGGGTTGAAGATTTCGGTCACGCATCTGGAAGAACATCAGGGGGAGCTGGTGGGGACGATTGAGGCGCGTGGAGCAGGGTGGAAGGAAGCGATCATCGCCGGGGCGGATACGGCCGCGTTAATCGACGAGATTCCGGTGCTGGCGGCGGTTGCGCCATATTCCGAGGGCGGCCTCGAAGTGCGCGACGCCAAAGAGTTGCGCGTGAAAGAGTCGGACCGTATTGCGGCCGTGGCTGACAATCTGCGGAGAATGGGCGCGGAGGTCGAAGAGCGGCCTGATGGAATGAGGATTAGGGGCGGCCAGCATCTGCATGGCGCGGAACTGGATTCGTTCGGCGATCACCGGATCGCCATGGCGTTCGCCGTGGCCGGGTTGCGGGCAGAAGGCGAGACGACGATTCACGGCGCGGATGCGGCGGGAGTGTCGTATCCGGCGTTCTTTGAAGAATTGCGCAAGATCACGGAGTGAGCTGCGAGCTACGAGCTGCGAGCTTCGAGTAAGCTGTAGTGGTTCGCTCGTAGCTCTTGGCCCGAAGCTCGTAGCCGTTGGAGAGAATCATGACCGCCAACAAACCGCAATCCCCCGACGAGCGACTGCAGCATGAATTCAACCGCTGGGCCGATGATGGCGAAGGCGCGAAGATGGAGCGCCATCACCTCGATATCACCGAGAAGACGATGCGCCGTATGGATCTGCGTCCGGGTGAGCGCGTTCTGGATCTCGGTTGCGGATCGGGCTGGGCGACGCGCTTGCTGGCGCGCATGGTCGGTGAAGGGCCGCAGGGTTTTGGGCAGGTGGTCGGAGTCGATATTGCCGACGAGATGGTCAGGCAGGCGCGAGCCGCCTCGAAAGAATTCGACAACGTGATGTTTATAGTCGGATCGGCGGCGCAGATTCCGTGGGAAGAAAACTTTTTTGACAAGGTGCTTTCCGTCGAGTCGTTTTATTACTACCCGGACCAGGATCGGGCGCTGGCCGAACTTTTTCGCGTGATGGCGCCGCATGGACGGCTGTTCATTCTGATCAATCTCTACAAAGACAATCCGTATGCGCTGCAGTGGGTGCCAAAGTTGAAGGTGCCGGTGCATGTTCGCTCGGCGGCGGAGTACGTCGAACTGCTGAAGAAACATGCCTTCGGAAACGTCGAGTACGCGCTGATTTCCGACGACACGCCCACGCCCGACAACTACCAGACCACTTCATTCCATTCGCTGGACGACCTGAAGGCGTTCAAGCGGATCGGCGCCCTGCTGCTGATGGCGTCGAAGCCCGATGTGCGGAATCCGGCGCCGGGGTACACGATCTACTGAACTGGCAGTCTTCTGAGCCGGGGGAGCGAACAGCGCACCTTGGGCGCGGACAAATCCAAACGGGTTCATGGGGCGACTGACGTCCTGGCGTTCCTCAACCAGGAGTGGCGAGCTGCGCTCGCTGGACGGACGAGGGCGTCCGTCCCTACGCTGGGTCCGAGCGGGGACATACCCGAGACAGCGCGCTCGTGTCGTGCGTTGAAAATGGGGACCGTTATTTTTCGCTTCGATCCGGTATGAATTTTGACGTTAGACGGGGAAGTCAAAGGCGCTTACCACGGGGGGTACAGAGGGACACGGGGGAAATCGGCGACTCTCCATAGAGGTCGATCTGGCTGACGCACTCCACTAGCGCTGGTCGAGCAGGTGGATTGTTTCCAGGATGGTATCGCCTACGATTTCCATACTCTTGGGGCTTAGCTTGTCCATGGTGTCCTGCGTGGTGTGGTGGAAGACGTTGTTGTAGCCGTAATCGAGGTCGATGACATCGGCACAGGGGACGCCGAGTTTGAAGAAGGGAACGTGATCGTCTTCGATGGCGCCCTCGGTGGCGTAGAAGTGGGACTGGTAGCCTCCGCGTTGGGCGGCGGCGTAGATGAGGTCGAGCAGCCAGGGAGCGCCATTGGTGGCGCGGACGATGTCGAGATCGGCGTCGGCGATCATGTCCATGACCATGAGCGCTTTGATCTTTTTAAGGGTGCCATCTTTGTCCCATTTTTCGGCGAGATGGCGGGTGCCGTAAAGACTGTCGGTGTCGGACCACTGCTGCACGGCTTCTTCGCCGTCGGTCCAGACGAGCCAGACGCTGTAGCCATCGCGTTTCTTGCCGCGCAAGTGGTTGGCGTATTCGAGGAGGATGGCGGTGGAAGACCCGCCGTCGTTGGCGCCGACGAATCCCATATTGCGCAGCGGGTAGTTGGTGTCGTAGTGGCCCATGATGACGATGATGCCGTCTTTTTCGCCGGGAAATTTGGCGATGATGTTGTGGACGGGGAACTTGCCTTCCACGGTGTCGGCGGTAAAGACATCGTCTTCAACCTGATCGCCCTGAAGATGGCTGGCGATGTAGCGCTCAAGTTTCTTGTGGTTCTCGCTGCCCAGATAGCGGGGACCGAAGGCGGTGACCTCGCGGGTGTACTGGAAGGCGCGCGCGGCATCAATGTGCGGGAGCGGGGCGTTATCGGGAGGCACGGTTTGGGGCGAAGGTTGGGGCGTCGCGGTCGATTCGGTTTTTGGGAGTGGATTGGCGGAGCTGGTTTCTTTGGTGCAGGCTACGGTGTTTGCCTGGGCGATGGTCAGCAGCAGAGCCACGGAGATCTTTGACCACAGGGGACACCGGGGAACGCGGGGGGAGGCTTGGCAAACATCCATTGTGGTTGCAGGTCTCATGGTCTTTCCTGTGGTCCTCTTTGCCCCTAGCGGTTAAGAATTTTTCTCCGCGCGTTTCTTGCGTTGTTTGGGATGCACCATCCAGGCGATGCCGATGCTGAGGACGTACAAGGCCACCATGGGCGCGGCGAAGATGCACATGTTCAGGATATCGGTGGTGGGCGTGATGATGGCGGCGATGATGAAGATGACGAGGATGGAATAGCGGAGATTACGCCACATCCAGCCGGCGCTCACAATCCCCATGAGGGCCAGGAAGAATACCAGGATCGGCATTTCGAAAATTACGCCCAGGCCGACGATGATGGTCAGGAACAGGGAACTGTATTCGCTGAGCGTGATCATGGGCTGGAACGCTTTGCCGTAACCGATCAGGAACACGAGCGCCTGGGGAAGGACGAGCTTGTAGCCGAAGTACCCGCCGGCCAGGAACAGGGCAACGGTTGAGGCCATGAAGGGCATGACGTAGCGCTTCTCGTTGCGGTACAGACCGGGGGAAATGAAGCACCAGAGCTGGTAGAGGACGAAGGGCGAGGCGACAAACAAGCCGGCCATGCCTCCGACTTTCAGATACAGATTGAAAGGCTCGGTGGGATTCAGGTAAACCAGTTTGGCGGAGAGGCCATTGTGGGCGAGCGCGTCCATGATTGGGCGCTGCATGATCTCGTAAATATTTTCGGCATATCCCCAACAGGCGAAGAAGCCAACGGCGATGGCGATGATGGAGTAGACGATGCGCTTGCGCAGTTCCTCGAGATGGTCGAGGAAGCCCATGGTTGGCATTTCCTCTTTGGATTCGCTCGCGGGTGAGGAAGCGGCCAGTTCAGGCATCGGGCGCTGCTTTCGGAGCGGGAGCAGGCTCGGGAGACGAGGCCGGGCTCATCTCAATGGCGGCCTTTTCCTGAGCGGCTTCAGCAGCTTCCAGTTTTTCGGCGGACGGCGGGTTGAAGATGCGGTTGGCCAGGGATCCGAGCGGGGCCTGGAGCGGTGGCAGGATCTGCTGGCGCGGGCTGCCACTGACGCTGACATCCAGGGAATTGATTTCGGATTCGATCTGCGAACGGAATTCGTTGGAAGCGCGCCGGAACTCGTTCAGAAAGCGCGCGACCTGGCGGCCGATCTCCGGCATTTTCTTGGGGCCGAAAAGGATCAGCGCCAGGAAAAACAGGAAGATCATTTCGCCTGAGAAGCCAAAATTCATGGCTCTATCATAATGCGGACGGGTAATACGGGCCACTGCGGAGTTGGGGGACGAAAAAATCCACAAAGCAGCAGCGAAGGACCTGGGTTTTGCCGAGGCTGGAAAACGCAGGTCCTTCGCTTCGCTCTAGATGACAAATTCGGGAACGGGCTATTTTCCTCCGAAGGTATAGCCGATCGAGAGGCCGTAGCGGGCCACGCGCGGCGAGCTGTAGTCCAGGTTGTTGTTGACCAGGTACAGACGAGCCTCGGGGCGAACGAAGAAGCCTCCCTTGGGATAAATCTTGATGCCGGCGCCGAAGTCTGCCATGAAGTGGTTGCTGTCCTGATAATTGGTGCCTTGATAGGTGCAAACTGAAGAACAGTAGAAGCGGGTGCTGAGCGCTCCGATACCGCCAATCAGCTCAAGGTAGGTGTGGCTGGCGAGCTTGGGCGAGTAAACCGCGTTGACGTCGTAAAAGAGCGGACGAAACGGCAGGCCGGTATTGCCGTAATTCCCCTGATTAGCCTTCCAGTAAATTTCGCCCCCGATGCCGACGTGGTGAAAGAAGAGCACGTCGCCGCTAAGACCCGGATAGGTGCCGCCGGTGAGCGATACGGGTTGGTGATCGCCGCTTGCCGAGCTGGCTCCCGGGGCATTCACGGTGCTGATGCCGAAAGCAAGATCGACTTTCTGGGCGTGCGCGAAATTCGAGAACGCTGCAAACGCAGCGCAGGCAAACGACAAGAGAATGGCAGTGCGTAAAGTCTGTTTCAATCGAAACCTCCCGTGCAGTGTTGGGTTTAATAGCTTGGATGCGGGCAGGGGGTGAGGCGCTGCCGGGCGGAAGGGACATTTACAAGAATTTACTGGCGCCGGAAGGGCACGTACGGAAGGTCATAAGCTGGCCGGCGTTGGTGCGTTTCCACTCAGGGGCCTGGGAGTACTCGAACACTAATACGCCAGCAGGATGCGGAGGTCGCGAAGATTGTTTCCCGTGGGTCCGGTGACGAGGGTGTCGCCGAGCGTGTCGAAAAGAGGATAGGCATTGAAGGTGGAGAGCGCGAACCGCACGGCTTCGGGGCCTCCGGCGCGATTGAGAGTGGTGCCATCGACTACGGCTCCGGCGGCGGGACTATTGCCGTCGATGCCGTCGGTGCCGGCGCTGAGCACGGTGATGTCTTGTCCCGAAATTGGTTCGGCGCAGGCGAGGGCGAACTGCTGGTTGCGTCCGCCTGTGCCCCCGTTGCGGACGGTGACAGTTACCTCACCGCCAGAAATCAGACAGATGCGGGAGACGGAGCGGCGTAAAACGCGCAGCCGGTCGAGCAGGTAGTTGGCGGCTTTGTCATAGGGCCAGTCGTCGCAGGAGTTATCGACTTCGACGGCGAACCCGGCGCGGGTGGCGGCTACCGCGGCTTCATCGATGGCCACCTGGTTGGAGAGCACGGTCCACCAGCGGGCGCGGACGAAAGCGGGGTCGTCGGATTTGGGGGTCTCGTCGAGAGCGTGCTGGCGGAAGAGATCGGCAACGGATTTGGGGAACTGTTCGACCAGGTTGTATTTCGCGGCGATGTTTTCGCAGTCGTGGATGGAAGTGGAATCGGGCATGGTGGGGCCGGAGGCGAGGGCGTCGGGGGTAGCGTCGGGCACGTCGGAGACAAGAATGGAAACCTGCTGGGCAGGGTAGGCGGCTTGGGCGAGGCGTCCGCCCTTCACGGCGGAGAGATGTTTGCGGATGGCATTGATTTCGGCGATGGGGGCGCCGGAATGGACGAGAGTGCGGTAGGTGGCGGCGAGGTCGGGCAGGGAAATTTCGTCGTCGTTCAACGTTGCGACAGGCTTTTCGACGATGGAAGAGCCGCCGCCGGAAATCATAAAGATGGCAAGGGCAGAGGAGTCGAGCGAGTCGAGCGACTTGAGGATGGCGCTGGCGGCGAGGATGGATTCGGGGGTGGGGGTGGGATGTCCGCCGCGAAAATAGCGGAAGCCGCGGACCATGCTGGCGGGTTCGACCGACGATGCGACGATGCCTGCTTCGAAACTGCTGCCGCCGATTTGAGCTTCGAGGGCGGCAGCCATGGTGTGCGCGGCTTTTCCCATGGAGACGACGAAGACACGGTGGTAGGAATCGAGATCGTGCAGGTCATGGCCGATGCGCAGGACGCGGCGCTCGCAGTGCACGTTGCGGGCAAACGCGCTTTCGATGGAGGCGTTGCTGAGCGCCGCGGTGAATATTTCGCGGGCGACGTCGCGCATGCGGGCAAACTGCTGCAAGCGTTCTGGAGCGATGTCCGGCATGTTGGAAGATTATAGAGAACGTCGTTCGCTCGTGGCCGTTCGCTTCAGTCGCTGTTGGTTTGTGCGGACACGATCTCGCGGACCCAATCTTCGATAGCGGTGCGCATCTCCTTGAGTCTGCCTTCGAAGAAGTGGTCTCCGGCTTCGATGCGGACCAACTTTTTTGGATCGGCGAAGGTGTTGACGAGCGCCTCGAGTTTTCCGGCAGGGCCGAACTGATCGCGCGAGCCGCTGACGAAGAGTTTGGGTTTTGCGCACTGGCGCAGGAATTCGAAATCGTAAACGCGGTTTTCGATGGCGAC
>PMBA01000076.1 GCA_003152795.1 Acidobacteriaceae bacterium | reverse complement strand
CGGGCCCAGGATCGCCTGACTCCTACCTGTTCGACGGGAAGCTGTTCGGCCACAAAGCTGAGCCAACCTGGATGGTTCTCGAAGTCTCCCCGTTTGACCACCAGCAGGTTAGTGGCTTGCTCCCAAAGCTCCAGGTCCTTGTCATATGCCACCAGCTTCAACCCCAGTGCCCGCGCCTTTACGATAGCCAAAGACTGGGCTGGTGTTTCGTCGGTATGTAAAGACAGGAATCTGGATTCCTCGTTCTTTAGAGCCGCGTCACCCCGTGTGGTGAACAGCACGACCGGCCACTGCCTGATGTAAATCTTATCCCCTGGCCCATCTCGCTCATCATCGTCTTTGCCCCACTGGAAGGCCTTGTACATTGCCCCTTGGGGTTGCAAAAGTTTCATCAATATCTGTTTGTCTTTAGCGCTGTCCCTGTAGTCGTCGATGAGCAAAATGTGTTCAGAAAGACGTCCGAGGCGCCATCTTATCTCCTGCTCGCTAAGGTCCAAGATATCAACCACGTGTCGGCCGTCGAATAGCCAGATGACGGGGTTCACGAGTGACGACTTTCCGCTTGAGCCCCGGATAATTATTGCCGCAGGATTTGGCAGTACCCGGGTGACACAGGCAAGAAATAGGATCAGCCGGTTCCGTTCCTCCCCGACGACACCAAGTTCCTCAATTTTTTGGCCGACTTTGAACAGAAAAGCCGGGTCTGCAAGTAGGCGTCGAGCCTTTCTCGCGATATCCGATTCGGTTTCTCGTTTTTTTTCTGCCTTCACGACTTTTTCCTCCGTCATCACCAATAGAGCCGCCGGATCATTTCCTGCACACGGTCATGGATTTCCGAAGGTACTAGCACAGCTTCAGGGCGGATGCCGTTCGCCCGAAGAAACTGGACAAACTGCGGCAGCGGGTGGCGAAACTTCAAATAGTCCCGGGCCAGCGCTTGCGCATCCGGAGTCCACGACTTGATTGCGCGCTCCAATCTGGACGCTGAAATTTCGCGCAGACTGATCAATTCATCGACTTCGAGAAGTTTCAATTTGAAAACTTCACTCGGCATTCGAATCCCGTGCCGCCGGAGGAAGCCGCGTCGCAGGGTGTGCTCGATTCTCACGACGCTTCCCGGCACCTTGTCGTAGAACTTGACCTGCGCGTCCGAAGTTCTCGCTCCGATGTAGTAAGTCTTGCGCCCCCGCAGGTCTTCGATGAATTTGGTCCGGCGAGCTTTATGAAGCGCCGTCCGGATGAGCTGGCTCACAGTGACGCCCTGCAAATCACTCGTCCACTCAACCAGCGATACCCGCGTCCGTTTGGGTCCGCGAAAAAGCTCCGCCACCAATAAAGCAACCTGAGCTGCCGTCAACGGCATCGTGTCGGCATACATCGTCAAGATCGCGTCCGGTACCGCCGCGAACTTGGTCGCCTTCCCGTACGCGAGTCGGAACCGGTTGTTATTCTTCGGCCAAACAGCACTCAGGTAGCGCGAGTGAAACGAGTTCTTCGACAACCCGGCAGAGTTGACTGCATTCAGGAACCGCTCGGTGACTGGCTGTTCCTCAGTGTTTATGCAGGTCACAATTCGATCAACGAAACTTCCCGTGTTGAACAAAAAAGGGAACAAGCCCGGCAGTGGAGACACTCTTACCAAATTCGCTTTCGTTGCTGGGTTCAAAAGTAAAACTCCTCGAGCATCCGCTGGAGCCGCTCGGTCAGCACTTCGCGCGCTTTGCTGAAAGTCCAAGGAACAGGAAGTTGGCAGATGTCCTCTGGCGAAAGCAGCGCGTCCAGCTTGACCTGTCGCAGACCAGCGACGTCACGCAGTGTTGCGATCCCGAACGCAGCGAGGAGGTCGCGGTCTACCTCCACAAGGACTTGGAGAGTGCGCGAGTTGGCATCCCACTCCACGTACCACGGGAGGCCAATCGAATTGCGTCGGAATGTCGGCGTGACTCGCGTGCCATTTCGACCTCGTCGAGCGGGGTTCGCCGGACTACCGCGACCGTTCCGTCCTACGCCGAGATCGCGGACCTTGAAGCGCACGACCAGCGAATGAATCCGGGCGCCGCGAGCGTCCGTGAACAGCTGCTTTAGGTAAAGGTCAACTCCATGCCGGGAAATTGCGTACGGTTCGGTCAGTTGAACCCGGCACCGGCAATCCGCCCGCCCATGATGAATCTGGACATCGGTGTCGGAAATCAGGAGTAACCCGCTGGTGTATCGCGGGTACGGGTTGCCGGGATGCAACGCACCCTGCTCCGACTCGCTCAAGTGGTCCAGTCGCGGGCCCAGTTCCGACTGCAGGTTGATGGTGACAGATATTGTTGTTGCGGGCGCGTCCCACGCCGAGTCCGGCCTTTGCCGAGGCGATTCCGGTTTCACTGCCATTTTGTTCTCCCGCACCGCAGTTGCGGTGCTGCAGGCAGAATCGCCGATGTCGTCTAAGGATTCGAGGACACGAACACAGGAATCCTTGGTGCCTTCGTGTCCGCTCGCTTGAGCTAAAATCCCTTCCGGGCGTCGACAGCGCCGATGATCACGAAGGCGATGAAGAAAAAGATTGAAGTTGTGATTAAGGAACGAGTGGAGAGATGGCAACGTCAGAATGGGGTTGTCTTCAGCGACCAAGAATTTGCCATCAGCGCGTTAACAACGGCCCTACTCGATCTGCAAAAGACCGGCCTGTCGCAAAATCGGCAGGACCTTCTGTTAAACCTTCTTCGTCTGTACGTAGACTGGGACCGTTACAAAACCCGATTCGAAAGGTGGATCACCAACGCAAGCAGCGTTGCAGATCGCCTTATGAGGCTTGCCAAGGATTACGAAGACGTCTTGCCCGATCACGACGCGGATGTAGACGAGCTTCGCGCCTATGCGGACAACTTGCGCCACTTCGTGGAAATTAAGAACGACTTACTGGAGGGCCAACTTTTTCGTCGCAAGTTGGGTCGGTCGTACGCGCTCACAATGGCTTCCGAGCTGATTCGAACTGGAACCCAACCTCGCGCTCCCCGCTACCGACAGCTCGCGACTCTGCTTTCGGCGGTTTCCAACAATGATAAAGATATAGACCCGGGCAGTGTGCGAAAGCAGGTCCGCAGGTTCATCAATAGGAACCCCGCGAAGCTTAAGGACCTTCGGAGCGATCTTCGTAAAGGAAGGTATCGGAACTGGTGATCTGGCTGCTACCGGGACCACAATTCTCAAACTCGTATAGAGCGGACTCCTGCTGGCGATCTGTGCCTCGCAGGACCAAACTCGTATACATGAAGGGCGTCGCCGATCCCGTAATCAAGTCTGCGCACTCCCGGAATCAGCCCTCTGTGATCGCTGTTCTGCTGGCGAAGCTGACCCAAACACAGTAG
>PMBA01000143.1 GCA_003152795.1 Acidobacteriaceae bacterium | reverse complement strand
GTGGTATCGGATTGCTGCTGCGTCTCCACGATGACGGAGCCCGGCCCGAGCGTGTGCACCGTGCCGCCGGCGACGTAAATCATCTCGCCCTGATAGACGTTAATCCAGTTGAGCAGTTCTTCCGCGCGCTTTTCTTGGATGGCTTGCTCGAATTGAGCCACGGTGACGCCGGGCTTCAGTCCGAGCGCGATCTGCGATCCGGGCTTGGCATGGGCCACATACCAGCATTCGGTTTTGCCCCACGGCTCACCGAAACGCTGCGCGGTGACGTCGTCGGGGTGGACCTGAACGGAGAGTTTTTCCTCGGGGAAGAGAAACTTCAGCAGCAACGGAAAGCGCTGGGGATCGCGCGCGGCCGTGCCCACCAGTTCGGAGCCAAGTTCTTTGCTGAGGTCTGCGAGTGTTCGTTTCGCCAGTGGACCGTTCGCGACCACGCAGTTGTCGCCGGTCAGCCATGCTTCTCCGATTCTCTCGTTGAATTTGTGATTTGGATAGATGGCAGAAAGATCGAGCGTGCCCCAGGGGCGGGGGTCGAAGGCGGGCGACATGAGCAATGGATACAGGTTGAGCATGGATCGAGTGAGCTTAATTTACTCGCGGAGCATCAGGTCTGAGCGAGAGATTTACTTGACACCCGCAGACGATTCTTCGATGGTCTTTGCTACTCGCCCGCAAATCTTTCCGCCCACACGCACGTATTCATGAAACTCTGGGGAGTTTGGGAGGTTGGAGGCCATCAAGCAGAACAAGGAGCGATGTTCGGCTAGCGGAAAACCCACATAAACAACATCCCAAACGCGTTTGTTATTGCCTCGATACACACGCTCCAGGTAGTACGTTCCAAGTGGCCCTTGCTGCAGAGGCACGGTCTCGTCGAACGGGCCTCGGCTTTCAGCGTCCGCCTTAACCCGTCGTATAAACCACTGTTGAAGGCCACCCTCACCGAGTCGCGACGTGGGTTCGAGTGTAACCGTGAACGACTCGGTTGTGGGCAGGCCGTCCGGGCGGTACACCTGCTTTGCCCCATCCTGCGAAACGCTCCAACCGCTTGGAGGCTCTAGTCTCTGAGCAAACAAATATGGTGCGGCACTCATCGCAAGCAAGGCAGGCATCAGATGAGCAAGAGCTATCCTCATGTTGAGCTGGTTGACTACAGCGCGCCAAAGAACTTCCGCATGCGCTCCAAGCCGCGGTCGAGTTCGGCGATCGAGGTGGCGTAGGAGACGCGGATGTGTTCCTTCGTGCCGAAGCCTTCTCCGGGAACCGTGGCCACGTGCGCCTCGCGCAGGAGCTTGCCGGCGAGATCGGAGGCCGAGTTTACTCCGCTGCGCCCGAAGAATGCCGAGACGTTGGGGTAAGCGTAGAACGCGCCTTCCGGCAGCGTGCATTTCACGCCGGGTATCGAGCGCAGTCCTTTCACCACGTGATCGCGCAGCTTGATGTACTCGGCGCGCATGTCCTCCACGCATTGTTGCGGACCTCGCAACGCAGCGACCGCCGCTTTCTGCACGATCGAGGTTGGGTTCGAGGTGGATTGGCTCTGCAACTTCTGCACGGCAGTGATAATGGCCGCCGGGCCGAGCGTGAAACCGAGACGCCAGCCGGTCATGGCATAGGTCTTGGAAAGCGATCCGACGACCATGAAGCGGTCGCGGTACTCGCGCAACGAACCTACCGAAAACCGCTTGCCGGTGTAGTTGAGATAGACGTAACACTCATCGGAAATGACCCAGATGCCGCGCTGATGGGCCAGCCGGACAACTTCGGTCATGTCCTGCGGGCTCATCACGGCGCCGGAAGGATTCGAGGGTGAATTCAAAATGATGAGCTTNNCACCAGGCGCGCCACCATGTCGGCAGTGACGCGAAAACCCTGGGATTCGTCGCTGTGGAGGAGCACGCAGTTGCCGCCGGCATAGCGCACCATGTCCTTGAACGAGACCCAATAGGGGACGGGAAGAATGACCTCGTCGCCATGGTCCACGAGCACGGAAATGACGTTGAACAGGGCGTGCTTGCCGCCCACCGAGGCTGCGGCTTCTTCGCGGCGGTAATCGGAGTCGAAGTCCACGGCATGACGGTGGACGATGGCGTCCTTCAGTTCGGCGGTGCCACCGACGGGGGTGTACTTTGAAAAATTTGCCTGGATGGCGGCGATGGCGGCATCCTTGATGTGCTGCGGCGTGGAGAAGTGGGGCTCGCCGGCGCCGAAATCCACGACATCAATACCCTGCTGCCGGAGCTTGTCAGCCTCGGCCACCACCGCCATGGTGGCGGAGGGTTCGATGCGGTTGATGCGTTCGGTCAGGCGGACGGGGTGAGTGACGGGTAACACGACGGTGCTCATAATTTCTTTTTCCTGAACCTGCCTTTGGCTTCGGAATGCGCCTTGCCCGCGGGCTGGGCGCCGTTCTCGAATTTGTGAGCCACATCCATTTTCTCACGAAGCTTCTGGGCGACGAGTTCAGGCACCAGGCAATCGATGGATCCGCCGAGTTGCGCGACTTCGCGCACCAGACGCGAACTCAGGTATGAATACTTTTCCGCGGGCATCATGAAGACCGTCTCCAGACCTGGCTGGAGTTTGCGATTCATCAGGGCCATCTGGAGTTCATACTCGTAATCGCTGATGGCGCGAATACCGCGCAGGACAACCCTCGCCTCGACCCGCAACGCGTAGTCGACGGTGAGGCCGTCGAAGGTGTCCACGGAAACGTTGTCGAAGCTGGAGGTCATCGCCTCCAGCATCTTGCGGCGGTCGGCGACACTGAACAGCGGGTCTTTCTCGGGATTTCGAAGAATGGCGACGACCAGTTCGTCGAAGATCTTGGTGCCGCGTTCGATCAGGTCAAGATGCCCGTTGGTGGGAGGATCGAACGATCCGGGATAGATGGCTTTGATGCGCTTCACAGAGCCTCGGTCAATGAGGAGGATTGTATGCGGAGGCAAGCAGGGATGGCAATCGGAGGGTGATTTCTGGGGCGATGGAGAGCCGGGCGTTTCCGCCCGGCGGACGGGCGAGGGCGCCCGTTTCTCCATTGGATAATCAGCTGCGCTGGTTGCGGTTACCTTCTTGCCGCCGGAACTTTCGCCGCTTCCGGTGAGGCCGAGGGCATCGTGGTGACGCGTCCCTGAGTTCCGGTGGCTTGCGCCGGAACCACTGCCGGGGCCGCTGACGCTGCCGACGGCGTCAGTCCCAGGGCCTTGCGCACTTCGGTATCCAGCTTGGCCATGGTGTCTTTATTTTCTTTCAGGAAGGCGCGGGCGTTCTCGCGTCCCTGGCCGATGCGCTCGCCTTTGTAGCTGAACCAGGAGCCCGACTTCTCCAGGATATTCTGGGCTACGGCGAGATCGAGCAGGTCGCCTTCGCGCGAGATGCCTTCGCCATAAAGAATGTCGAACTCCGCCTCACGAAAGGGGGCGGCGACTTTGTTCTTCACGACTTTGACGCGGGTGCGCGAGCCGGTGACCACGTCTCCTTCTTTAATGGCGGCGATGCGGCGAATGTCGATGCGCACCGAGGAATAGAACTTCAGGGCGCGGCCGCCGGTTGTGGTTTCCGGGTTGCCGAACATCACGCCAATTTTTTCGCGAATCTGGTTGATGAAAATCAGGGAGGTGCGCGACTTGGCAACTGTTCCTGTCAGTTTGCGCAGCGCCTGCGACATCAGGCGGGCCTGCAGGCCNNCCCATGTGGCTGTCGCCCATTTCGCCGTCGAGCTCGGCTTTAGGAACGAGCGCCGCCACCGAGTCCACGACGAGCACATCGATGGCATTGGAACGCACCAGCGCTTCCGTGATTTCTAGCGCCTGCTCGCCATAGTCGGGTTGCGAAACGAGCAGGTTGTCGACGTCCACGCCCAGCTTCTTGGCATAGCCCGGATCGAGCGCATGCTCGGCGTCGACGAAGGCAGCCATGCCTCCGGCCTTTTGCGCCTCGGCAATCACCTGCAAGGCAATCGTGGTTTTGCCGGAAGACTCCGGGCCAAAGATTTCAATGACACGGCCGCGGGGCACGCCGCCCACGCCCAGCGCGGCATCGAAGGAAATGGCGCCGGTGGAAATCACCGCGATGGGGACGATAGCTTCCTTCGACCCCAGCCGCATGATGGATCCCTTGCCAAACTGCTTTTCAATCTGCGCAAAGGCGAGATCGATTGCTTTGCCCCGTTCGTTGTTACGATCTTCTGCTCGGCTGCGTTCGTCGGCCATGATGGCTGCTCCTGTTTGTGAATCTGGAATCTGAGCCTACACCCGCGGGCTGGAGCGTGAAGTGTTGGCTGTCACATCAGTTTTGGTCAGTTTAGCACGAAGCGAATAAAAGGCGAACTGTGAAATAGGTTGACATGGATGATTCCTGGGAGGTCAGAGGGAGGTCAGAGGTGAGAGGTTAGATTGCAGAGGTGCCCCCGGATTCTAACCCCTGCAATCGAACCTCTGACCTCTGGCCTCCCTGTTTCTTGCTAGACTCCAGTCATGCGGGAAGACACAGAGAATGGCGGCATCCTAGAACGAGGACCAGCACTCGGCGGCCCGTCGCTCTATCTCGTCGCCACGCCCATCGGCAACCTTGAAGACATCACTCTGCGCGCCCTGCGCGTGCTCAAGGAAGTTGACCTGATTGCCTGCGAGGACACGCGCCAGACCCTGAAGCTCCTTAGCCATTACGGCATCCACACGCGCACCGTCAGCTATCACGAACACAACGAGATGACCAAGGCGGCCGAACTGGTCGTCGACCTCGAAGGCGGCGCCAAGATTGCCCTCGTCACCGACGCGGGCATGCCCGGCATCTCCGACCCAGGGTTCCGCCTGATCGCGCTGGCCATTCGGCATCACGTGCCGGTGGTGCCGATTCCCGGAGCGTCGGCATTCCTGGCGGCGCTGGTCGCAAGCGGCCTGCCCACCGATTCCTTCCGCTTCAGCGGCTTTCTCCCAGTGAAGGCGGGACAGCGCCGCAAGCTGCTGGGGAGCATCAAAGACTCTCCCCGCACGCAGGTGTTCTACGAAGCGCCACACCGTTTGCTGGAGACGCTTTCCGATGTGGCCGGAGTTCTGGGAGAAGCGCGGCACGTAGTCGTCGCCCGCGAAGTAACCAAACTGCACGAGGAATTCCTGCGCGGTCGCGCCACAGAAGTTCTGGAGCAACTGAAGTCGCGAGGAGAAGTGAAGGGAGAAATCACGCTGCTGATCGCGAAGGCCGAAGAGGGAGCAACTCCGCCCGCATCCGAGACCGTAAGCCTCGCCCAGCGCGTGCGCGAAATCATGGCCGAAGAAAAGGCAGACGAAAAAGCCGCGCTGAAGAAAGTCGCGAAAGAGCGCGGGATCGGCAAGAGCGAAGCGTATCGGGAATGGCAGCAGAGCAAGTAGTTGCCAAATTGAGTAACATTGATTAACATTAATCAACGTATGAAAACTATCGTGAACCGCCTTCCTCTGACCAAAGCGCGCGTGAATCTCGGCCAAGTAGTGCGCCGCGTGCACGTCAATCGCGAATTCTTCATTCTGGAGAAGGACGGCATCCCTGTCGTCGGTCTCATGCATGTGGACGACCTGGAAGACTACCTCGAAATGCAGAACGGCTTGGTGAAAGAACAAATCCAAACCAGCACGGCGGAGTATCGGCGCGGGGCGGCGCGCAGTGCGAACGAATTCCTGGCTGAACTGAAAACTCCAGCCAGCAAGCGCAAGAAGAAATAAGGGCGAAGAAATTAGAACGCCATGGCTGGGCCGTTTCGAGTCCTCACCACTCCCGCATTCGAGCGGGAATTTCGGGCANNGACAATGGCGCGTGCGGTGGAGGGACTACCGCCTCCGCTATGACATTCTTGAAAACGAAGTCGTGCTGCATTCCTTCCGTCACCGGAAAGACGCGTATTGATCGGACAGCGACTGCCTCTGAAGAGTGCATACCGAAGCGGAAGATGGTGATTCAACCTGGCCGTCGCTAGCTTTCGGCCCCGCCTTCCCGCCCACGCCCGATCAATTTCAGAAACATTCTTCGCGCCCCTCGTTCTTTCAGCATTTGCCGCAGACGTTTCGCACCTGCCACGATGACTGGCTCCGGGAATAGCGGAAAACGTCCAACCAAGCCTGGTTTCCGGCGATCCAAAATACGGCCAACCAGTTTTTGTTCGTAAACCGTCCCGGCAATGTATACGCGCGGCTTGGAGCTGGCATTCAAAACCTCGAGCGCCTTGCGCACGAATGCTTCTTCCAGTTGAAGGTCGACGTGGCCGTGGAGTATTTTCACGCGTCCATTCAAGTATCCCTGGCCGCGAAATTTGCAGTTGTACTCCCTGGTAAGCGTGGCAATGCGCGCTTGGTTGCTGTAAACGGCAGCTCGAAAAAAGGGCTGATCGTTTATTTCCTGGCCGGGGTGGTCTTCAAGGAACGACCGATAGAGCTCCGACCAATCCTTCAAGACGCTGTCCATTCGCGGCGATCGCTTATAAGCCAGAATGCCGGTATTGAATTCTGGAAAGCTGGGCGGAATATCGGGGCGGGGATAGCGATTCCACCAATCTGTGTTCAGATATTCTTCATGGGTTGCGGCAAAATCAAACTGATCCAGCATCGTAAATAATTCAGGAACCGGTTCGACGATGTAGGTATCGGCGTCGATAAACAATGTCCGCTCGTAGGGAGTCTGCTGGAAAAACAACGTTTTGTCGTAGAAGCCGTCCTGTGAGGCCTCTACGCGGATGACTCTCTCGAAATCGGGACTCTCCAGCGGGAACTGGCTGAACACGGTGATCGGCAAATCCGGCATCATGCGTTTCAGACTCGCGGCAGAATTCAGGAGCAACCCCGTGTAGCGCGAATCGTGCGTGATGATGTAGATGGCGCCTATGTTCATTTACTTGCCCAATATTTACTTGCTTAGTTCCTTCTTCACCGCCTCGCTAACCATCTTCCCATCCACCCGCATCCCGGCGGCGGCGAAGCGTGCCATTGCGGCCTTCATCACGGTCCCCATGTCTTTCATGGCAGGAGGGGGCGTCATCTCGGCAATCGCGGCGCGGACTCCAGCGACGATTTCTTCTTCGCCGGCGGCCTTGGGCAGATAGGCTTCGATCAGTTTGATCTCGGCGGCTTCCTTGTCGGCCATCTCCTGGCGTCCGCCCTTGGTGAACTGCTCGACCGAGTCTTTGCGCTGTTTGATCAGGGTGGAGAGCACCTGCTGAGATTCCTTGTCGTCGAGCGGGGCCATCTTGTCGATCTCGCGGTTCTTGAGCGCGGTCTTGACCATGCGCAGGGTGGAAAGCAGGTGCTCTTCGCGGGCCTTCATGGCCGCGACAATGTCTTTCTGGATCTGATCGATGAGGGGCATGGGGGGATTATAGAAGGTCAGAGGTCAGAGGAGGTCAGAGGTTAGAGGTCAGATTGCAGAGGTTAGAGGTCTGAACCTCACCTCTGCAATCTGACCTCTAACCTCGGACCTTCCTCCTTCCTTCCCGAACCGCAAGCTTTCGAATATTCTGGTTCCCATGCTTAAGAAAAACCGGCTCTTTACTCCCGGACCAACGCCCCTGCTGCCGCAAGCCCAGACGGCGATGGCTTCCTATGGCGCGCACCATCGTACTGCCGATTTCCGAGCTCTGTTCACGCGCGTTCTGGCCGACGTGAAGGAGTTCATCGGCACGAAGAACGACGTGCTCGTGCTCTCCTCATCGGGCACGGGCTTCATGGAAGCCTCGGTCTCGAACCTGACTTCTCCCGGAGACCGGGTGCTGGTGTTGAGCGCCGGCAAATTTGGCGAGCGTTGGACCGCGCTGGCGAAGGCGTTTGGCTGCACCGTGGAGACGGTGACCGCTCCCTATGGCGAAACCATTTCGCTGGACGAAGTGCGCCGTAAGCTGACGCCGGAGATCCGTTGCGTTTATGTGCAGGCGACGGAGAGTTCCACGGGCGCGCGGCATGATGTCGAGCGGATCGCGAAGCTGGTGCAGACTTCGTCGGATACTCTGCCGGATACCTTATTTGTCGTCGACGCGATTACGGGATTAGGCACAACGCGTCTCGACGTGGACGGTTGGGGAATCGACGTCATCATTGGGGGCTCGCAAAAGGCGCTGATGGTCCCACCCGGACTAGCTTATGGCGCCATCAGCGAGCGAGCGTGGCAGCGTATGGAGACGGCGAAATCTCCGCGATATTACTTCGACTTGCGGAAGGAACGAAAATCGGCGGCCAAAGCGGAGACGGCATACACGCCCGCAACTGCTCTGTTTGCGGGACTGGCGGCGGCGTTTGATTATGTGCGCCAAATGGGAGACGGAAACCTCGCGGCGGGACGCGATGCGCTGATTGCGAACGCGGAGTTGTGCGCGGCGATGACCCGCGCCGGAGTGCAGGCGCTGGGGCTGAAATTGTTCGCGCCGAGTTCTCCAGCGGCCGCGTTGACTGCGGTCGCGGCGCCCGCTGGCGCAGATTCCACGGTTATCTGCAAGCGCTTCCGCGAGCAGTTTGGCGCGGTTGTGGCCAACGGGCAGGCGGAAATGAAAGGACAGCTTTTCCGCATCGCCCACATCGGCTACTACGATTATCTGGACACAGTGGGCGTGCTGGCAGCACTCGAACAGGTGATCGCTGAGACCACGGGGAAGGCGGTTGAGTTTGGATGCGCGGTGCGGGCGGCGCAGGAAGTCTATGCGAAGGTCAGGTAAGAGGTCAGAGGTCAGATTGCAGAGGTTAAAATCCCGGGTTCGCGGACGAGGTGCGCGCAATAGGTTCTAACCTCTGCAATCCGACCTCTAACCTCTTACCTTTCTACGAGTCGAGCGCTTCCCGGCGCAACTTGCGGCTCTCCGCCAGCAGCGACATCGAGTGCATCAAGTTTTGCAAGGTGACGATTCCGACCAGATGCTGATCGTCGACGATGGGAATGATGCTGAGATTGCGTGAGGAGAGCTTGCGAAAAGCGGAGGCGAGCGACTCCTGCCGGGCGGCAACCTCGAAAATGCGGTTCATGACAGCCTGCACGTAGCCGTTGCCTTCGGCGCGGAGCGCTTCGAGAATTTTTTGCCGGGAGACGACACCAACCATGTCGCTGCCGCGCACCACCGGAAAATCGTCCTGCAACGTGTGCACCGCTTTTTCGAGCGCATCTTCCAGCGTGTCGGCGGGCGAGAGGGTGGCGAAATCGGTAAGCATCACTTCTTCCAGACGGACGCTTTGCAGGACGGATTGAAATACCGCCGAGCGCTCTTCGAGTTGCGCACCGGCAAAAAGAAAGAAGCCGATCATCATGAGCCAATAGCCGTCCCAGCGCGTTTCGGCGCGACTGCTGATCAACATTCCGAGCATGATCATGAGGATGGAAAAGACGTGGCCGATGCGAACGGCGCGATGGGTGGCTCGAACAATATCGATGCGGCGCGAGAAGAAAGCGCGCAAAACGCGTCCGCCATCCATGGGATACGCCGGCAGCAGGTTGAACAAACCGAGGTAGAGGTTCGCCCAGACGATGCTTCGCAGCAGGGCGCTCGAATGGAGAAGCGGCTTCGCGGTAAGCGAAAAGCCAGGTATGGCTTCGAGCAAAACCAGAGCCGATAAGCCGGCGATGAAGAGATTCACCAGCGGTCCTGCAACCGCGATTCGGATATCACGCTTCCAACCGTTGATTGGGTCGGGGATGACGTTGGCTTCGTCAAGGATGGTGATTCCGCCGATCGGAAGGAGGATGATGCCCTTGGCGGGAATGCCGGAGCCGCGGGCTACCAAGGCGTGACCCAATTCGTGCAGGACGACGCTGCCGAAAACGATGCCCACCAGGGCGAGCCCGCGCAGGGCGGCGCTGGCATCCTGCGTGGCGGTTTCGGTGCTCCAGACGAAGACGAGCAGAAACACGAAGGTCAGATGAATGCGAATTTCGATTCCGAAGAGACGCCCGACCGGGATGGACCAACTGCGCATCGACATTGCCTGCCAGTATTCTATCTACTTAGATACCGGTTGAGGCGGCGGAGATGCGAAAAGGAAAATCGGAAGGGCTGGGCCAGAAGGGACATGTGAAAGGCGCGAGGCATGGCGCGAGCGCGAACTTATGCGAGTGATTGCGGGACAGTACCGGCGCCGGACGCTGCGGTCGTTGCCCGGGCTTGAGATCCGTCCGACGTCGGACCGGCTGCGCGAAACGTTGTTCAACGTGCTGTGCGCGGGCAATCCAGATGCACTGGCGGAATCGGCATGGCTCGATCTATATGCGGGGACGGGTGCCGTGGGCATCGAGGCGCTGAGCCGAGGCGCGCGAATGGTGCACTTTGTCGAGTCGTCCAAAGCAGCCGCGGAACTGATTGCCGGGAATTTGAGGGCGCTGGGGATTGCGAGCGGATTCCAGATCGTGAAGGTCGAGGCCGGGAAAGCGTTGCGGCAATTGGAGGCGGCGAAGCGGGTCGCCGATTTCGTGTTTCTGGATCCGCCCTACGCGATGCAGGAGGAGTATGCGAAGACGCTGGCGGCGCTGGGGGAATCGAAATTATTACGCGAGCGAAGCGTAGTGATCGCGGAGCATGAGAAGAGGTTTGATCCGGGAGAGGCGTTTGGAGAGTTGCGGCGATATCGGAAGCTGGCGCAGGGGGACGCGGCGCTGAGCTTTTACCGGCGGAGCTAGCTGCGAGCCACGGGCTTCGAGCTTCGAGCAAACCCGTAATTGACGTTCACGCTCCCGCCCTTGACTTCTGGCTCGCAGCTCCTGGGCACGCCACATCGCTATAATCGAAACGCATGGCTAACTTCCCACCGGTCGACGAACAACTGGCGTACATCAAGAAGGGCGCGGCGGAGATCGTCAAGGAATCCGAACTGCGCGCGAAGCTCGAGCGGTCGCTGGTTTCGGGCAAGCCGCTGCGGGTGAAGGCGGGCTTCGATCCGACCGCGCCCGATCTCCACCTCGGGCACACCGTCCTGCTGCGCAAGCTGAAACATTTTCAGGATCTCGGACACACGGTCATCTTTCTGATTGGCGACTTCACCGGGATGATCGGCGATCCGACGGGGCGCTCGGCGACGCGGCCTCCGCTGACGACGGAGCAGATTGCGGAGAATGCCGAGACCTACAAGGCGCAGGTTTTCAGGATTCTCAGCCCGGAAAAAACAGTGGTGGATTTCAACAGCCGGTGGTTCTCGAAATTTTCGGCCGAGGATTTCATCCGTTTGACGGCAAAGTACACGGTTTCACAGATGCTGGAGCGCGAGGACTTTCACAACCGCTTTCATGACGAGAAGCCGATTGCCATGCATGAACTGCTGTATCCGCTGGCGCAGGGATACGACTCGGTCGCGCTCGAAGCCGATGTTGAACTAGGCGGCACCGACCAGAAATTTAATCTGCTGGTGGGGCGCGAGCTGCAGCGTGCCTACGGGCAGGAGTCGCAGGTGGTGCTGACCACGCCGATCCTGGAAGGGCTCGACGGCGTGAACAAGATGTCGAAGAGCCTCGGCAATTACGTCGGCGTGGCGGAGCCGCCGGAGATGATGTTTGGGAAATTGATGAGCATCGGGGACACGCTCATGGCGCGTTATTACGATTTGCTGCTGTGCGAGCCGGTGCCGGACATTCACCCGATGGAGGCGAAGAAGCAGCTCGCGGCGCGCATCGTGGCGCGCTACCACAGCGAGGAAGCGGCCCAGGAGGCGCGTGCGGAGTTTGAGACGCGCTTCTCGAAGAAGGATCTCGATCACGCGGAGCTGCCGTCGCTGGCGCTCTCGGGCCTGCAGCCGGACATCGTGAGCGTGGTGGTGGCGGCGTATGCGCAGTGTTTCTCGATCACGAAATCGCGCGGCGATGCGCGGCGGCTTGTTGAGCAGGGGAGCATCCAGCTCCGCGGGGAGAAGGTGGGCGATGCGAAGGCGGTGCCTGCATTGAACCCGGGCGATGTGCTGAAGCTCGACAAGACGCGCGCGGTGCGGCTCGCGTAGCGGCTACGGCTTGGGCGTGTAGCTGCGACGGCGGCGGAGGCGGAACCAGTTGTTCAGCGTCTTGCGCAGCTTGTCGCGGAAGGAGAGGAGCTGCTCGTGGCGGCGCGCGCCT
>PMBA01000274.1 GCA_003152795.1 Acidobacteriaceae bacterium | reverse complement strand
CTTAATGCTTGTGGTCAAACACCTCGAATATGTATACCAGGCAGTGACCCCAAAATTCCTTGCATAGCGGTGGACCACCGAAAGGTTCAGGGCTGTATAGTGACTCTTCCCTTCGGTCTCTTCAATTCGAATGGGAAAATTAAAACCATCGGCGGCGAACGGACGAGGCAAACCGGGACCGGGATAACGATTTATTTCATTGGCGAACGCGGTGTGAGAACCGCGTGACCACAGCACGTCCGCTGAAACGACGGTATTGGGTGCGATTCGCCGTTCAAAACCGATGGTAGCGTGTTGATAGCGCGGGTCGACCTGGTGGGGATCCACCACAGAATTTGGCAGAGGAGCGGGCACCACTTGACTTGGTGGGAGCGGCTGGCCATATTGGTAGAAGGTACCATCGGGGTTTAGTATCCCAGTAGGATTGTTGTTTAGATACCCGGGAACCAAGGGATCTGGATTCCGTTGGCTGATCGTGTTGAAGGTGGTGAAGATCGGAAAGTTGAAATAGAGGCCATATCCTCCACGAATAACCATCTTGTCGTCCCCACCAAGGGCATAGGCAAAGCCGATGCGAGGTCCAAAGTTGGTCAGAGGAGTGCGAGCTTGCTTTCCCGTAAAGGAAGGGAGCTTGCCTTGCAGAAATAGATAAGTCGGGCTGTAGTCCTGGTTGAAAACTACGCCACCATAATAATCCCAGCGGAGTCCGAGGTTGAGGGTCAGTTTGCGGTTCAACTGCCAATCGTCTTGTGCGAATATCCCGAATCGCTGGAGGTTGTTGTATTCGAAAGCGGCTTGGCCAACGTTATAAAAGATGTTGTCAATGGGAGAAGTCAAGCTATTGCCGATGAACTCGTATTGCGGTAGGGTCTGCTCGGTTGCATCTTCGCGCGCATGAGGATTTAAGACGTCGTCGACGCCAACCTTCACATTGTGACTTCCCTTACCCGCGACAACGAACGAAAATGTATCGCGCAGCTGGTACTTCTTGAAGGATGTGGATTGCGGGTAGTTCGATCCTTGCCCCAGCGTGACTCCGTTCGGGAAAAAAAGCTGCGGGCCAATGCTCTTGGGTGGAATTGTATTTTCCCAATTGGATGCCTCAAAAGTCAGCTGGTTCACCCCGGAGGGACCCCATGTGCTGGTCAGATTGATGACTCCGGTGTTATAGCTATTCGTGTTTGTGCCCTGGTTTTCCGTTGGGGTCAGAGAATTTGCACTGATCACCGCACTGTTGGTTTCACGTGAATATCGAAAGCTGAGCAAATCATTCTTGCCAATATTAGCGTCCAATTTGGCAGTTAGCGTGAACAGGTCTTGGGGAATAGTTTCTGGGCCGTCCAATTGAGGGGCAATCCCCTGAGTGTTTACGATGTTAATAGTCGTCTGCGCGAATTCTTCAGGCGACACGAAGAAAAATAAGCGGTTCTTGATGATTGGCCCCCCCAAGGACCCTCCGTACTGGTTGAGCTTGTATGCGCTTTTGGGGTCATCATTCAACTCTTCGGTGTGAGTGCGCCAGTTAAGAGCTTTGTTCCGAAAAAAGTCAAATCCCGTACCGTGCCAGTCGTTAGTTCCGGATTTCGTGATCACATTGATGATGCCGTAAGCAGCGCGTCCTTGCTCGGCTGTAAACCGGTGGGTGATCACCTGGAATTGCAGGACTGATTCAAGGCTAACGGTCTCCAGCAGGCCGCCATCTAGATCTTCGCTATCGTCTGCGTTATCGATGTTAAAGGTCGCGAGACGCGCTCTGCCACCGGCGATTGAAGGCATGAGTCGGTCGCGCTCGGTTGGATCGCCGTTATAGACCAAAGTGACCCCGGGAGTAAGCACAGCGAGGTTGGCGAACTGACGCGATTGGAGCGGCAAACTACTCACCTGCACGGGTTCGATAGTGGTTCCGATATAAGACTGCGTTGACTCGATGATCGGGGGAGCACCAGTGACATCTACCGTTTGCGTAACGCTTCCAATTGCCAGGACAACATTCACGCTAGCCGTTTGGCCAACTGCGAGGACAATGCCCTGAATTTGTTTCTCCGCGAAGCCTTCTTTGCGCACGGTTAGCTTGTAGGTGCCCGCGGGCACTGCCGCAAAAGTATAAGTGCCAGTGTCGAGACTTTGAGTGGTTCGTGATAGTTGGGTCAGGGCGTTAACCAGCGTCAGTTGCGCATTTCCGATCGCTGCACTGTTGGAATCAGTAATGAAGCCACGAATCTCGGCGGTCGCCTGCTGTGCGGACGTGGGGGAAACGAGGCAGAGAACGATTCCGAGGACGACTAGCGTAAAACAGAGGCTCTCAATGGATTCCTCCAAGCGCAGAAAAGAAATTGTTCTGCCGACACAAGACAGACACTGAATGGCCACTGCTCTTCTATTCATCTCAAGCCCTGCGAAGCTCATCTCACGCCGATCAAGGCTTTTCTCACAAGAAGCCTAGCCCGTGGAGCATTGTTTGAAAACGAGGTTCGGAGCGAAGCGGGTCGAATTCTTCGTAAATAGGGAGCCAGTAAATGAGGTAGGGATCCCGCATCCGGTATCCTTTTTCCAATGTTTTAAGCGCTTCTTCCCGCATTCCCAAGTGCATGTAACACCGGGCAATAGCGGCGAAACCGTACTTTTCATGCAGCAAGATTTCCAGCTTGCGCTGCCAATAAGCTCGCACTCCCCCCGAGGCGAAGGCGCGTTTAAGTTCAGGTGCTCGCTCGCCACTCGCAGCAATCGCCTTCTCGTACTCACCTTTTTGCTCCCAACTCACTGAGAGGCGCCAGGACGCTGGAGCAAAAGCAGGATTAACCTCAGCGGTCCCGAGGATGCTTTGCAAGGCGTCATCGTACTGGCGGGAACTGAAGTAAACATGCCAAGCGAATGAGTTTGTCAACACTGACATCGGGTCCAAGGCATTTGCCTGCTTGATTTGCTCGATGGCTTCTTGGGACTTGCCATGGTGGGCGAGCGTGGTAGCGAATAACGCGCGGGACAGCCCATAGCCAGGACGAGCTTTGATCGAACGCCGGAAGTATTCCTCTGACTGCGGCGGATTCCAGTCGTAAAGAAAGGAAACAATGCCGAGTACCATGAGAGCTTGCGCTTGAGACTTGTCAATCTCCAACGCCTTGTTTGCCGCATCTCGAGCCGCTGGAAAAATCTCGTAGTCACCGAGCACCGCCATTGTGTGCAAAGCATCGGCGAGCCCNNGCCCATAACTCGGCGTTGTTCGGGTCCAAATGAATGGCCTGGGTAAACGCATCGCGGGCGCGAACAGCATCAAGCTGACTCAGGAAATAAGATCCTTTGAAGTAGAGGATCGCGACTTCTGGGTTGACCGGATGCTCCCGAGCGAGCTCGGCTTGTTCTTGCGGCGTTAGTTGGGCCGAGATCCGCTCGGCGATCTCGCGCGCCACTTCGCCCTGTACGGTCAGCGCGTCGCTCAATTCCCGGTCGTAGCTTTGCGCCCACAAGTGTCGATCCGAGGCCGCATGAATCAATTGAGCAGTGATGCGCACCCTTCTGCCCGCCCGGACTACCGATCCCTCAACAAGGGCGTCCACTCCTAGCTCACGCGCAATCTGAGCCGCCGGCTTGCGAGTTCCAAGGTAGGACATGGTAGACGTTCGCGAGATGACCCTCAGTGAACTTATCCCGGCCAGGTCTGTGATGAGTTCGTCCGTCATTCCATCTGCGAAGAACTGTTGCTCCGGATCGTTCGAAAGATTCAACAGAGGAAGAACCGCGATTGATTTGACCTCGGTCGGCGCTCCAGTCTCTGCGGATGTCAACCTTGTCCGCCAGCCACGAAAATTCGCCCCTATGAGGGCGAGAAGGACAGCGACGGCAAAACAGACGCCGACCGCAGAATACAAAAGCCGAGCTCTCGGTACCAAGGTCGCCAACGGTTCAGCAGGTTCTAGCGGCCCTGGTTCAGGAGATTCTGGCGCCGGTTCCGGGTCGACTGAAGCGACCGGCGCAATGAAACGATAGCCTCGGCGGGGCAGCGTTTCGACATAACAAGGTTCTCCGGCGGAATCATTAAGAACTTCTCGAATCTTGTTGATGGCAGTTCCAAGACTGTGATCGAAGTCAACAAAGGTGTCGGTCGACCACAGCTTCTGGCAAATCTCCTCCCGCGTGACAAGTTCGCCCGGTCGTTCCAGAAGCATTGCGAGCAGTTGAAACGGTTGCGCCTGCAAACGGAGCCGTGTCTCCCCCTTTCGCAACTCTTTCGAATGCAGGTCTGCTTCGTAAGGGCCAAAACGGAGGCGGCGTCGCGTAGGAACAGAAGGGGGCATTACACACTACTCAGCCAGCGGCGTCGAGAGTAACAGGGCGCACGAAGCACGTCAAACTTAAGCACGCCCAGCGATCCCAACAACCCGCTTACTCCCAACGACTTATCTAGTGAATAACAGTTGAAGAAGAGTTGAAGTCGAATTTAAACGCGATGCATTGCCCAAACGCGCGAATTGGGCGAGTGTCGCCAGCGATCACTCTTCCCGCATCCGTTCGCGGGAGGTTTCAGGTTGCCCCTTCGCTTGGGAGGCAGAGCTAGATCGAAAAAAGGAGCTTTATGAAAACCGCAACAAGTAAGTTAGTCGTATTCGTCCAGTTCATCGCAGTCGCGTCGTCGGTAGCNNCTGGCTATCGATGGACTTCGGTCGGACCGAGCCCTCCGGCAATTCCAGCGGCCATTGCTGCACATGCGGCTTCGCACACAATCTACATCGGCAGCATAGGCGGCGGCGTCCTCAAGAGCACAAATGGCGGCGTTACCTTCAATGCGCTCAGCAGTCTTCCCACGTCCGAAGTGACGTCGATGGTCATGGATCCCGGCAATCCGAATGTCGTCTACGCCGGCGGATTCAAGACAACCGATGGTGGAGCAACATGGGTCGCGCAGTCGGACGGTGGAGGCTTTGCGATGGTGATGGATCCCACCAATTCCAACATCATCTATTCATCATCGTTTGGAGTTAGCAAGACAATCGACGGCGGCGAGACCTGGCAATCAGTCTCGAATGGTCTGGGGTCGACCCAAATATTCTCTCTCGCGATCAATCCTTTCAACCCTAACGTAATATTCGCCGGCAGCACGGGTGACGGCGCTTTCAAATCTGCCGACGGTGGCAACAATTGGACGCCCGTCTCTGTCGACTCGACGGTTTACGGGCTCATGGTCGATCCTGACGACGGCAACATTGTTTATGCGGGATCCAATGGCGACGGAGTGTACAAAAGCACCGACGGCGGCAATTCCTTCGCTCGCATAGGCTCACCAACAGTAGGCGTAGTTTTGTCAATCGTTAAGAGCGGCAGCAAGCTATATGCCGGCACCGCTGGCGGCGGCGTCTCTGTAAGCAACGACGGCGGAGTCACATGGAGAAACGCCGGCGTCCCGAAGAGCATGGCTCTTATGCTCAGCGTCGATAGCGAAGGCTCAGTTTACGCTGGGACGAACTTTCACGGAGCGTTTGTACTCTCGGCTCGCAAAGAGGCGAAGTGGCATCGGCTTGCCTGGGAGCAGCTTAAGACTTGCGCGTGTCAACAGGGCCACGCGCTGGCAGTAGATCCGGCCGACTCCAATCATGTATTTTTCACAACCAACGACGGCGGCATTCTGGTGACTGAAGATGGCGGCACTACTTGGAAAGACGGTGGCACGAAAGGCTTCGTCGCGCGTGCTCCCCGCGGAGTGGCTTTCGACCCGCAAGACACGCGGCGTGTGTATGCAGGATCAGCCGGGGGCGGCTTCTTTAAGTCCGTGGATCACGGCAGGCACTGGCGGCGTCGACGCTTTGGATGGAGCACAAACTATACGACTGGGGTGTCAGTCGACCCGTTTGATCACTCGATCTATATCGCAACCATCGGTAACCTTGGTATCCCGACAAACGGTATCTGGAAGAGCACCGACTTTGGCGAAACCTTCAACCGCATTGACCGTGCTCCTAACGCTCCTCCGGATCAGTTTCTGGATTTGAGTGGTCGCGGGATCACAGTCGACCCACACCGCCATGGAACCGTGTATTTCGCGGACCGCACGGGCGGCACATGGCGCTCCCAGGACGCGGGCGCAACCTGGTACAACGTCGATGCAACCGGCGCATTCAGCATAACCGTGGATCCCACCGACTCGACCATCGTCTATGTAGGCGCTTCTGACGCAACCGGCGTGCTCAAGAGCGTAGATGGAGGCGCATCATTTGTCCCCAAGAACGTTGGACTGCCGGGAATACAATCGCCGCGCACGGGCTCGGTCCAGGTCAACCCGGGAAACCCTAACGTCATATACGTCGGAACTCAGGGTGCCGGAATATTCCGGAGTAACAACGGCGGGGAGACGTGGTATGCCATTAACCCGGGGCTTCCCGATTTGAACGTGTCCGGTTTCGTTTTAGCCCCCGGCTCTCAGAACAGTTTGTACGCGGCTACTTTCTCGTCTGTCTTCAAGAAAAGGACGGCGCCCTAGCTTAGAGGCGATGGGCAAAGTCTCAGCGCCCGAACCAAGCGCAAGCCGTTTCGAAATACAAACCTAATAGTTCCGGTCACTCACCGGGAGGAGAAAATATGCGCACCTTCGAATTAATTCATTCGCTGACAAAACACACTCTGGCGGTAGAAGGATGGTGAGGTCGAATCGAATCACCAGGAGTTACTTAAGCGCGACGATGCTCTATTCGAGGTGAGGAAATGCATTCAGAGAAAACTGCGATACTGTTATTGGGGGCCACCTTAGCCGCCATCCTTTTTATAACCAGCTGTGGTGGTTCGTCATCCCCAGCGCCAAATAACCCGCCTCCCGCGACAGTGGTGGTCTCTCCCGCCACGGCAACTGTCTATCGTGGTAAAACCCAATTGTTTACGGCCAAAGTATCGGGACAGAGTGACCAGACGGTGATATGGAGTCTGGACGACAGTCTCGGGAGCATTGACAGCACGGGATTGTACACTGCTCCCTCAGACTCTGACGGCCAGGCTGCTTTCGTCAGAGCAACTAGCAAAACTGTTCCGAGCGCCTTTGGAACCGCCACGGTAACACTCCCAACCATTCCCTTTTCGATTACACCTGGCCGCGTTGGTATCGTCCCAGGGGCGAGTCAAACGTTCAGTGCAACGGTCGTCGGGCTTGACAGTACCCAGGTGAGCTGGACGGTTCAGGGCGGGGGAACGATTAACAGCGCCGGGTTGTACAGCGCTCCTTCTACCTCCGGACTCTCTTACGTCGTTGCCACGTCGTCAGCCAACGCAAACTACAGCGCAACCGCCCTCGTGTTGGTGGCCACAAACACGACTGTGTCCTCTCCCACTGGGAACCTGCAGGATGGGCGCTGGTTTCACACGGCGACGCTGCTGCCAAACGGAAAAGTACTGGTGGCAGGAGGCTCCGTCGAAGCGGACGAGTACTCCTGCGCCGCCGGGAAGGACTCTGCGGAACTGTACGACACGGCCTTGGGCACGTTTGCCTCCACTGGGACTATGACGACTCGGCGTTATGCACAAACCTCCACGCTTCTGCAAAACGGGGGAGTGCTGATCACTGGAGGGTTTTCATTTGATTCGTCCGCCTGTGATCAGAACGGCAACTCGCCGGCAGTGGCGAGTGCGGAAATCTACGATCCCTCCAATGGATCTTTTGCCCCAACAGGCAGTATGGCCGAGGTACGCGGGGGGCACACTGCAACCTTGCTGACGAACGGGAAGGTGCTCATCGCCGGCGGCGACAACACGGAAGGTGACATGCTTCCATTCTTCCTCCCCGGTGATAGCTCAGTCACAGCCGAAGTTTATGACTCAGCCACGGGTCGATTCACATTCACCGGAAATATGGTCACACCCCGGGTGGGACAGACCGCAACCTTGCTGGTCAATGGCGACGTGTTGATTGCAGGAGGCTGGAGCGCGTCCCAGAACGCCAGCATTGCCGCCGCGGAGCTTTACCACCCGGCGACGGGAGCCTTCACCCCTACAGGAAGCATGAACTCACCTCGCACCGGGCACACGGCCACGCTGCTGCCGGATGGCAAGGTACTTATAGCAGGCGGCGCCCACGACCGAACTCTAGCCGATTCTGACAGTGCCGAGATTTACGACCCGGCTACAGGGTCCTTCATGGCAACGGGATCCATGGCAGAGAAGCGGTGTTCGCACACGGCGACGCTGCTCCCAAACGGCACAGTGCTCTTGGTCGGTGGTGGAAGCGTAGTTACCGAGATCTACGACCCGTCCACAGGTTCCTTCGTCCTTTCTGGTCTCACAGAACTTGATCGTTCGGGACATTCGGCAACCTTGCTGCAGAACGGCAACGTGCTGGTTGTTGGAGGATGGGCATCGCCAACCACGGCGGAGTTGTATCAGTGAGCGCGCCATTCCATTTCCATGAGAGTTTTTACAAAGCAACGCCGGGCACGAAAACACAATTAAACTTCAAGGAGACTTCCAATGAAAACCTTTCGATGGCTCACCCTCGGCACGGTGGTACTTAGTGCCGTCGCAGCCTTCTCGCAGGCCTCTTCCAACGTTACGGTGTTCGCAACCGGGTTTGACAATCCGCGCGGTCTCAAATGGGGACCCGATGGCAACCTCTATGTGGCTGAAGCAGGAACCGGCGGCAGCCACTCAACAATAGGAGAATGCGATCAGGTCGTACCTCCGATCGGCCCCTACACCGGCGGGAGTACTGCGCGGATCTCCAAGGTAACTCCGGACGGGATGCGTTCGACCTTCGCTAGGGATCTTCCCTCCGCGCGAAATGCGGTCGGCGATGTCACGGGAGTTGCCGACGTCGCATTCGTCGGTACCCAACTTTACGCGGTCACTGCGGGCGGGGGCTGCTCTCACGGGCATCCCAACATCCCGAACGCGATTCTGCAGATCAATGCCGACGGATCCTGGAGCAGACTCGCGAACCTGAGCGCATTTCAACTGGCTCACCCCGTCGCGAATCCCGACCCTGCAGACTTCGAACCTGATGGAGTCTGGTACAGCCTGATTTCAGTGAACAGCAGTCTTTTCGCGGTGGAACCGAACCATGGCGAGGTTGACGAAATCACCCCGGAAGGGATCGTGAGCCGGTATATCGACGTTTCCCAAACCCAGGGCCACGTCGTTCCGACGTCCATTGCGCGTATCAAGAACGGATTCTACGTTTCAAACCTTGGCTTATTTCCGATCGTCCCCGGAAGTGCGGCGCTCTTCACCGTTAACAATGTCGGTAGCGTGACGAAAGTTGAGACCGGGGTTACCACAGTGGTGGGCTTGGTTGTGATCGGCAACAAAACCTACTTTCTGGAATTGAGCACTGATCCAGGATTCCCCGTGCCCGGGAAAGGAGCCGTGGTACGCCTCGCCGGCAACAAATTTACCACCATCGCCGATGGGCTCACCGCTCCGACTGGGATGACGGTCGGCCCGGATGGCGCACTCTATATTTCCAACTTTGGGACAGGTGCCCCCGCTGGAGCGGGTCAGATCGTAAAAATCACTTTGCCGTAAATGTCTGGAACATTGAAGAGCCCCGGTCGGCTGACCTGGGGCTCTTTTGTGTGAAGACTTCACATCCCACGACGCGGCTCGCTCGAATCTGTGTCCAAATTCCTCCCGAAGATCTTGGAGTTCGCACAGCTCAAACACTTCACTTCGCGCGGGAGCCAAAGCGATACGTCGAGTGCTGAAATAAGCATTTGTCCCATGCAGAAGCCTTACATGGATCTGCAATGGGAGCTAAAAGGCGCTAAGCAAGCGGTGTTTAGGGCTCGTGCAATCAGATCCAAGCGACTGCTCCCCTATCCCATCTCGGCGTGGCTTGGGACTGGGACTTTGTGCGCTCCGACCCACGTTTCCAGGATCTGCTGCGTCAGGTCGGTTTGTCTCAGTGACGACCGATTCGCGCTCGGGAAACTAGTCGAATCGCGGCCTTTGAGACGCTGCACTACCGTGCCCGTCGATCGGGCATCGATTCAGTTTCTCTCCAATGTTTCTTGCCTGTATCCCATCTATGTGCGACCCCGCGCGTTCGAAAGGTATACCGGGCTGCGCAATGGAGAAGCCTTCCGGTAGTCACGGCTAACTGTGACTGAACTCGCTGACAGCGCTGCAGCCACTGTGTAGAGTGATGTCCCCAAAGCTGTCGTCGGCTTGCCGACTGCGTGGTAGGTGGGGTTGAGCATCATCGGATCGAGGTAGAAGCTGTGGCTATCCTGGCCTGTGCTGGTCTGGTACGGTACGTGCTATATGCGACCTCCGGTCTTGCGGTCGACAACAACATCCATTGGACGACCTCAGGCAACTCGACCACGTGGCAAATCGACGCGAACACCTACACCGGGTTTAGCCATCACCATCGACGAGCGATTCTGCCGCGGCGACTGGGGCGCCCCGAAAAGCGACGCCAGCAACGCCACGATCGCCGTCAACCCGTGTGTTGTAGAGCGAATCAACCGGCTGAAGCTTCTCACTGTCNNCTGTCCGGAACTACCGCGTCGTCAAATCACACGGGACTGATGATCTGGTATTTCAGTCGGTGAAGGATGGCTAGCCGATTCGCGACAACAACATCCTTACCCGGTTCATCAAGCCAGCAGCCCGCACCATGGGGCTGCCCTGGGTGAACTGGCGGTGTCTGCGGACCTCGCACGCAGTTTGGCTCAAGCTGGCCGGCGCCGACGTAAAGGACGCGCAAGGTCAGATGCGCCACTCACGTGCGAGCACGACGCTGGACATCTACCAGCAGTTCGTTCCCGAGTCACAGCAGAGAGTAGTAGCGAAGCTCAGTAGCCTGAGCCGTATGGTCAACTAGGAATTGTGGAGCCAATTGGAGCCAAAATCAGGTGGGACGATGTCGCTAAGTGCTTGCAAAATGTGGTGGCCAGGGACGGAGTTGAACCGCCGACGCCAGCCTTTTCAGGGCTGCGCTCTAC
>PMBA01000291.1 GCA_003152795.1 Acidobacteriaceae bacterium | reverse complement strand
ACCTGCGGCCAGGACGACGAAAACCAGGAGCAGAACCGGTAGGGTATATCTGTCTTTCATGCCGTGCAACCTCCTCTTGGTGACACACGATGCGGCACTACCAGAACCCTAGCCTACCGTATTATGGCAATCCTCACGTCTTCGGGTCGCACGGCCTCACAAGCCCTGCAATCGCACGGAATCTCCCGGCGAAAAAACCGCAGCATTCTGGGCATATTGCCCAGTATCCCTATTCGTCCGAACAGTTGACCGCGTGGCGTATGGGTTCTGCCGTGATCCGTCGCATGGCCGACATCCTGTCAATCCCAAAGCTACTTCAAACCCCGCGCCATCGGACCTACCCGGCCCCCGTTCTATCCACATCCGTTGGCCCGCATCACCGACGACTTCGCCAACCCGGCCATACCATCTGCATCGCATCGTACGGTGGCGTGACCTATTCTTGCGTGGGTATATGTATACCCGCGCAGGCCTGTCATAGACCCGGCGTGTGCTGCATGCCAGTGCCAAGCTGTCGCTTCGCGTATATGCGAAGCAACCGACTTCCTGGTCCAACGGTCGTAAGAGAGTGCATGGTTTTCATAACAACAGAGATCCTTGCCCCGTCAGGTTCCGTCGATCTGCTCCGCCGTGGATGGGACAACCTCCGTAGAGAAGACTCACCATGAAATCGAAGATGCTGAAAAAACCGCCTAAAACCGTCGGCCAACGATACCTGCGGCAATGGGTGGCTCCCCTGGCGGTACTGCTGGTAGGGCTGGTGGTCAGTGCAGCAGCTTTCTTTGGCCTCCGTGCGCTCGAGACCAACGCAGCGCACAGGCTGTTCATTGCTCGCGCCGAGGAACGCTGCGCCGTCATTGCCGCCCAGATGAACGAAGCGGTGAATCACCTTCTGGCGGTTCGATCGTTTTTCGAGAGTTCGCAACAGGTCGATCGGGACGAGTTCGATCGTTTTGGGCGTACTCTCTTGTCACAGAAGGATGGGGTCGAGAGCCTGGAGTGGGCGCCACTCGCACGCGAGTCACCGTCGAAGCAGGTAATGCTCGGAGAGACCGTCGCGGAACGCACCCACGATGGGCGGGCGATCCTGGCGGATCAGCGCTGGCAGTCTTTCCCCGTGGCCTACTCCATTTTAGCCAGCGATCGGCCTGCGGCGTTCGGAGCCGACATTGCCGCTCGTCCGGAGACACGCCTGGCATTGAGCGGAGCGGTTGGCAGAGGCGGTCTGGCCCTTCTGCCAAGAGGCGGGGATCTGCCGTCCGAATGCCTTCGCGTTGCGGTGCCGGTTTACCACAATGGCTCGCCTGTAGCGACGGTGAACGAGCGGAGGGCAAATCTCCACGGCCTTATCGTCGGCACGCTGAATTGCCACGACATCATCGAAAAGGCACTCGATAGACTTGCGCCGGGTGGGGTAGACATTGCCCTAGAGGATCCATCCGCCGTGCCCGGTCGGGCACTTCTTTACGATCACGCGTCCCGCACTCGCCTGGCCGACCAGGCGTTTTCCNNGCGGATCACACGATCCACGCGTACTGCGCCGCAACCCCGACATTCCTGGCCAATGCAAGCAATCACTGGCCGCTCACGTTGTGTGCCGTGGGTATCGGTCTGAGCGTGTTGCTGACAGGGTTCACCGTCAAGCTGGTTCGGCAGCGTGACGAACTGGAACGGCAAGTTCAGAAACGGACCGGGGAGCTGATAGCATCCGAGGAGAAGTTTCGGGGAATATTTGAGTCAAGCCAGGATGCCATCATTGCCATTGACGAAAGCTCTACCATTACTTTGTTCAATCGTGCGGCCGAGCGAATTTTCCTCCGAAAGGCCGAAGAAATGATCGGCCACCCTATAGAGGTCCTAATGCCCGACGAATTGCGCCCAAAGCATCGGGAGTACTTAAGAGGGTATTTCACGACGGGCAAGCCTAACGGCGCCATTGGTCAAACCGTTGAGTTGACAGGGGTACGGAGCGACGGCGAGCACTTTCCCCTGGAGTTGTCCCTTTCCATCGGACGCACCTCAATTGGGCAATTCGCCTTGGCAGTCCTTCGCGATATCAGCGAGCGGAAACGACGCGAAGAAGAGTTNNCAGGGTTCGATCGAATACGTGAACCCTGGCTTTGTCAAGATCACGGGCTATACGTCTGAGGAAGCGATGGGAAACAATCCCCGCCTCCTGCAATCCGGTATTCACCCGCCCGAATTCTACCAGCAGATGTGGAAGACTCTTTCGCGAGGAGAGGTGTGGCGCGACCGAGTCTGCAATCGGAAGAAGNNCGGAGAACTCTATTGGGAAGATGCGACGATCGCTCCCGTCCTTGATGAGCACGGCGTCGTGACCGATTTTGTGGCGGTAAAGGTGGACATCACCGCGCACAAGCGGGCGGAAGAAGCCCTGCTGGAGAGCGAAGCGACCTTCCGGACTCACGTCCAAAACTCATTCGACATCATTTTCACGCTCGATAAAGAGGGCACGTTCCTATTTGTATCCCCTGCCTGGGAACGGCATTTCGGCTCTCCAGTCAGCGCTGCAATAGGAAGATCCTTTGCGCCATTCGTACACCCGGATGATGTCGCACTCCTGATGGAGTATCTCATGCGGGTGTTGAACACTCGGCAGAGCGAGACGAGCCCTGTCTTTCGCGTCAAGCGTGCCGACGGCGACTGGCGATGGTTTGTTGTCAATGGCACACCCTATGTTGACACAAAAGGGGAACTCCAGTTCATTGGCGTCGGCCGCGATATTACCGACAAACAGCAGGCCGATGAGAAGCTATGGGAGTTCAAGGCAGCCGTGGAGCAGACCGCGGCTGGCATTGTTCTGGCCGACCTGGACGGGCACATCCGCTTCGTGAACNNTCGACGAACTCATTGGCCGGCACTGGGGCATCTTCCACACGGGAGAGCAGTTAGAGACAGAGGTGAGCCCCTTCATCAAACAATTACTGGAAACCGGTTCAGGCGAACGCGAGATCGGGCATGTCCGGCGAAACGGCGCAACCTTCCCCGCGTGGATGTCCTGCACTGTACTGATGGGTGCGGACCAGAAGCCATGCGGATTGATCGGAACAGTACTTGACATCACCGAGCGGAAGCAGATGGAAGACGATCTTCACAAGGCCAAGGATGCAGCCCAGGCGGCCAACCGCGCCAAGAGCGAGTTTCTGGCCAGCATGAGCCACGAATTGCGCACGCCGCTGAACGGTGTGATCGGCATGACGGAGTTGCTCCGAGACACCGAACTTGACGCGCGCCAGCGACAATTTGTTGAAGCCTGCCATTCTAGCGGCACGTCGCTGTTGGGCTTGATCAGTGACATCCTCGATTTCTCCAAGATCGAGGCAGGCAAACTGGAACTGGACGAGCACGAGTTCGATCTGGACGGGGTCGTGGAAGAAACCGTGGAGGCGATGGCCTTTCACGCCCGCAAAAAAGGCATCCAGCTTTTCAGCCACATCGCGCCGCAGGTCTGCTGCCGGGTACGAAACGACAGCGCGCGGCTGCGGCAAATCCTGGTCAACCTGATCAGCAACGCCATCAAGTTCACCGAGGCAGG
>PMBA01000413.1 GCA_003152795.1 Acidobacteriaceae bacterium | reverse complement strand
GGACATTATCAAGTACGCGGGCGGCATGCCGGCGAACTTCCTGGATGTGGGCGGCAGCGCCAGCGCGGAGCAGGTGGCGCACGCGTTTGAGATTCTGTTGAGCGACAAGAGCGTGCGCGCCGTATTGATCAATATCTTTGGCGGCATTCTGCGCGTGGATATGCTGGCCACCGGAGTGGTCGAGGCGGCGAAGAAAACGAATATCCAACTGCCNNGAAGAGGGAAGAGCGAACGACGAGCAGCGAACAGCGTTTTTTGAAAGTGAGCAATCATGGCAATCCTGGCTGACAAGAGAACTCGGTTGATTGTGCAAGGGCTGACGGGCCGCGAAGGCACGTTCCATGCGAAGGCGTGCGCGGCTTACGGCACGCAGATTGTGGGCGGAGTCACGCCCGGCAAGGGCGGAACGACACACGAGGGCTGGCCGATCTTCAACACCGTGCAGGAAGCGGCGGACAAGACGGGCGCGAATGCCACGGTAATTTTCGTGCCTCCGCCGTACGCGGCCGACGCGATTATGGAAGCGGCCGATGCGGAGATCGAACTGATTGTCTGCATCACCGAGGGCATTCCGACGCTGGATATGGTGCGCGCCTGGGAATTTCTGCAGAACCGGCGCTCGCGCCTGATCGGGCCGAACTGCCCGGGNNATCGGCATTGGCGGCGATCCGATCATCGGCACGAATTTTGTCGACGCGCTCGACCTGTTTAATCGCGATCCGCAGACCGAGGCCGTGGTCATGATCGGAGAAATCGGCGGCAACGCGGAGGAGATTGCGGCGGAGTTCATCAAGACGCACATGAAGAAGCCGGTCGTTGGATTTATCGCCGGGCAGACCGCGCCTCCCGGACGCCGCATGGGCCACGCCGGGGCGATCATCTCCGGCGGCAAGGGCACCGCGGCTGAGAAGATTGCCGCCATGGAAAAAGCCGGCCTCAAAGTGGCGAAGTCGCCCGCCGACATCGGCGAAACGCTGGCCGCCGTGCTGGGAGTGAAAGTATAGGAGCACTCAGCCTTCAGCACTCAGCCGTCAGTTCCCGGTCACCGGGAGTGGATAGGTTTTACTGAGAACTGACAACTGAGAACCGGGAACTGACTTATGAAAACACTGCAACGTACGTTGACCATCATCAAGCCGGACGCGGTGAAGAAGAACGCGGTCGGAGACATCATTGAGCAGTTCGAGAAGAATGGCTTCCACATTCTGGCGATGAAGATGCTGGAAATTACCCAGCACCAGGCGGAGCAATTTTATGCCGTCCATGCCAGCCGGCCGTTTTACCATTCGCTGACCAACTTCATGTCGAGCGGGCCGATCGTGGCGCTGGCCCTGGAAAAGGAAAACGCCATCGCCGATTTGCGCAAGCTGATGGGCGCGACCAATCCTGCCAGCGCCGAAGAGGGCACCATTCGCAAGAAATGGGCCAGCAGCATCGAACACAACGCGATTCACGGCTCCGACGCCGACGACACCGCACGCTTCGAACTGAGTTTCTTTTTCGCGGGCTACGAATTGGCGCAATAGAAGCAGTTCCCGGTTCTCAGTTCCCAGTTCTGAGTGAAATCGATCTGAAGGTTGGCTTTTCTGAGAGCCGGGAACTGAGAACTGAACTGCGCGCCTCGCGTTTACATCGCGTGAGCGGGCAATCTTTTCATTTTTTCTATCACGCCAGCGCCCAGCAGCAAGAGCACTGCCGGTACAGCCACATATCCCAGCAGCCATAGTCCCAGCGACTTCAATGCTACGGCGGTATCCCACCCGTAGTTTGGCACGAACCGCGAGAGCGTGAACCCGACGGGAAAGATCAGCAACAGCACAATGCCCATGATCGCGCTCGGAAACAGAGCTGCCGCGATGCGTTGAAGCCGCGAGCCTCCATTACGCTGCGAAAGAAGCGCTCCGAGTGCGCCGCAGATGGGGAGCAGACACCAATCCCACAGCGGCAGCGCCAGGAATTGGCCGTCGGCCAGCCAGATGATTCGGGGCTGAATGTGCGCTAGTGCGAACGCTAAACTGACAAAACCGGATGCCGCGAACGTCAGCAGTCCGGGCAAAGCCACCTTGCGGCTGAAACCGGTCATAACATCCTCCTGTAGAAATCGCAGCACGAGCCAAATCTTGCGGCGACCTTCTATCTGACTCATGGTGCGCTGAAAGGCCACATCTGCCGTCACGCCCTCGTGTTGCGAGGCTTCGTAGCTGTCTTCGAGATGGCCGGCCAGTTCCTCCGCGAATTCCGGCGAAAGAACACCGAGGACGCGGAGATCCTTGCGGACGATCTGCTTCCAGTCAGGCATTTTGAAACCCCGTGACGATCTGTAGCGCCTGGAAAAAGGCACGCCACTCTGCGCGCAGCGGCGCCAGTTGTTTTCGGCCCGAGGCTGTGAGCCGGTAGCAGCGACGGCGGCGGCCATTGGGCAAGGTCTGCCATTCTGCTTTGACCCAACCCTTTCGTTCAAAGCGGTAGAGCATGGGGTAGAGAGAAGCCATATCGAAGCGCAGAACGCCGCCGGTCTGCTCCTCAATCTGCTTGGCGATTTCATACCCGTGCAGGGGGTGCCTTGCGAGCAGGGTGAGGACCGCGAGTTCCGCGCTCCCCCGCTTGATCTGTGCGCCGACCGATGCCATTTGGTCTCAACCTCCCTATATATAGAATATCTATATATAAAAAACTTGCGCCGATCAAGATGACTAAAGGTACATTAGCCTGTTAGCCTGAGTAACCGGACTCCATTCCGGGGAGCAAGAACTCCAGGTAGTGAGGAGCCGATTCTAATGCCTCTTGTGCAAGTCACCATGCTCCAAGGCCGTACGGCTGATCAGAAGCGCAAGATTGCGCAGCGCATCACCGACACGATGGTGGAAGAGGCCGGTGCGCGCCGCGAAGCGATCGTCGTGACCTTCATCGAAGTGTCGAAGGAAAGCTACGCGTCGGGCGGCGTGCTGATGGCGGACAAGCAGTAGGCTCTCAGCTATCAGTCGTCAGCTTTCAGTAACTGCAGAGCGNNTGACGGCTGACAGCTCCCCACCTATCCCAGCGGTTCGAACAGATGTCCCTCGGTGCGGTCAGCGATCTTGGGCAGATCCTTCTTTGCCATCTGCAGGAAATGCGGAGCAGTGCGATGCGCCTCGAGGGATGCGTCGTCTTTGTATTGCTCGTAGATAAAGAACCGGCGCGGATCGGTCTTGTGCTTATGCACCTGATACATGAGGCAGCCCGGTTCTTTGCGCGATTCGGCCGAGAGCTTTTCAAAAATCGCGGCCACTTCGGACTCGCGTCCGATTTTTGCCATCCAGGTTACGGCCAACACCACCATCCGTCGCTCCGTTCTATTGCTGTGAAGTCCAGCCCCTTAAGGGGCGTCTGATTCCGAAGACCTTCGGCATCGCTAGAGCGATGCCCTGATACGAACCCGAGTTATGAACCCACCTCTAGCCGTTCTTCAGTCCTAGCGCGCTTATGAATTCGGGCACCAGAATTGTCTGCTCCCGATCGGGGCCCGTGGAAATCATTCCCACCCGCGCTCCGGTTTCGCTTTCGATGAAGGCCAGGTACTCGCGGGCGGCTTTCGGCAATGCTTCAACCGTCCGAATCGCCTGCGTGGGAGTGGCCCAGCCCGGCATGTTGCGGTAGATGCATTCGATTTTTTCATAACCGCAGGCCTGAGCCGGAACTTCGTCTGTTTCCTTGCCGTCCACCTTATACCCCACGCACACTGGAATCTCCGTCAGGTGGTCGAGCACATCCAACTTCGTAACTACCAGCCACGAGATGCCGTTAATCATGCCAGCGTAACGAAGCAGAGGCAAATCGAGCCAGCCGGTGCGGCGCGGACGTCCGGTNNGCGCCGAATTCGTTGCCGCGCTTGCGCAGGTCTTCGCCTTGCGCATCGAGGAGTTCGCTGGGGAACGGGCCGCTGCCCACGCGGGTGCAATAGGCTTTGGTGATACCGATGACGGTGTCAATCGACGTCGGCGGCACGCCGGTTCCAGTGGCGGCGCCACCGGATGTGGAGCTTGAAGAAGTGACGAAGGGATAAGTGCCGTGATCGATGTCGAGCATGGTGCCTTGCGCGCCTTCGAACACGATCGACTTGCCTTCGGCCAGAGCGCGGTTCAGCAGGAGCGCTGTGTCGCGGACAAAAGGACGGATCTCCTCGGCGGCTGCGGCGTATTCGTGGAACATTTTGTCGGCATCGAGCGGGTCGGAGTTGAAGAGCGCGTGCGCGATCATATTCTTTTCGCGGCAGGCGTTCTCGATGTGCGTGCGCAGCAATTGTTTGTCCAGCAGGTCGGCCACGCGCAATCCGCGGCGTCCCATTTTGTCTTCGTAAGACGGGCCGATGCCGCGTGAAGTCGTCCCGATTTTCACGCGGCCGGGAGCGTTCTCCGATCCCAGTTCCATCATGCGATGGTAGGGAAGTATGACTTGCGCCCGGTTCGAGATGAACAGGTTGCCGTCCACCTTCACGCCCGCCGCGCGCAGCGACGCGACTTCCTTCAGGAAGGCCAGCGGATCAATCACCACGCCATTACCGATGATGCTGGTGCATTCGGGCCGCAGAATGCCGCCGGGCACGAGTTGCAGGATGAATTTCCTGCCGTTGATGATGACGGTATGCCCGGCGTTGTGGCCGCCGGCATAGCGCGCCACCACCGAAAAAGTCTGGGTGAGTACATCGACAATCTTGCCCTTGCCTTCGTCGCCCCACTGGGCCCCTACGATGACCGCAGTTCTGCCTCGGTTCGTTCTGCCGCTAGTCAATGCGAACTCCAGTTGGAAAATTGCGCGGCCGCATACCTAAGCCCCGCCCCAGGGTCGCACACACTGATCGCGCCGCTGCTGAAATAGTCTGGAAAACCGGGAGATCGGCCGTACCTGGTGTGTACGCTCTAGCATACCGAATCGGGCGGTGGAGGAGCAAACCGGGAAAATCGCTTTTCACTCCTGCCTCTTGGCTGTCGGCGAACGGAACAGCGAATCTCTTCGCGCCGATCTTGTATGCTGACCGCATGCCCGAACTCCCCGAAGTCGAAACCATTGCGCGCGGCCTCGAGACGCGTGTCGCGGGAGACACCGTCGAATCGGTATGGATCGGCTCCAGACCGCAGCCGCTCAAATCACCCGCTAGCGCCATCGCTGCGACGCTTGAGGGCAAGCGCATCGCGCGCGTGCACCGTGCCGGCAAGCACATTGTGTTCGATCTGGAGGCACAGCCGAACCAGGGCGGGCGTCTCGCGCGCCGCCAGCCGCGGCCAGCCGCGTCTCTACCGACCGCGCAATGGATCGTCCACCTCGGCATGACCGGGCGCATGGTGGTCTGCGAACCCGCGGCGGAGATTGCAAAGCATACGCACCTGATTGCCAAGCTTGCCTCGGGGCGCGAACTGCGGTTTATCGATCCGCGGATGTTCGGCAAGCTCAGCGTTCATAGCGGCGGCTTCGATCCCGGAGGAGTGGAACCGCTGGAGGTGAGCGAGGAGCGGTTCGTCGCGTTGTTTCGCGGGCGCAAGACTCCGATCAAGAGCGCCCTTCTGAATCAGAAATTGCTGCGCGGCGTGGGCAACATTTATGCCGACGAAGCGCTGTTCCGGGCCGGCATCCGTCCCCGGCGGCGGGCCGCAGCCATCACGCGGGAGCAGTTGCGCAAACTGCATCGGGCGGTGCGGGAAGTGCTGCGCGAGGCGATTGCGCTCGGCGGATCTTCGATTTCCGATTACGTGGATGCGGATGGAGAAGAGGGATTCTTCCAGCTCCAGCATCGGGTTTATGGCCGCGAAGCCGAGCCGTGCCTGGTGTGCGGGACCGCGATCCGGCGGGTTGTGCTGGCGGGGCGCAGCAGCCACTATTGTCCAAAATGTCAAAAATAGCCCTAATACAACGATTTAATATTGACGGATCGGCACCCGCGCTGTACAAAAGGGCAGGGCTTGAATGCTCCTCAAACCGGCTCCCGAGCCGGTCATCATGAATGAATTCCATGAAGAACTCTTATGAATAGAATTTCAATTGGAGTGGACCTCGGCGGCACGAACCTGCGCATCGCCGCCGTGGACGAGCAGGGCGCGCTGGTCGAGAAAATTACGCTCGGCACCAAGGTTTCGCTGGGACGCGATCACGTCATCGACGAAATGTGCGACGCCATCCAGCGGGTGTCGGAGAAATACAAAGATTCCGCCCCGCTGCTGGGAATCGGAATTGGCGTTCCGGGCATCATCGACATGCAAACCGGCCTGTTGCGCGAGTCGCCCAATCTGCCGGGCTGGGCCGAGTATCCGGTTCGCGCCGAAATTGAGCGGCGGCTGAAGACCATCGTGATTCTGGAAAACGACGCCAACGTCGCGGCGCTCGGAGAAAAATGGCTGGGCGCGGCCAAGGATTACTCCGATATGGCGATGCTGACTCTGGGCACCGGGGTCGGCGGCGGACTGGTCATGGGCGGCGCGATCTGGCGCGGCGCGAATGGTATGGCTGGGGAGTTCGGACATACCACGGTTGAACCGGATGGGCAGCCTTGCGGGTGTGGCAATCGGGGATGCCTGGAACAATACGCGTCGGCGACGGCGGTGGTGCGGATGGCGCGGGAAGCGATCGCGAACAACGCCGGGACGGCGCTGGCTCGCGCGGCCCATGCCGATCCGGAGTTCAGCGCGAAGTCGATTTACAATCTCGCGATTCAAGGCGACGAAGATGCGCGCCGCATTTTCCGGCAGGTGGGCCGTTGTCTGGGCATTGTGCTCTCGACGCTGGTGAATTCCCTGAACCTGCCGATTTACGTGATTGGCGGAGGCGTGTCGAGCGCGTGGGAAGCTTTTTCGCCCGCCATCTTCGAAGAGTTGCGGCAGCGCTCTCTGGTGTACGCCGCCACTGCGCCGCCCGATGCTTCGGCCATCCCACAGGGCGCTTCCGCGGTTGTGAAGGCTGGCCCCGGCCACAAAACCATCATCACCCGCGCGCTGTTGGGGAGCGATGCCGGCCTCTACGGCGCGGCCCGCCTGCCGATGATTGCGGAAGTCAAGCGCTAGTCCCGCTTGTGCTTCGGCGCGCGCGGCGGCCTGGAAGTTCCAGGCCGTGATGAGCGCGACGGCTTGGACAGGTGCGAAGGTCTGGCTGAACGCGGTGCGGGGGAGACTTTTTCCGAATGCGGCGTCCTCGACGTGCGCGATACGGACGAGCGCGATACGAAAGATGGCTTCTCGTGCGGGGGCCTGGGCGCCCGCGGCGCTTTAGAGAACTTCGATGAGCGCGATGGGTTCGCCGAGTGCTGCAGGCGCGGCGGTTTGATGGTCGTGGGTTTCGGCGCGCGTAGCGGTATCTGGGGGCTTGGAGGCGCGGCAACTTTCCGTCCCGACGCGGCGGTTTTCAACTTCGCAACTTCCAGCAGGGTGAGGTTGCGCCAATCTCCCGGCGGCACGTCGAGCGCGAGCGGACCGTACTGCACGCGCCGGATTTTCTCCACGTGGTGCCCCACTTCTTCAAACATTTTTCGAACCTGGCGGTTGCGGCCTTCAATGATGGTCACTTCAAGCCACGGGTTATCGCCTTCCCGGATGAGACGAATTTTTGCCGGAGCCGTGCGCACGCGGCGGCCGCCTTTTTCGGCGATCGAAATTCCGCGCCGCAGCTTGTCGAGCTTGCCCTCGTCCGGCTGGCCCGCGACTTTGACGACGTAAACCTTCGGCACATTGGACGAAGCCTTCATCAGCGCATTGGCGAGTTCGCCGTCGTTGGTCATCAGCAGGAGGCCTTCGCTTGCCCAGTCCAACCGCCCCACGGGATAGACGCGGCCTTTTACCTTCTGCACCAGGTCCATCACGGTTGGACGCTTTTTCTCATCGCTGACTGTCGTCACATATCCCTTGGGCTTGTTGAGCGCGACGTAGGTGTGGCGTTCGGGCCCCTCCAGCAGTTTGCCGTCCACGCGGATGTGGTCCTGTTCGGGATCGGCTTTGGTTCCGAGTTGCGTGACCACCTGGCCGTTGACCACCACGCGGCCCGAGGTGATCAGCTCTTCGGCTTTGCGGCGGGATGCAATTCCGGCGGCAGCGATAATCTTTTGCAGACGTTCTGGCGGCATGGATGGCTACTCCGGTTTGGTGGCGGCTGGCGTTTCGGTTTCCTCTTCTTGATTGGCGGGTTCGGGCTCGTCGCCATCGGCAATTTCGGCGGTGTTTCCGGTCGGGGAAATTGCTTCGGAAGATTCACCCTCCCCGGAAAAATCTTCGCCTGGAGTTAACGGCAGACTTAAAGACTCTTCGGCGGGCGAGCCATCGCCGGCGATCGCATCGCTCTGGAACGACTCGGCCAGCAGTTTTTCAAATTCGTCCATGCTGGGCAGTTCGTTGACGTCCCTGAGCCCGAAGCGCAGCAGAAATTCCTTGCTGGTTTTGTAGAGAATGGGGCGGCCGATCACGGCTTTCCTGCCCGCGGTCGTGATCAGCTTGCGGTCGAGCAGGGTGGCGATGACGCCGCCGGAATCGACGCCCCGGATTTCGCTGATCTCGGGCACGGTGACTGGCTGCCGGTAGGCGACCACGGCGAGCGTTTCAAGCGCCGGAAGCGACAGCCGGAAAGGCGGTTTCAGGCTCTTGGCGAAGGCGCGCACTACGTCGTGCTGCTCGGGCTTGGTGGACATGCGGTACCCGCCGGCGACCTGGCGGATTTCGATGCCATGGTCCGCGCCCGCGTACTCCGCGATCAGTTCTTCAAGCGTGGCGCGGATGCGCGACTTGATTTCCGCGGGTTCGATCCCAGGCGTTTCCGCCAGCACAGACTCCTTCACCAGCGAAAGAATCTGGTCGAGCGAAATGGGCGTTTCCGCCGCATAAATGATGGCTTCGAGTTGGGGTCTAAGGGCCATAAATCAGTTCTCAGTTCCCAGTTCTCAGTTCCCAGTTTTCAGAAATGCCCATCGGCCGCAGGCGTTTACTGAGAACTGAGAACTGGGAACTGAGAACTTTCTTATTTCCAATCATCGCGCACCGCAGCCTGTTCCGTCATCACTTCCTCGAAGTGGGAATGCTTGCGCACCAGCACTTCGCCGAAGACGTGGTCCTGGCGCACCTGGATTGCCTGCAACCTGACCAGTTCGAGCAAGGCCAGAAACATGCACACCAGCGCCGGACGCGACGGAACATTGCGGAGCATCTGCTTCAGGCGAATCGGGCGGTCTTCGAGGGCGAGCCGGCGATGCAGGTACTGGATCATCTGGCCGACAGTTACAGTCTCTTCGTCCACTTCCAGGATTGGCCGGGTGCGCGCGCGGTCCAGAATCTGCTGGAAGGTCTTGACCAGGTCGATGACATCGGCGGCGAGTTCGGGCTCTGTGCCCTCGGCGTCCATGAACTCCCGAATCGCTGGATTGCTCAGCACCGCGTCTTCGATCTGCTGCTTCTGGAGGAGCATTTGTGCCGCAGATTTGAATTTTTCGTGCTCCAGCAGGCGGTTGACGAGTTCGCTGCGGGGATCTTCCAGCGCGTCGGCGGGAGCGAGCGGATCGCGCGGCAGCAACATCTTCGACTTGATGTGAATCAGCACCGCGGCCATGTAGATGAACTCGGAGGCGATGTTCACGTCGAGTTCGCGTATGCGCTCGACATACGTGAGGTACTGCGCCGTGATCCTGGCAATGGGAATGTCGTAGATGTCGATGTCCTGCTTGCGGACGAGATCGAGCAGCAGGTCGAGCGGGCCTTCGTAGATTTCGCCGAGCTCGATGGCGAAGGGGAAATCGCCGCCATCGTCTTTGGCGGACTTGGCTGCGGATACGGGCGGAGCCACGCCGTGGCTAGACGCCCCGACTGGCGCCTGTTCTGGTATGGGTTGAGACAAATCCGTCACTTCGTGGAGTCCTTCGCCGGCTCATCTTTCGAACTATCGTTTGGACCATAGTCCAAACCCATCGCCTTGCGGACTTCGTCCATGGTGGCGCCCGCGATATCGCGAGCGCGAGCCGAGCCAGCCTCCAGAATATCCCAGGCGAGGCGCGGATTGTCCTCGTATTTTTTGCGGCGCTCCTGCATGGGTTCGAGGATTTTGACGACGGCATCGGCAACCCAGCCCTTGCACTCGATACAGCCGATTCCAGCCGACCGGCAGCCTTCGTATACTTTCGCCATCGTCTCTTTGCCGCTGAATATTTTGTGCAGGTCGCCCACCGGACAGATGTCGGGATTGCCCGGATCGGTGCGCCGCACCCGCGCAGGATCGGTGACCATCGTCTTCAGCTTTTGCCGCACCACCGGCTCGGGATCGGTGAGCATCACCGCGTTGCCGTAAGATTTCGACATCTTGCGGCCGTCGGTGCCCGGCAGGCGGGGCGCGGGGGTGAGCAGGGCCGCCGGCTCGGGAAAAATATATTCGCGCTTGCCGCCGTAGAAGCCGTTGAACCGCCGCGCAATTTCGCGCGTCAATTCCACATGTGCCACCTGGTCTTCGCCGACGGGGACGCAGTCCGCCTTGTAGATCAAAATATCCGCCGATTGCAGCACCGGATAACCAAGAAACCCATACGTGTCCAGGTCTTTTCCTTTGATATTTTCCTTCTGCTCTTTGTACGTCGGGACGCGTTCCAGCCAGCCCAGGGGAGTGATCATCGAAAGCAGCAGGTGCAATTCCGCATGAGCCGGAACGTGCGACTGGATAAACATCACGCACTTCGCCGGATCGAGACCCGCCGCCAGCCAATCCAGCAGCACCTCGACCGAATTTTCTTTCAGACGCGAAGTTTCCGCGTAGTCGGTGGTCAGCGCGTGCCAGTCGGCNNCCGGTCGAGCGCATTCCGCTCAGCACGCGTTTCTTGGAAGGAGTTGCCATTCAGAATTTCACCAGAAGAGCCATATAGAAATGCACAAACGGGCGGAGCAGGCTGCTGAGCAGCCCTCCGCCCAGATACACCAGCGCCAGCAGCGCGAAGATGCCGATGCGGTCGTACACCCGGCGCACCGGTTCCGACAAAAAATGCCGCAGCACGTGGCTGCCATCGAGCGGCGGGACGGGGATGAGGTTAAACACCGCCAGAACGATGTTGATGAACATAAGTTCAAACAGCAACATGGCAACGGGAGCCAACGCCGAAGCGGAAGCGGAGCCGTCGCCTCCCGCCACCAATCCCATGACGAGCGTGTGTCCCGAAGCCGA
>PMBA01000436.1 GCA_003152795.1 Acidobacteriaceae bacterium | reverse complement strand
ATCGGTCTGTCCCACATGCTTGCGCAGAATGTGTCCGCCCGCCGCCTCGTCCTGGCTGAGGTCGCGCACCGGACCATTCGCCGCCCGGCTTTCCGCCCGCGCGCCGGTAGACGAAGACGCCGCCGCACTCGCCCCATTCGTGGTCGCCGGCCCCTGACACGCGATCAGTCCGCACAGCCCCAACGCCAGGACGATATGAACAATGCTGTCAACTACGGAAAATTTCCTCATCCAGCCCCACACCATCCGCGCCCAGCGCATTCACACTGTAAAGTTCTCGGAATTGTGCTACTAAACAGGGTGTGCGGGCAAGTCTACTGCATTCGCTGGACGATTTCGAGCGCTGGGGGGACGACTGCGCCTTCGTGTTTTCGCGAGGCTACCGGCGCGACCGCTGGAGCTACCGCCGCGTAGCCGGCCTCGCCTACCAGTTTGCTCGCGAGCTCGAGGCGCGCAAAATCGCCAGGGGCGATACCGTGATTTTATGGAGCCCGAACTCTGCCGAGTGGGTCGCGGCGTTCCTCGGTTGCGCGCTCTGCGGCGTCGTTGCCGTCCCCATCGATGATGCCGCCAGCCCAGATTTTGCCCTTCGCATCGCCGCGCAGGTGCGAACCAGGCTGGTGTTGTGTCCGCGCCAGCGGGCGCCCCTTTTCGCAGAAATTGCGGGCGTCCTGACCCTCGATCCTGAGGATCTGGCCGCCGCGGTCGCCAGGCATCCAGCCCAGCGCTTCCGTCCCGTTCCGATTCAACCGTCCGATCCGCTCGAAATCGTTTTCACCTCCGGCACCACCGCCGAGCCCAAAGGAGTCGTGCTCACTCACGCCAACGTTGTCGGCAACCTCCTCCCAATCGAGACCGAAATCGCGAAGTATCTGAAGTTCGAGCACCTCGTCCATCCCATTCGCTTCCTCAACCTGCTCCCGCTCAGCCACGTCTTCGGCCAATTCCTCGGAATCTTCCTCCCCCCGCTGCTCGGCGCCACCGTCGTGTTTGAAAATACCTTCAACCCAACCGAGGTCATGGCGGCAATCCGCCGGGAACGCGTCTCGGTGCTAGTCGCCGTCCCGCGCATGATTGAGTCGCTCAAGCAGAAAATCGAACGCGATCTGGAAGACTCCCCAGACCACCCTGGCGCTCGCGACCGTTTTGCCGCGCTCTACGCCGCCGCCAGTACCCAGCACTTTTTACGCCGCTGGTGGTCGTTCCGCCACCTGCGGCGCCAGTTCGGATGGAAGTTCTGGGCCATCATCAGCGGCGGCGCTGCCCTCGATCGCGACACCGAAGAATTCTGGCATCGCCTCGGATACGCCGTCATCCAGGGCTANNCGCGAAATCAAGCTGGCCGAAGACGGCGAAATCCTGGTTCGCGGCAGCGGCGTCGCCAGCGGCTACTGGAAAGACCGCGAACTGCAACCGCTGGCGCCTCCCGAAGATCAAGGCTGGTATCCCACCGGGGACCTCGGCGCCCTCGATGCCCAAGGCAATCTCTTTTTCAAGGGGCGAAAAAAAGAAGTCATCGTCACTCCCGCTGGCATGAACATTTATCCCGAGGACCTGGAAGCGGCCTTACGAACTCAGCCGGAAATTCGGGATTGTGTCGTCGTTGGGCTGCAACGCGGCCAAAATGCCGAGCCCTGCGCCGTGCTCATTCTGCGCGATCGCAATTCCAACCCCATGGCATTCGACGCCCAGACCATCATCGCGCGCGCCAACCAGACCCTCGCCGAATACCAGCGCATGCGCACCTGGTTCGTCTGGCCCGACCAAGATTTTCCCCGCGGCTCTACGCAGAAGCCGCGCCGCAACGCGATTCGCGATGCGGTCGAGGCCGCCCTCCGCGGACAGGCCCCGACAAACTTCGCCAGCCCGCTCTCCGAACTGCTGACGAAAATTACCCGCCGCCCCGCCCGGAACCTGACGCCGGACGCTAACCTCGAAACCGCCCTGGGATTAAGTTCTCTCGAACGAGTGGAACTGCTGAGCGCCCTCGAAGACCGCTACCAGGTCGATCTGAGCGAAACAAAGTTCGCCAATGCCGCGACCGTCGCCGATCTCGAAAAACTGCTGCAAACCGAACGAGGCGCTCGCCGCCACCTTCCTGACCGTCACCCTCCGGCCTTTCACTATCCATACTGGACCCTGCGCTGGCCGGCCACCTGGCTGCGCCTGGCGTCCCACTATCTGCTGGCCCGCCCGGCCGTTTTTTTTCTGGGATGGCCTCGCGTCACCGGCCGCGAAAATCTGCGCGGCGTGCGCGGGCCGTTGCTCGTCGTCTCCAACCATGTTGCCGATGTCGATGTCGGCTTCATCCAGACCGTCCTTCCCGCCCGCATCCGCCACAAACTGGCCACCGCAACCGGCGGCGAGGCACTCGAACAGTTGCGTTCGCCGGCTCCAGACTGCCCAGGGTTCCGCCGCATCTACGACCGCGTCCGCTGGACGCTCGCTGTCGCCCTGCTCAACCTGTTTCCCCTGCCCCGCCAGGCCGGCTTCCGCAAGAGCTTCGCCTATGCCGGAGACGCCGTCGATCGCGGCTACAGCGTCCTCGTCTTCCCCGAGGGCAAGTACACCCAGGACGGCAGGCTCTCCCCCTTCCGCTCCGGAGTCGGCCTGCTCGCCAGCAATCTTCGCATTCCCATCCTCCCCATCCGCATCGACGGCCTGTTCGAACTCAAGCAGGCTGGTAAGAAATTCGCTCCNNCATCGGCAAGGCTATAATCTCCCGATATGGCGACTACTCCCGCCCTTTCCGAGGATCTCCTCGCGAAATACGAACCGGTCATCGGCCTCGAAGTCCACGTCCAGCTGCTGACCGCGTCCAAAATCTTCTGCTCCTGCTCGACTCGCTTTGGCGATCCGCCGAATACAAATGTCTGCCCGGTATGTCTGGGACTTCCCGGAGCCTTGCCGGTGCTAAACAGGAAAGCGGTGGAATTCGCCGCACTGGCGGCGATGGCTTTGCAGTGCCGCATCAACGAGGTTTCCATCTTTGCCCGGAAAAACTATTTCTACCCCGATCTGCCCAANNCTCCACGAGGGCTTCGCCGACTCCGCCCATAAAACCGCTATCGATCTGAACCGCACCGGCGTGCCCCTCGCCGAGATCGTCAGCGAACCCGACATGCGATCGCCGGAAGAAGCTTACGAGTACCTCACGCGGCTCAAGGAAATCATCCTCTATACGGGCGTCAGCGACTGCAACATGGAAG
>PMBA01000382.1:10101-16813 GCA_003152795.1 Acidobacteriaceae bacterium | reverse complement strand
CGATGCCGGAAGCGGCTGCCGCATCCGCAGTTGGAAATGCTACCGCGATGGGACACTCTCCGGTAGTGACTTATCGGGATGGCCAACTCACGATTGATGCGGAGAACTCAAGCCTGGCCGAGGTACTGCGCTTGGTTGCGGAGAAGACGGGGGCGGTGATCGAGGTTCCGGCCGGAAGTGGACTGGAGCGCATCGTTGAACACACCGGGCCAGGACAGGCAGACGATGTGCTGGCGCAGTTGCTCAACGGCTCTTCCTTCGATTTCATCATCGTGGGTTCGCCGCAAAGGCCGCACAACCCGACGCAGGTCCTGCTGTCGCTGCATGGAGCAGAAACGCCGGGAAGCCTGACGTCTCTGGCTTCCGCGCAGCCGCAGACGTCGAGCGCCGCCACGCTGTGGACACCGCCCGCAGAGGCTCCCGCGGCGGCTATTCCGTATGAGCTCGACCGCAGAAACATGGAGGCTCCGAAGGAGGCGGTATCTCCAGAGGATCTGGGGAAGATGATGCGAGAGCGGGCTCAAATGCTGCGGGAGAAACTGCAACCGCAGCAATGACAACGAATGGCTGCACCGCAACGCTGCACAACAATTCTGCACAACAACATGATGATTGCGGCAACCTGAGTCGAGTCATGTGCGAGAGCTTTCAGGCAAAGGGTTTGCGTTCTCTCCCGAGTCGCCCAATAGAACTACTGTATAGGTTTAGAAACTAACCCATACGCAGTAGCTTCGGAACCTTAGTATTTTTGGCTAAGCCACGTGGGTACTTGTAAAGAAATTACGAACGGTTAAAGTTCTTTCAGCGCCCACAGCTGACCCTCCCCCCAGCGCTAGGCGTCACAACCAACAGGAGGATCACAAATGAAAAGGCTCGGATTCTTGATGTTAATGCTGGCAGTCGCCCTGATGCTTGGGGGAAGTGCCTTGGCTCAAAACGTTGGTGACAACAGCGTTTATTTCACCACCTACTTCTCAGCCAACAACACCACCGGCGCTCCGGAAGAAACGGTGCGCGTTATCAACGACGGCGACACAGGCGCAACCCTGTGGTCGGCGTTCTACGTGTTCGATGACAGCCAGGAGCTGACCGAATGCTGCGCGTGCTCAATCACGCCAGATGGTTTGCTCTCGGAATCCGTGAAGCAGAACCTCACGGCTGCCCCGCTGACCGGCCGGATCCCGAGCCGTGGCGTGATCAAGGTCATTTCGTCCGCGACCAGCGATCCGACCGCGACCAAGCCGACGGCTGGACTGCGCGCATGGGCGACTCACGTCCAGGCGACGACTGTCACTCTTGTCCCGGGCGCGCGTGTAGTGCCTGTGGTTAAGGGGCCGTGGTTCGTTACCGAAACCGCGTTCGCCGACTCGAACCTGTCCGCCGGTGAACAGGCGCTGTTGCAGAACCTGTGCTACTACGACGCGCTGCTCAGCGGTTACCCCTGCGTTTGCAACCTGGAAGATTTCGACTACTAATCTTCCGACGTGCAGGGCATAACGGCAGGGTTGAAACAGCTTCTTCTTGGAGCGGTTCGGCCAAGCCAAAGGTAATAACATCCCGGACGCCGGGGTTTACGCTCGGCGTCCGGTTCTTCTATAATCATCCCATTCTGCTCCCCCAAGAGAGGAAATTTCTACAATGTTGAACAAGTACGCTGTAATTACTCTTGCGCTGGGAACAGTCCTGGGCGCTCTTTCCATTCCAGCCGTTGGCCAGGATGACACTGGCGCGGTCGCCGAGATTGCCGGCCGCAAGGTGACGGCAGAAGAGTTGGAGCACAAGCAAGCGGGCAAACTTCTGCAGGCGAAATACAAGTATTATCTGGCGGAGCGCGATGCGCTCGACCAGTTCATCGACGAACAGCTATTGGACATGCAGGCGAAGAAAGAGGGCGTGACTCTTGATGAGTTATTCAAGCGTCATGTTGCGGTTAACGTCCCGGAACCGACCGAGGATCAGCTCCGGTTCTACTATGAGGGCGTACAAACCGACGAATCCTACGAGACGGCGCGTCCCAACATCATCGATACGGTGAAACAGCTGCGCACGAAAAAAGCACGCGACGCCTATATCGCCGAACTACGAGGACAATATGGCGTGGTGATTGAGCTGAACCAGCCGAGCGCTCATGTGGAGGTTGGGAATGATCCGCGGCTTGGTCCGGAGAACGCTCCGGTGCAGATCATCGAATTTGCGGACTATGAGTGCCCTTACTGCCAAAAGGTGAACGAGGATCTGGCCCGACTGCGGGAACAGTTTGGCAATCAGGTGTCAGTGGTTTACAAGGACTTTCCTCTTCCCATGCACCCGCTTGCTGCCCGAGCCGCCGAGGCCGCCCACTGTGCGGGCGTACAAGGCAAGTTCTGGGAGTATCATGATTCCCTTTTTCAGACCAAGAGGCTTCAAACGTCGGACCTGAAGCAGCAGGCGCGTACGTTGAAGCTCGACGGCGCTCATTTTGATCAATGCCTCGACGGCGGAGATCAGATTGCCCCGGTGAAGAAAGACGCCGAGGAAGGCAAGCGGCTCGGGTTACAGGGCACACCGAGCTTCTTCATCAACGGCCATTTCATGAGTGGCGCCATCGGATACATGAAATTGCGGGATACGGTGCTGCAAGAACTGGGAGCCGTAACCACAGCAAAAAAGCAGAGCGCTACACTTGTGCCGTCGAAAGAAAAAGAAGAAGAGAAAAAGTAATTAAGATGTTTGCTGCCGCCCTCCCCCGGCCCTCCCCGCAGACTCAGACTGTGAATCGAGTCGCGGGGGCTTAGGGCGGTCAAGAGCCTCCGCATCGCCGCACTCCAGCCGCCAGGCTAAGGTATGAGCCGGCAACCCACTTGTCTTTTCTTTTCCGCCGAAGCCTTCATGTGGAGAACGATGGGTGGCCCTGACAGATGGCCCGGATCGACACGCCCGTGACCTGAGCGGTCGCGGACTTGCCCGGCCAGGCTGCGACGTTACCCAGTTTTCTCAGGTGGAGTAGCGACGTAAGGCTTGGGCAGCCACTCAGTTCAGGGAAACTCTGATGAAGGCGCTGTGGGAAGGCGCAAACCACGGGGTCTCAGGGATCGGAGACTTAGTCAGAGCAAACTGAGCCACCACCCATGCTTGTCAATGCGAAGCAGCGATCTTGAAGGCGGCCATGCTCATGCAAAAACTGCTTCCGGACTTTCCCCCAGTCAGAGTCGGTTGATAGGTCCCCGGTGGTCCCTTCAGCACGTAAACATAAGAAGGCTTGTACGTCCATGCAGCAGGAGTTACGGCGGTTGGATGAGGAGCGGTTGAAAAATAACGAGCAACAATAAGATCCTTTGCCGTCGTTGTAAGGCTAGGGCCAAGCTCTGAACCTGCACCCGTTGACGTCCCATTGCTCACTTGTGCGCCGTCCCCATCCAGCACGCCGGATGACGCCAGGTTCGAAACTTCCAGAAATGAATTGATACTGGCGCTGACGTGACCTGACAAATGGAACTGGAGTTCAGTTACGCCGGGATTGCAATTCTCACAGTACCAGATTTCAAGAGGCCCATTCGGGCAAGACGAGCTGGCATGTGGAACTTGTTTGTACGAGTTTCCTCCACCAGGCGCATTGTCGGTGACAGTCAGCACGGTAACACCAGGAGAAAGCTGCCCCGGCATGGCGATGAGGACGCTCCCCCTGGCGGATGGAGTAACCAGATCCAGGTCTGAGACCTCACCCGCCCCACTACTGAGCGCGGCAAACTGTTGAATTATGGTTTGAGCTGATAACTGAACTCCTCCCCACAATAACAACAGGACCAGCAATTTCTTCGTCATCTCCGGACCCCTTCCATCGTTAAATGAGGTGTTTTCGGTGCGCCCGCAGAACCCGGTGCGCCATGGCCGTGGGAACAGGGCACCGGGGGATTCGTGCTCACAAACCATGCGAGCGTCCCGTTTTCAAGTCGCGGACCTGGAGCCGACCCGCTACTTGCCTTCGGGTTGAGTCTTAATCTGGGAACGATCCGCCGCCATGATCAATGGCACGGCAGCAGCCGGGGCGGAGATTTTGCCGGTGACGCATACGCTCTTGCCCTGGTAGGCAGCCACTACTTCTTCGGGCCCCCCAGCCTTCGTCCCGAACGCCACGAAGTAGAACACGGGATTCGGTTCCGGTTGATCGAGATCGAAGGTGACCGGCTTTCCGTGGCCTGCGATGCCATACTTGGCAACCTTGGTGTCAACCACCTTACCGCATACGGTTGCGGTCTCGCCGAGGTGGTTCTTGGCGTCGGCGGCGCCTATGCGCGGTGGAGGCGGGGTCTGGGCAAAAGCGAGAGCCGACAGGCCCGTCATACACAGCGTAACGATCAGGGTCTTCATATTTGTCATGTTCCTGTCCCGAGGTGTGGCTTGGGGGTGAGCCAGCAGATTCAGAAAATCAGCGCTGCATAACGCCAATCATCCTGTCAATCATCTAAACTCAGTTCCGGCAGGGCGTCAATTCCTCTTTTGGTTAGGCAGCGGCGGAGGGCGTCCAGGTTTGGACCGAATGTCTAGCTCGTTTGGCTAAGCCACCTGGGGTATTGAAAGAAGAGGCGACAGGAAGTACTTCCTTAGATGTAGGAATTTGTTCCGGAACGCTTCGTGAAAAAGAAGCGGCCTTAATGCACGAATTGTGCAATTTAGTTGCGCCAGAATGCGGCCAGTAATCCCCCGTGGCCGGCAACCGGTGCTGGAGCTGCTCGCAAAGAGCGGCTGCTTCGCTCCAGGGGGATTGGTCGACAGGTCAGGCATCGCCTCACTTCGCCCGCCGTTTAGCTCACTCCCCTGAAATAGCCAGTTAGCAGGAGGTGATTGTGAGCTATCGTCGCGTTTCAGTGAGCATCTTCATAGCCTGTCTGATCCTTAGCGCGTTTGCGCTGGCGCAGGTGGATGGACAGGATTCGCCCTCGGCTGCTTCGACGGGGACCGTGCCGCGGTTGATTCGGATCCATGGTGCGGTGCGGGATACGGCCGGGAAGCCGCTCAGCGCGAGCATTGGGATCACATTCACCCTGTACAAAGATCAGAAGAGCCAGGATGCAGTTTGGCAAGAAACGCAGAACGTGCAACCGGATGCATCCGGCCGCTACAGCGTGCTGCTCGGAGCGACCAATGAGGGCGGTCTGCCGCTGGAGATTTTCTCCGCCGGTGAAGCCCGCTGGTTGGGCGTGCGGCCGGACGGACAAGCGGAGCAACCTCGGATTCTGTTCTTGAGCGTGGCTTACGCCCTGAAGGCGGCAGACACGGAGATGTTGGGAGGCAAGCCGGCTTCGGCCTATGTCCTCGCAGACAGTCAGTACTTGTCAGTCCAGCCGGCATCCGGCACTCCCGTGGGCTCTGCGGGTTCGCAGCGCGGGTCACAGAACCTGAATGGGGGTTCGGACGCGTTGCCGTTGCTGACCCCGCCATCCGCCTGTTCATCCCTCACCAGCGATGGAACCGCCACCGCCAACCAGATCGCCAAGTTCACCAGCGCCTGCAACCTGGAGAATTCGGCCATTTTCGAATCGGGCGGCAACGTAGGGATCGGCACCACCAGTCCGGCCGGCACGCTGGACGTATCGGGAACGGCCTTCGTTCGAGGTTCCCTGAACTCTCTGGGCGGTATTGTCATTGCCCCGAGCGGGACCGCTACGACCTCGCAGGCATTTGCGTCAAACCCCTCGGACATCGAGTCCTCACTGTTCAACACAACCCTGGGAAGGGCCGCGAATTACATCTATCGCTGGCAGGCTGAGCCGGTGGGCAATGACACGGCAAGCACCTCAGCGACACTGAACTTGCTGTACGGAGTCACCGGATCGATCAGCGAGACCGGCCTTTCCGTTAACAACAAGGGGATCCTCTCCTTTGCCACCGGCCAGACCTTTCCGGGCGCCGGCTCGGGGACGGTAACCAGCGTGGGTACGGGCGCGGGGCTGACGGGTGGACCGATCACGACCAGCGGCACGATCAGCATTCCCGCCGCGGGAGTCACCAACACCATGCTGGCAAACTCTTCGCTCAAGGTGCTGACCGGAACGGGTCTGTCGGGGGGCGGAACGGTGGCGTTAGGCGGCACGATCACGCTCACCAATACGTCTCCCGGAACAGTCACGAGCGTGGGCAGCGGAACGGGGCTGACCGGAGGACCGATCACGTCGAGCGGATCCCTCAGCCTGGATACGAGTTTCACCGACGCGCGTTATTTGGCGCTGAGCGGAGGCACCCTGACGGGAGCACTGAAAGGGACCACCGCCACGTTCACCAGCGGCACGTTTAGCGGCACAGTTTCAGAGGCGGGGGCGTTGTTGCCGAAGACGGGCACAGCGACAGCCGCGCAAGGCTTCAATTCGAATCCGGTGGATTGGCAGGCATCCGCGTTCAGCAGCACCAGTGCATCGGCGGTGGCCCAGGACTTCCGATGGCAGGCGGAGCCGACAGGGAATAACACAGCCAGCCCGTCCGGCTCATTGAACCTGCTGTTTGGATCCAATGGAGTTGCGCCCACCGAGACGGGACTTTCGATTGCGAGCAACGGGCTGGTGAGCTTCGCCTCGGGGCAGACCTTTCCGGGCACGGGCAGTGGAACGGTCACCAGCGTGGCTACTGGCGCGGGGCTCACGGGAGGACCGATCACCAAGACCGGCACGATCAGTATTCCCGCCGCTGGAGTCACCAACAGCATGCTGGCGAATCCATCGATCACGGTGCAGGCTGGATC
>PMBA01000382.1:0-10033 GCA_003152795.1 Acidobacteriaceae bacterium | reverse complement strand
GGAGGACTGACCGGGACCACGGCCGCGTTCACCGGTGGACTGGCGGCATCGAGCGGCGCATTTAGTGGCCCGGTGTCAGCGGCGGGCGATCTGTTGCCCAAGACGGGCACCGCAACGGCCACGCAGGGCTTCAATTCGAATGCGCTGGATTGGCAGGCATCCGCGTTCAGCAGCACCAGTGCGTCGGCGGTGGCTCAGGACTTCCAATGGCAAGCGGAGCCGACGGGGAATAACACAGCCAGCCCGTCCGGCTCATTGAACCTGCTGTTTGGATCCAATGGAGCGGCGCCGACCGAGACAGGGCTTTCGATTGCGAGCAACGGGCTGATCAGCTTCGCTTCGGGACAGACCTTTCCCGGCGGTAGCGGTGGGTCGGTCACCAGCGTGAATACTGGCGCGGGGCTCACCGGAGGACCGATCACCACGAGCGGCACCATCAGTATTCCCGCCGCCGGAGTCACCAACACAATGCTGGCGAATCCATCGATCACGGTGCAGGCTGGATCGGGACTGTCGGGAGGTGGAACGGTGGCGTTGGGGGGCACGGTCACGCTCACCAATACGGCTTCGGGAGGAACGGTCACCAGCGTGAATACTGGCGCGGGTCTCACCGGGGGACCGATCACGACGAACGGCACCATCAGCATTCCCGCCGCTGGAGTCACCAACGGTATGCTGGCAAATCCTTCCATCACGGTGCTGGCTGGATCGGGATTGTCGGGAGGTGGAACCGTAGCGTTGGGCGGCACGGTCTCGCTGGCCAGCAATCTTGCTGGCACGACGAATGGCATCGCCTACTTCTCCAGTCCCGCGAATCTGGTTTCGACACCTGCGCCTGCCGACGGGCAAATCCTGATCGGGTCAACGGGGAATGCTCCGGTGCTCGGGACCCTCACTGCCGGGCAGAACATCAGCATTACGAACAACCCAGGTTCGGTGACCATTTCCGCGGCGAGCGGGAGCAGCGCGACCTTGCCGTTCTTTGTAACCGGTGGCGCGCGCACTGGAGGCACTCAGGCTGCGGGCCATAATCTCAACAAGGTTTGGGGAGTCCTCCTGCCTTACAACGTCACCACCACCCAGGTAGGCTACGACGTGACGACCGCGGACAATACGGCGAATGANNCGATACTACGTAGCATTTACCACGAATTGCGCAAGCAGTTGTGCGCTGGTCGCAGCTTCGGCTGCCTACGTAAGCTTCGCCATCAATCTTTCAGCAGGAACGTCCCAAGGCGGAGCCTTGCCATCGACGATGACGCCACCGGCAGACATCTGGTCCACGGGGGTTCAACCAACGGTCGTGATCCAGTAATCTGGCGCGCGCCGGAGAGATACTGGCCAAGTCGTTTTCGGCCAAGTTTGGGGCCGTCATCTTCCGTCGGCCAGAGGCGAGGGCAACACATCGTACAGCGGCTGCGCGGGTTTTAGTTCCGGGTTCTGTTCGGCTGCCGATATTGCCAGAATGCGGATCCTGGGGTTGTCGGGCAACTGAATCGTGCTTGCGCCGGGTGGCAGGTCAATCGGATAGGCGAAGAGATACGAATAGCGGTACGCCACGTTCTCTCCCGCAGCATTGTGGTGATGCGAACAATACCAGGCTAGATCCGCCCGTTTGATGTATCCGGGCTTGATGGCAATCATTTCGGCATAATCATCGCGCTCGGTTTTGCCCGGCCGCCCCTCGGTCGGGATATCCCTGGTGGTCCATTGCCGGTCGTCCCACTGTCCGACGAATCCACCCCAGTCCTGAACCGTTAGATCGATGTTCCTGCTTCCAGTCTTGAAGGTCGCTTTCTGGTCGCCGTCGGCCGCCGCCGCCAGCACATAGACACGGTTGTAGGGGCCGTTTGGCAGATCGAGTGTCTGCCCTTTGGCCACGACTGCGTTAGGCTCCCCCGTTGTTGCCGGCGCGAGGCGGAACTGTACATCGTTAAAAGTGACTTGCGCGGGCAGGGTCTCCGCCGGCAGCGCGTTGCCTTTGCCATCAAACCCACCGGCCGAGTGCGCACCATCGTTGCTGGCAACAGCGAGGTCGTATTGCAGCGACAGTGGGGCGGAGCGCACGCCCGCAACTCTGGCCGTGGGCGCCGCCAGTTTGATCGCAAACGTTCGCGGCTGGTATGCCGTGAACGAGGTCACCAGCACTCCACCGGAAATCGTGGCGGGTCCAACCGGCTGCTCTTGTCCGCTGACCTCGCGAGCTGACGAGATCGGCGCCGCGAATGAAACTTTGATATCCGGTTGCGGCTTGCCATCCAGTTCCACCAGGCGCACGACGAGTTCGTCGCTCTGCTCGGCCTTCTTCAACGCCAGGAGCCGAATCCTCGGGCTGCTGAGCTGCAGCAGGGAAAATTCCCGGCCGAGTGGACCCGCATGACGGGATGTTTGGAAAGCGATCAGAGGATCATTCAAGCGCTGGCCCTGCCAGTCGCTTCCGGCCTGGCGCCAGTCGCCGCCGTGTCCTGCAAGACCGTAGACAAACTCGTGATGTCCGAGATCCTGCGTGCCCTGATCGGAATAGCCACCGCGAGTACCGGGTGTCCGGATCAGGGTCAGCCGGATGGTGTTGTCACTCGGCTTATCCGACCCGTTCTTGCAGTCGGTCAGGATGGTGGCGCCAAAAACGCCGCTGATGTCGGTCAAGTCGATCCACTGGTGCGACGGAACCTCGAATTTTCTGGGCAGCGCGGTCGGGCGCTCGATGGTTCCGATGTCCCAGTTGTAAGTAGCGATGCGATTCGAAGCTTTGAGGGGGAACGTCGCCTTCAGGTTCGACTCGCGTGTATTCCAATCGATCGCGTTTTCGAACTCCACTCGTTTGCCCGCGTCTCCCGCGGAAAGCCGGATGGTCTGCACGAATCGCGAGCCCGCGGTTTGGCGTGAAACTTCCAGGGCCACGCGCGCCGGGCCGTTTTCCACGATACGGATTCTGGCCGGGCCGCCGACGTACTCTCTGGGCGCGGCCTGCTCCTGGTCCCAGTCCATGTTCCAGGCCGGCCATTGCACGGGATTGTCGTAGGAGATCGCAAGCCGCGCCGGACCGGCGAGCAATTCCCGGCCGATCGACTTATCGAAAATACTGGGAACGTCTCCGTCCTGATTCAGCCGCACCCGGTAGTACTGATTTTCCAGCGCGTTCTCGGACACTTGGAGAGCTGACGTAAGTCCGGCCGCGGCGCCCGGCTGCACATCATAAACGGCATAGCCCACCGAGGGCACACGGGCAACGAACAGCACTTTGCCGTTGGATATCTGCGCTGGAGTTTCCTTGCCGCCCGCTCCAATTACGCGAACCGTGTCCGGCATGCTGCCCGGGAATTCGATGCGGGCTTCGACCACCTCTTCACGCGCGATATTCAAGGGGTTGAAGATGACGATCGGAACACCTTTGGTCTGAGTGTCTAGAGCCGCAGCGACCGCTTCGGATGCGTTGTTCAGGACGCCCGCGAATTGGTTCATGGCGATGACGTCGTCATTCCAGGCAAACTCGTAGGACTTGGGAGTGGCGGTGCCGGCGGCAATGTCGTGGAAGTGGCCGCCCATGACGAGCGTCCAGGCATCGTTCAGCCGTTGCCGGGGATAGGTGCGGCCACCGAGCCACTCAGCGGCAATCGAAGTTTTCTCCGCGGCATCGGCCAGCAACTCTTCTTTCCGAAGCCATCGTTTCTGGTAGGCCTGCGAAGTCAGCGAGCCGGCGGAGTGATTGGTCAATTCCATTTCGCCGGTGAAGCGCGGCAGCCCCGCGGCCTGCGCGGGCGTGATGTCGAGAAACATCTGTTCCGCATTGGCGGAGACTACGTGGACGGGCCCATCGCCAACCTTCACGGATGGCCACTGCGGATGCGGATCGCCGGAGCCAAAGTCCTCCCCGTCTGGCGGCAGACTCGCAGCGCCGTGGGTGACGATAGCTTCCAGCCGTTTAACAGACTCCTCGTCCGGAGTTCCGCCGATGTCTCCCGTACCGTAATAGTGGTAATCGGTGTATACGCCGCTGGCCTTGCCGTTCTGCTCGACTCGGGTTGCCCAGTCGTCCTGATATCGCTTCAGTTCGCGATCGCTTTGTGCCTTGGCGAGGCCGTCACGCTCACTGCGCAGTTTGATGAATTCCTTGATATCTGCCGGATCGAGCGGCTGATTGCTACTCTCGAGCCGCTCGATTTTCTGCCGCAGCGGTTCGAATTTCTTCCGCGCCTCCACGAGCGCGTCATTCGGGGGAGCAGAAGGCAGAGGCTTGCTGAGATCGGTATCAATCCCACCGCTATAATCACCCGGGTTCAAACCTGCCAGCACGCTCTCTCCGTCCGGTCCCACCCAGACGCCCACATTGAACGGAGTGCCTTCCGGGGTCTTCTCGCGAGAGTCCGGACCGCCGCCTTCAGCCGAGGATCCCCACACCAGTTTCTGCGTGGAAAAGCCTTTGACGCCGGAGTGCGCGAGAATCGTCGGCAGCGACGACGGAAAGCCGAAGCAGTCGGGCAGCATGTACTCGGCACTGGCTTTACCGAATTCATGGCGAAACCAGTCATTCCCGTAAAGAATTTGACGGATGATGGTCTCGGCACTGGGCGCGTTCACGTCTCCCTCTTCCATGGAAGAGCCCGCGGGAAACCACCTTCCAGACTTGACGTACTTTTTCAACTTCGCGTAATCGGCGGGAAAATATTCTTTCATGAAGCGGTAACGGTTGGCGCCGCTGAAATTGAAAACATAATGGGGGTATTTTTCAAACAGGGTGAAGTTATCCTCCATGGTCTTGCGCAGGTATTCGTCGATGACCTGGGGATACTCCCATCGCCACTCCGTATCGAGGTGGGCATAACCGACCACGTAAAGCGTGGGCTGTTTGGTTAAATCGGGAGGGTTGGAGGTTTGAGCGCTCGCTCCGCACAACAGAGCGGAAATAACGAGCAACATCCTGGGCAAACTTGGGCAGGGTCTGGGCATGGCAGATTTCCTAACAAGCCGGGCAGTGAACTAGGCACCATACACCAGGACCATCACTCGAATCCACCTGAATCAGGGGGCGGTCATCCCGGACACGACGGGCGCGACTCTCCAACTGAGCTCATGGTTGAGCGCAAGGAGCGCTGGGGGATCGGCCCCGAGTTTCCTTCCCCGTGTGACTTCCGCCCTTGCTGTTTCTGCGCGCGCTATGTTTGACTTGCCGATGGACAACAGCGGCCCTTTTTCCGAGTGGACCGCGATGGGGCGACGATGACGGCCGTGTTTACGGTCAAAAGTGTCCGCCCCGGAGGCTCATTCACCCATGGCCGAAGTCGAAAGCAAGTCTCTTCCCGAAAACGCGTACCAACCTCTGAAACCGGGCGAATCGTACGCGCCGGTCGTAGCGGCGGCAGCGCATGTGCCGGAACTCACGACGCGATCCATCGGCTGGGGCATTTTGCTCTGCGTTATTTTCACGGTGGCTTCCGCATATTCGGGACTGAAAGTCGGACAGGTGATGGAATCGGCAATCCCGATTTCGATTCTGGCGATTGGCCTGGCCCGTCTTTACCGGCGACGGTCGAGCCTGCTGGAGAACGTGATCATGACCGGCATTGGCGGGGTCGCGGGGTCGGTGGTGGCGGGCGCGGTGTTCACGGTTCCGGCGTTATATATTCTGAAACTCGATCCGCACCCGGTACAGACGATTTTTATCTGCCTGGCGGGCGGATGTCTGGGCATTCTCTTTCTGATTCCGTTACGGCGTTATTTCGTGCGGGAAATGCACGGACTGCTTCCCTACCCGGAAGCCACCGCCATCGCGGAGGTTCTGGTCACGGGCGAGAAAGGGGGATCGCAAGCCAAACTGCTGCTGCAGGCGACGTTGATCGCGGGAATTTATGACTTGTTTGTGACGACCTTCCAGGTTTGGAAAGAGTTCGTCGATTTTCAGTTTGTGCCCCTGTTTCGAACCTTGTCGGACCGCGCGCGCATGGTTTTCAGTTTCGACGCCATCGGCTTCATCCTGGGACTGGGCTACGTGATGGGACTGCGCAGTTCCATGATCCTNNAATCTGGTGCTGGTGCCGCTGATATGGTTCATCGGCAGTCACTTTGACAGTGCTGTATATCCGGCAACGATTCCGATTTCGCACATGACCGCGGTACAGATCTATCGCGGCTACGTTCGATTTGTTGGCGTGGGGGCGATTGCGACGGCGGGCATCTTCGGCATTGTCAGGTCATTGCGCGTGGTGGCCGGGTCTTTTGCAATCGCGCTCCGGGTATTCCGCAAGAGCGAAGCGGTCACCGAGGAGCGAACCGATCGCGACATCCCGATGATTTCCATTTTCCTCGGAGTTGTGATCGGAGCCATCGGAGTGGCCATGCTGCTTGGGCATCTGGCAGCCTCCTGGAGTGTGGTGGCGATCGGTCTGGCGCTTACGCTCGTGTTTTCGTTCTTCTTTACATCGGTGGCGGCAAATGCCATTGCCACGACGGCCCGCAATCCAGTCTCTGGGATGACTATGCTCACGATTATCATTTCCTGCGCTGTGCTGCTGCGATTCGGGCTGTCGGGAACAACCGGAATGTTTTTCGTGATGGCGATCGCAGGCATGGTGTGCACCGCATTGTCCGTGTCGGGACAGGCCATCACCGACCTTAAAACGGGGTATTGGCTGGGGTCGACGCCGTCGGCGCAGGAGAAAGTGAAGTTCCTGGGTGTGGTTGCGGCCGCCATCGTGGTTGGACTCACGGTGGTGATGCTGGCTCGCACCTTCCAGTTCGGGGAAGCACTGCCGGGTGATCTGCGGCCGGTTCTGGCCTCGCCCCAGGCGTCGATTATGAAGGCTCTGGTGGAAGGATTCATGAGTCATCAGCCGATCGCCTATCTGCTGTTCGGCGCCGGCGCGATGATTACGGTGGTTCTGGAGATGCTGGGGCAGCCCTCGCTGATCTTCGCCCTGGGAATGTACCTGCCGCTCGAACTGAACACGCCCGCGCTGGTTGGTGGATTCCTTTCCCACTACCTGAACAAACGCTCCGAAAAAACCGGCGGCCAAACCGGAAAGACCATTCGCGAACGCGGCGTCATTATTGCATCGGGGCTGATGGCGGGCGGCGCGCTGGGCGGTGTTTTGGGCGCGGCGTTTCGACTGGTTCCCGGATATCGCGAAGATCTCATCAAGACGCCTTTCTACTCCAACAATGCGGTGTCCCAAATCGTTTCGGCGCTGCTGTTTGTTGGCCTCTGCGTGTACGTGTGGTTCGGCTCACTGAAGAAAGTTTCTGCAGAAAAACAAGAACAATGAGGAGATCGGCATGGACTCGCTAGGACGATTTGTCGCAGATGCAGTTCTCGGTATCGATACGCTGTGGGGCGGCGATGTCATGTGTGCCTCTGGCACGGGACGATTCATCGCTGACTCGTGGTTCTCGGATGAGCCGCTCCCTCCGGCCTACACGGTTCCGGCGGCAACGCGGGTGCGGGAGACCGGTGGCGTTTCCGGCAAGAACGTCGATCGTCAGGCGGTGGAGGAGTACCTGCGTCAGGTGAACCTGCCGCAGGCCATCGCCGGAATTCGCGACGAGGCCCGCAAGATCGAGGCCGGGAAGAGCGGCGGCGTGCGCGGCCAGTATCTGCAGGGCCTGGCGCTTTGCCTGGAGACGATGTGGGACCTGGCCATGGAAACGCTCGGCAAGGGCACGCCGGTTCCCTATGCCCGCTGTGTTGAGTCCTCGACGGGCCGGCCGCCGGAAGCCTCCCGCCCGGAAGCGAAACGGGAGCGGGTGGCCGAGTTATTGGGCCGCGCGGGGCACTCAACCTCCAGTTCTGGCGGCCTTCTCGGGGCGGTCGATTCGTGGCGGCGGGACCGTGTGGTTCCGATGGCTTCTGTCCGCGCTCTGGGAGCGGCAATGATCGCTCACTTTGACCGCCTAAGCGCTGACAACCTGCTGCCCTATCTGCCCCGCGATTTTGGGCCGGTGCCTCGGGCCAACATTGAATTCCTGCCGATCAAGGACGCATGGTTTTCGGGCTCGATGAACTACCTTGGGCGAGCGCGGAACTCAGATGGCAGTCCGCAGTACGAAGCCTCCTACGAGATTAACGCCTCGTTGCAAATCTCGGTGCCGGAGTTTGAGCAACTGGTGAGCCATGAAGTCGTGCCCGGGCACGTTACCACGTTTGCCTACCTGCAGAATCTCTATGTCCGCGGAAAAGCCGGGTTCGAAGCCACGGTATTGACCATGAACACGCGCGCGGCGACCCTGTTCGAGGGGGTCGCGAACAATGCCATTCTGATCGCTCATGGCGTAACCGAAATCGAGCAATTACCGGACGAAGACTTGCAGATCGGCGTGCTGCTGGCGTTACTTCAGGATGATGCCAAGAATCAGTCGTCCTACTTGACGTGGGGAGAAGGAGTGCCGCGCGAAAAAGTGGCGGCCGCACTTCGCCGGGATTTCCTGGTCACGGAAGAGCGCGCGGACAAGCTTTCTGGCGCATGGGGTCAACATCCGCTATTGGGCAGGATGTATCTTCCGGCCTATCGGGCAGGAACGGAGCGAGTGGCACAGTTGCGACGCATCCACCCGGCAGATCGAATTCTCCCGGCAATCTACGGCTGCTCCGGGTTAGTGGATATCGTGACCATCGACGAGATATTGAAGTAAGACCAGGTCAGGCCAAACATGCGGGGACCTCGCCTGAGCCACTACCGCGGGCCCGGTCGCGACGCCTGCCGCCAGCGCTCTCTGGTATTCTTCATGGTCCGATTGTGTGGGCGGAAAACGCCTGTCGACGAATGAAAACTCCTTTTCCCGATGACGGAACCGGTTCGCCGGCACGGATCGCAGCCAGGCATGTATTCGACGCAAGGATCCGAATTCGTCTCCACCGGGACACCAAGAAACTTGGCCGGCAGGGCTGGGCGCGAGATCTCAGCGAGAGTGGTCTGGGAGCGTTCGTGGCCGAACCTCTCACTCTGGACGAGTTGGTTGTGCTCGAAGTCCCGCTGCCCGATTCCGAAAAACTGGCGATCCCGGCGAAGGTGGTTCGGGTGCTGGGAACAGAGTACGGATTCCAATTCACCGCATTGAGCGCCGAGCAGCGCCGGCAGATTCGGGCGGCGCTGAAAGGACACCCGGCGATTCCCTACCATCTCAACCGGCGATGACGCGAAGCGAGCGCGCCCGCAAGTCCAGCCATTGCACCAATACCGGTGCAGTCGTGGAAAGCGAACCAGCGTGAAAAACGTCCANNCCGGGCGATTCAGCAACCTGCGAACGGCCAGGAGCGGTAGCGAGAAGCGGGTTGCTGAGCGGTAAGAGCCAACGGCTGGAAGCAGCCCTGCGAGTTATAAAGCCCAATGCAAATGGCGATCGATGTTCTGGCGCAGATTTTCGGCACCCTCTGGGCGCACAAACTGCGTTCGTTCCTCACCATGTTCGGCATTGCCTGGGGAGTGGGTTCCCTGCTACTGCTGGTGGGCCTCGGCGAGGGCTTTCGAACCGGCAACAAGCGCAACCTCTCGGAGATCGGGGAAAACATCATGATGCTGTTCCCCGGGCGCGCCCCGGTGGTTCAAGGCAGCATCAACTCTGCCCGCGAGTACCGGCTCACTTACCAGGATTACCTCGACATCCGCAAAGAATCTCCGCACATTCTGGCCATCACGCCCGTTCTGAACAACAGCGACGTGCATGCGGTGAGCGAGTTTGCCAGCGCCAGTGGCCTGCTGACCGGCACCGAACCGCAATACAACGGAATCCGCTTTCTGCCGGTGAAACAGGGGCGCTGGCTCAACGACCTCGACGAAACGCAAAAACGGGGAGTGGTCGTCCTGGGCGATGAAATGACGCGCAACCTTTTTCCGGGACGCCCGGCGCTGGGGTCTTTCATTTTGCTCAATGGGCATCGCTTTGAAGTCATCGGCACTCTGAAGCGCGTGGGGCGCGGCGACGAAAACTCGACCAACACCCGCGCCTACATTCCGTTCCAGGTCATGCGCAGCGATTTCCCGCTCAAGGGTGAAGAGGCGTACGACGCGATTTCGGCCATAAATTTTCAACCGCGCATCGCGGA
>PMBA01000081.1 GCA_003152795.1 Acidobacteriaceae bacterium | reverse complement strand
TGCACACGGGTGAAGACGTTCTGCTTTTCGAGAGCGTCCTGCAGCGCCAGCGAGTTGATGACAGTGGCCAGCATGCCCATGTGATCGGCGGAGACGCGATCCATGTCCTTGGCCTGGTCGGCAACCCCGCGGAAGAAATTGCCGCCACCCACGACGATGGCCATCTGGATATCGAGAGTGTGGACATCGGCCAGTTCCGCCGCGATTTCATGAATACGTTTGGTGTCAATGCCAAAACCCTGATCGGCGGCGAGGGCTTCACCGGAAATTTTCAGCAGGATGCGTTTGAAGATGGGAGCAGACATGAAAAAACAGGTCCTTCGCTTCGCTCAGGATGACAATCGGCTACAGGGAAGCATAAATCAAAAGGGGCGCCGCAGCGCCCCTATTCGGCTGCTACTTGGCCACCGGCGCGGATGCCTCGCCGGCATCGCTGTCGGGCTTGGTTGTGACGAAGGCAACGGTAGCGGTCGCATCGCCAACTTTAAAGCGGGCGAAGCGGCGCACGGCAATGTTCTCGCCGAGTTTGCCAACCTTGGCGGCGATCAACTGCGAGATGCTGATGGTCTGGTCTTTAATGAAGGGCTGCTCCAGCAGGCAAACCTCTTCGTAGAACTTTTCCATCTTGCCGGCAACCATCTTCTCAGCGATGTTCGCGGGCTTGCCACTGGCAATCGCCTGGGCGCGATAAATGTCCTTCTCGCGCTCGAAAGCTTCGGGCGTGACGTCTTCTTTGCGCACGAATTTCGGATCGCTGGCGGCGATGTGCATGGCGATATCATGGGTCAGCTCTTTGAAGTCCTCGGTGCGGGCCACGAAATCGCTTTCGCAGTTGACCTCGACCAGGACGCCGATCTTGCCGCCAGCATGGATGTAATGCGCCACCGACCCTTCGCTGGTGACGCGCGCGGCTTTCTTGGCGGCCACGGATACACCTTTTTTGCGCAACACGACGATGGCCTCCTCCAAGTTGCCCTTGGCTTCGGTCAGAGCGTGTTTGCAATCCATCATGGGGGCTCCGGTTTTTTCGCGGAGCTCTTTAACCTGGGCAGCAGAAATGTTTTCCATAGTGGTGCTCATTAGAACCTCGGTTTCAAAGTTGCAAAGTTTCAGAGTTTCAAGGAGGGTCAGTCGGAGGGCCAGTCAGAGAACTAATCAAGGTTGCAATCCTGAAACTTTGCAACCTTGAACCTTGAAACCTGTGTTTTCCTAGAACCGGCGCGTCTCGGCCTGCAGTTCGTCGACATCTTCCGTAGCCGCTGAGGGACGCTTGCGCGTGCCCTTGCCCAGCACGTCTTCCATGCGAATCTCTTCGCCTTCGGGAGCCGCGCCTTCAAGCCCCGCAGCCGGAGCCGCGGTTACGTCTTCCGCGACGACTTCCGCAAATACGACTTCAGCTTCCGGAGTCGCGACGGCCGGTGCGGGTTCTGCCACCGCCTGAATCTCCGCCATCTGCTTGTCGTCCCTGGCATGAACGCCTTCGGCAATGGACTCCGAAATCTTCGAGGTAAACAGCCGGATTGCTCGGAGCGCGTCGTCGTTCCCCGGAATCACATAATCCACTTCGCTCGGGTCGCAGTTCGTGTCGACCACGGCGACGACGGGAATGCCCAGCTTGCGCGATTCGCGCACCGCGATCTGTTCCTTATTCGAATCGATGACGAAGATGGCATCCGGCAAGCGGGTCATGTTCTTGATGCCGGCGAGATTGGCCTGCAGGTGCTTGCGCTCGCGCTCGAGCTTGATGACTTCCTTCTTCGGCAGCAGATCGTAACGGCCATCGGTNNGCCATCTCGTCGAGTTCCTTGAGACGCTTCACGGATTTCTGCACCGTGACCCAGTTGGTCAGCAGGCCGCCCAGCCAGCGCTGGTTCACGTAGAACATGGAGCAGCGCTGCGCCTCTTCGGCGATTGCGTCCTGTGCCTGGCGCTTGGTGCCCACGAAGAGAATGATGCGGCCGTCGGCGGCCAGATCCTGCACGAATTTCGACGCTTCCTTGAACATCTTCAGCGTCTTCTGCAGATCGATAATGTAGATTCCATTGCGCTCGCCAAAGATGTACTCCTTCATCTTTGGATTCCANNCATCCGGACACTGACAGGCCCCGGATTGCCATTCCCGTCCACCCCATCTCAGGGGAGGTGGGGGGATGAATTGAACACATAAAACCAGCTATCAGCCATCAGCTTTCAGCCGTCAGTCAGGGCCAAAAGCTAAAGTCCAAGTCTTTACCGCTTGCTGAACTGGAAGCGCTTTCTTGCGCCCTTCTGTCCATACTTCTTGCGCTCTTTGGCGCGCGGGTCACGGGTGACCATGCCTTCAGCCTTGAGTTGCTTGCGCAGTTCCGCGTTGAACAGCATGAGAGCGCGGGTGATGCCGAGACGAACAGCATCGGCTTGGCCCGCCACGCCGCCACCGCACACGTTGGCCAGGACATTGAATGTGGCGGCCGTGTCGGTCTGGACCAGCGCACGCTTCGCGGCAATGCGCTGTGAAGGCGTCACAAAATACTCATCGAACGCTTTGCCGTTGACCTTGAACTCGCCGCTGCCGGGACGAAGAAAAACGCGCGCGATCGCCGTCTTGCGGCGTCCAGTTCCGTAATATTGAACGATTTCAGCCATTTTTAGCTTCGAGCCGCGAGCTTCGAGCTTCGAGCACTCGCATGCGCGAAGAATGAAGCGTTTGGCCTGTTAACCTTTCCAAAAAATATCTGTCTGTTGCCTGCGCAGCTTGCAACTGTCTTACGCAAACACCTTCGCTTCGGGCTTCTGCGCCTCGTGCGGGTGCTTGTCGCCGCGGTAAACCTTCAGCTTCGTAAACATCTGCTTGCCCAGCTTGTTCTTGGGCAGCATGCGCGACACGGCGTCTTCAATGATCAGCTCGGGCTTGCGCACCAGTCGCTTCTTCATTTCTTCCGAACGCAGCCCGCCGGGATAGCCGGTGTAGCGGTGATAGACCTTCTGGTCGGCCTTCATGCCGGTGATCTTGACCTTGTCGGCATTGATGATGACCACGTGATCGCCGGTGTCGATAAACGGCGTGTACTTCGGATTTTCTTTGCCGATCAGGATGCGGGCTATGCGCGAGGCGAGGCGGCCGAGCGGCAGCCCGGTTGCGTCCACCACAAACCACTTACGCGTAATATCCCCTTCTTTGGGGAAATAGGTTGACATCGGAACTCTCCCGGAAAACTAAAGAACGCTATGAAGACTGCTGAGTGCCCTAAGCAATATCACTATCAATGATCGATCCACGCAGAACGCGCGCTAGGTGTTCCAGGCGGGCAGCCGCAGGACTTCCAAAGACCATTAGGATAGCCCAGCGCCGATGCGCTTGTCAACGAGCCTTCGGAGCTATGTCATTGAATCATTAAACCATTGAGTCATTGAACCATTCCGCCATTCGAGTTTGCCAATGATTCAAGACTCAATCCCGATTCATCACTTCCCGGCGACCGACTGCAAACAGCGCCCGTAGAGTTCCAGCAGATGGGCGGCGTAATCCTCGGGCTTGGCGGCGGCACCACCGCCCTGGAAGCCGACTCCAGACCCGACGGTCTTGCCGTAGCCGGTGGTCATGGCGATAAATTTCATGAGATCAAGGGCGATGTCTTCGTTACGGCGGGAGCCTAGAGGAAGACCGGGCGTTTCCATGACAAAAACTCCTCGTGAAGGGTGAAGTCCGCCGGTTTTCCCGGCCCTGCCGCGATCATAGCAGAACCAAAGCCGACGCAGCGGGGTGAGGGCCGCTCGACTTTATGCTGGCCGCGGGGCCTCTGGGGCCAGGCCCTACCTTAGCGGCGGAGAGGCATACCATCCGGTGCTCTTCCAAGTCGCTCTTGGCGCGTTCCATCTCGACGTTCTTGTAAGCGGCGAGCTCCGTGCTGACCCGATAAAACGCAGCGGAACGGGCTTCAAAGTACTGGTTGCGTCTGGATTCGACATCTCGCTCCAAGATCCTGCAGACTAAGCAATCCACGGCCGTCCTCCTGCCTTCCAGCAGAACACGGGTAACGGAGGAGGTGGTGTTTCCGCGGCTAGCGTTTGAGGATCTCCTGCTCGGCGCGGAGCCAGTCCTGCTCGTCCTGACCGGGTCCGCGACCACGCGTCTCATACAGTTCATAGGCGCGCTCTCTGGTCCTGTCTGGCGACGGGACAGGGTTCGGCATCTTCACCACGTTGTCGGTTGAACTTTTCGGGCCAGAGCTTTTCGGGGCTGCGACGGTCTTTACCTGCGCTTGTTTGGGGGACTTGGAATCTATCATGGGAACCTCATGGGTAGAGCGGGACTAAGAGGAGGGTACTTCAGATGAACTGACTTAGCTCAGGGGACCTGAAAGAGGAGAGGAACTACTCACTCACTGTTAGACTACGCTCAATTCTCACGCATGTCCAATGAGCAAAATGATCGCTTTGGGACCGCTCGCGGGCCCATTTTGGCGGGCGGAACAGCGCACAAACCGGCTTTCTTCGCCGAGTTCTACCCCACCTCAACCAGTCCGTAACTGAGCGCCCAGCGCGACCGCATTTCCTTGAGGGCGCGATCGATCTCTGCTTTTGATATTTCGGGATTCGGGCCGGAGATCACGAAGGCAGCCTCGCGTTTGGCCGCTTCCAGCAGTTGGCGGTCGCGGATGATGTTGGCCACGCGGAAGCTGGGGATGCCGGCCTGCCTGGTCCCGAAGAATTCGCCGGGGCCGCGCAGTTCGAGGTCGAGTTCGGCGATCTGGAACCCGTCGTTCGTGCGTACCATGGCGTCGAGACGGCGTTCGCCTTCTTCGGAGACCTTTCCGCCGCGCATGAGCACGCAGTAGGACTTTGCTGCGCCGCGGCCAATGCGTCCGCGTAACTGGTGGAGCTGCGCTAATCCGAAGCGGTCGGCGTGCTCGATGACCATGACGGTGGCGTTGGCGACATCCACGCCGACTTCGATCACCGTGGTAGCGACAAGAATTTCGATCTTGCCCTGCTGAAATTCGCGCATTACGCGTTCTTTGTCGGCAGCATCAAGACGGCCGTGCAGCAATCCGACGTGAAGGTTGGGAAAGATCTTTTCCCGCAACTGGCGGTGCATCTGCTCGGCGGCCTTCAGTTCGCGCTCTTCGTTTTCCTCGATCACGGGATACACGACGTAGGCCTGATGTCCGGCGGCGATCTGCTTGCGGACAAAGTCCCAGACTTCAGGNNGCCTGGGCGGACGAGGGCGTCCGCCCCTACGCGATTCTGGGTGGTCCCCGCACCCTCTTTCTTCATCAGCTTCAGGCGTTGCATTACGCCGAAGCGGTGTTGTTCGTCGACTACCACCAGGCCCAGATTCTCGAATTCGACGCGGTCTTGAATCAAGGCGTGGGTTCCGATTACGAGTTGCGCGTTGCCTTGCGCGATGTGGCGCCGCGCGTCGCGTTTGCGATCCTGTTCGAGCGAGCCGGTGAGGAGGACGATGCGGTATCCGGCTCGTTCGAGAATCTGGCGGGCGGAAAAATAATGCTGCTGAGCCAGGATTTCCGTGGGAGCCATCAAAGCGACCTGGTAGCCGTTTTCGATGGCGATGATCGCAGCCTGGAAGGCGACGATGGTTTTGCCTGATCCGACGTCGCCCTGCAGCAGACGGCGCATGGGGCTGGGGGTCTGCATGTCGGTGGCGATTTCTTTCAGCACTCGTTTCTGGGCGGCGGTGGGATGAAACGGCAGGATCTTCTTGATCGCCTGGCGCACGCCGTCGTTAAGCTGGAAGGCGATTCCGGTTTGCGCTTTCTGCTCCCGGCGCTTGAGTTCGAGGCCGAGCTCGATGAAAAACAGTTCATCGAAGATCATTCGTATGTGTGCAGGGGTGCGCGACGATTGGAGATCGTTAAAGCTTTCGCCGGCATCGGGCCAGTGAACCTTGAACAACGCTTCACGCGGAGACAGCAGGCTCAGATGCGCGCGCACCGCGGCGGGGATTGGATCGGGGAGATCGGGGCTCAAATTTTCGAGGGTCCATCGGATCACGCGCCGGAACCAGCGCGGCGTCAACTTGCCCTGGCCGGTCGATTCGTAGATGGGGACGATGCGCCCGATCTCGAGCGATGCGGCCGCTTTTTTTTCGGCCTCGCCGGCGCCGCCTTCTTCGTTGATGTCGCCAAGAATCTCGAATTGCGGTTGCACGATCTGCAGGTGACCGTCGCGATCCTCTTCGACCTTGCCGTAGAGCGCCAGCATCTGTCCGGGCTGGAAGCGGCCCTCGAGATATGCGGCATTGAACCACAGGCACTTCAGTTTGGTACGACCCTGGCCCACGGTGAGCTGAAAGATGGGCATACGGCGGGTACGAAACAGTCCGGAGTTGCGGACTTCGGCAATCACCGTGGCCATTTCTCCGGCGCGCAGTTCGGCGACCGAACGCGGGTTCAGGCGGTCTTCGTAGCGGAAGGGCAGGTAGTGGAGGAGATCGTCGACGGTGGCGAGGCTCTTGGCGGCAAGGATCTCGGCGAGGCGCGGGCCGATGCCTTTTACGAACTGCACTGGAGTGGAGGGTTCCAGCATCGTAAGCGATGTTAGCAGGAGCGGATGGGCGCTTTCGAGGAGGGTGCATTCGGAGAGCATCGCGATATACGGAGGAAGGCTTGAACCACAGGGACACGGGGGAAGGCCTCAACTGGCCGAGGACGGGCGAGGCGCTCGTTGGTCCACCGGCGAAACACTAGAACCGAGGTCCGGATTCGGGCAACATACTCTTATGACAACGGTTCTCCTCCTGACCCTCTCCAACATTTTCATGACCTTCGCCTGGTACGGCCATCTGAAGTATCGTCAAGCGCCGCTGTTCAAGGTGATCGTCATCAGTTGGGTCATTGCCTTTGCGGAATACTGTTTTCAGGTGCCGGCCAACCGCATCGGCTCCTACGAGTTCACCACAGCGCAGCTGAAGACCATTCAGGAAGTCATTACCCTGACCGTGTTTTCGTTTTTCTCGGTCTTGTATCTTCGGGAACCGCTGAAGTGGAACTATCTCGTGGGTTTTGCCATGATGATCGGCGCCGTCGCGGTCATCTTCAAGAAATGGTGACGCAAGCAAAACGGGAAGGGATCGTCGTACAATGATGCCGTGCGAAGAGGATCTTGTTCTCGAGAAATTCCGGAACGATGAATTGGAACCCGTTGGTTCCGACCTGATGCTCGTGGAGGCGGCAGGGCGGCAAGTACGCTCTGGAAGCGCGGATCGGACCCTTGCCAATAAACTGCGTGGCGTTTTTCCATTTAGCGTCGAACTTTCGGCCATCAAACCATGACACTGATCTTTCGCAAGCCTCTCCCCAACGTCGAGCATCCCGAAATGCCGGCCGATGTCGTCATCGTCGGCGGCGGGCCTGCGGGCATGGCATGCGCGCTGCGGCTTTCGCAGTTGATCGACGATCACAACGGGCGCCATCCCGAAGCCTTGATGAGCAAGGAAAATATCTACGTGCTCGAAAAGGCGCGCGAGGCCGGACAGCACTGTCTTTCCGGCGCGCTGCTGGATCCACGGTCCATGAAGGAACTGCTGCCGGGATTCGAAAACGAAGCCCCGCTCGAGGCGGAAGTCCACAAGGAAGGCGTTTACTTCCTGACGCGCACCGGACACTACCAGCTTCCCATCACGCCTCCGCCGCTGCGGGATCACGGCAACTACGTCATCTCGATTAACCGTTTCGTGAAGTGGCTGGCGGGGAAAGTCGAAGAAGCGGGGATCACGATTTTCACGGGCTTCGCCGGATCGGAACTGCTCTTTGAGAAGGACGGCGGCGGCGACCGAGTCATCGGCGTGCGCACAGACGACAAAGGCGTGGACAAGCAGAACCAGCAGAAATCGAATTTCGAGCCGGGCTACGACGTGAAAGCGAAGGTCGTCGTGCTTGCCGAAGGCAGCCGCGGATCGCTCACCAAGCAACTCATCCAGAAGTTTGACCTGATGAAAGAACGCAACCCGCAGACTTACGGCGTGGGGGTGAAGGAGTTGTGGGAGGTGCCGTCCGGCCGAATTCAGGCGGGCGAAGTCATCTACACCATGGGGTATCCGCTGACCACGAGAGAATATGGCGGCGCGTGGATTTATGGGTCAAAGGACAATACGGTGTCGCTCGGCTTCGTTACCGGGCTGGATTATCGCGACCCGCGGCTTGATCCGCAGCATGTGCTGCAGGCGTTCAAGCAGCATCCTTTTATTGCCCGGTTGCTCGCGGGTGGCAAGATGATCCGCTACGGAGCCAAGTCGCTTCCCTATGGCGGATGGTGGTCGCTGCCGCCGCTCGGCGGAGACGGATGGATGATCGTGGGCGACTCCGCCGGCTTTCTGAACTCCGCGCGCCTGAAGGGGATTCATCTCGCGATCAAGAGCGGCATGCTGGCGGCCGAGACTGCATTCGACGCGCTGGTGAAATCGGACTCGTCCGCGGCCGCGCTAAGCAAGTTCCAGCGGCGCGTTGAAACCAGCTGGATTCACGATGAGCTGTGGCCGGTGCGCAATTTCCACCAGGGATTCAAGAATGGCATGATCGCCGGGATGTTCAATACGGTGTTGCAGGACATTTTTCCGGGCGGCCTCCGCAACCGCGTGCCCTCCCATGCGGGGTACGAAAATTTGGAACCAGTTGCCAGGCTAGCCGCCGATGGGGGCGCGGAAGCGCATATGCTTGGCCCGGCAAAAGGCGATGGCAAGCTCACCTTCGACAAACTCACCGACCTCTATCATTCCGGCACCAAGCATGAAGAGGACCAGCCGGCGCACTTGCTGATTCAGGACACGAACATCTGTAATGACCGTTGCGTAAAGGAGTTCGGCAGCCCGTGCCAGAATTTCTGCCCCGCCAACGTCTACGAGATGGTGGACGATTCCGCCGCACCCAATGGCAAACGCATCAGCCTGAATCCCGCGAACTGTGTCCACTGCAAGACCTGCGACATTCAGGACCCCTACCAGATCATCACCTGGGTTCCGCCCGAGGGCGGCGGCGGCCCGAATTACGACGGGATGTAAATTTTCCATGCCGAACGGGGTTTTGCCCCGTCTCCACCGAAAGACCTAAACGCTGGTTCCCTTCCCATGCCGGGTATATACTTCTCCCGTACTTTTGCAATAACCCGGCTAGGACCGGGCGCGGGGCGCGCATTCATTTCATACAGCCCCGTGAATTTAGAACGCTGGCGCAAGGCTTAATATCATTCGCCTTGGACGACTGGCGGGGGCGGGAATCGCGAGCGGTGCCTTCCCCGAGAGAGGTCTTACTCGTGGACGTCCTACTTATTCGCTTTTTGTTTATCCTCATCGTCGGTATCATCTGCTTTCTCATTCGTCCGTTTGGCCTGCCCTCAAGCTATGCTGCTGTCGTCGGTCTGCTGATCGGCGCCGCCATCATCGTGTTCGAGTGGAGGTTGCGCGCGATGAGCCTGAAGCGCCTGATCGGAGCCGCCATCGGCAGCGTGCTCGGCATCGTTGGCGCGTATCTTTTCGCCCTCGTCATTCGCAACAGCATCCCCGCCAGCCCGACCCAGAGCTTCTTGCAGATCATGGTCATGATGGTCATGGCCTACGTGGGATTGGCGGTCGGCGCCAACAAGGGCGACCTGCTCAATCTGGCGGCGCTCGGCGGGATCTTCGGCGGCGAAAAGACGGGCAAGAAGAGCTTCAAGATCCTGGACACTAGCGTCATTATTGACGGCCGCATCGCCGACATCGCCGAGACCGGTTTCCTCGACGGCCTGATTGTGATCCCGCAGTTCGTGCTCCGCGAATTGCAACTGGTGGCCGATTCCGCCGACTCCCTCAAACGCAATCGCGGCCGCCGCGGCCTCGACATCCTGCAGCGTCTCCAGAAAACTGCTTCCGTCACCATCCAGATCGTGGAAGACGACTTCCCCAGCGTCCGCGAAGTCGATTTGAAGCTTATCGAACTGGCCAAGCTGTATGAGGGCAAGATCATCACCAACGACTTCAATCTCAACAAGGTCGCCCAGTTGCAGGGTGTGGCCGTGCTCAATATCAATGAACTGGCCAACTCGCTCAAGCCCATCGTNNCCCGGCGAAGTGATGCGGGTATTCATCCTGAAGGAAGGAAAAGAGTACAACCAGGGTGTCGCCTATCTCGACGACGGCACCATGGTGGTCGTCGACAACGCGCGCAAAATGATCGGCAAGACCATCGACATCTCCGTGACCTCGGTCTTGCAAACCACCGCGGGCAAGATGATTTTTGGCAAGTGGGATGAGCGCATGACGGGCCGCCACGATGCCAAAGCAGTCTCGTCGCCGCTAACCTCGTCGCCGCCCGCAGTGCCCGTGCCTTCGGTCCCAGGAACCAGTGGAACGCCCGCCGACCCGGCAAAAAAATCCCCGTCGGCGGCGATCGACCGGTCAGCCGACTAGGCGTTTCCTGTACTATACTGATCGCCCGTATGAAGGTTTTCGTCATTGTTCCGGCGGCCGGACTGGGTACGCGCATGGCTCCGCCCTCGACCGCGAAGTCTCGAAAGAAAGCGCCGACCAAACAGTTCAAAGAACTGGGCGGCGTTCCCATTCTTGTCCACACCCTGCGTAAGTTCGCCGCCGTCCCTGCTGTCTACGAGATCATCGTCGCTCTTCGCCAGGACGAGATCGCCGGCTTTCGCGCCCAAATCGAAAAACAATATCCGGAAATCCTGGGCAAGCGCCTGCAGATCGTCGAAGGCGGAGAGCATCGGCAGGACTCGGTGGCGAGCGCCCTGGCCAGCACAGCCGCCAATCCGGAAGACATCGTCCTGGTGCATGATGCCGTTCGCCCGTTCGTGTCGCCTGAAATCATTGCTCATGTGATCGAGGCCGCGCACAAACATGGAGCCGCGATCGCGGGCTGGCCTGCCGTCGACACAGTGAAACAAGTGGAACGCACCGCGGATGGTGCGCTCATCAAAACCACCATCCCGCGCGCCAGCATCGTGATGGCGCAAACTCCACAGGGCTTTCGCTACGACATCCTCAAAAAAGCTTTTGATGACGCTATCGCCGACGGTTTCCTCGGCACCGATGAGGCTTCGCTGATCGAGCGCGCCGGCCTGCCGGTCGCGGTTGTGATGGGCTCGCCGCGCAATATGAAAATCACCACGCCAGCCGACATGGAACTGGCCGAGTTCTATCTGAAAACCGGAGCTCAGTAGCGAGCACTTGCGCTTCGTATCTCAAGCTTCGTATTGGGACATGGTATTTGTTTCGCATCGGGGCACGGTTTTTTGCTTCGTATCAGGGCATCGCTTTAGCGATGCCATAAGTTCGAGAACCACACGCCCCTTTAGGGGCCGAGCGGGATCAAATTTTGAAACCTGAAATGCGCATCGGTTACGGTTGGGATTCGCACGAATTCAAGCCTGGCATTCCGCTTAAAATCGGAGGCTTNNCACCGACGCGCTGCTCGGCGCGATCGCCGGCCCCGACATCGGATCGCTCTTCCCGCCCTCCGACGCGCAATGGAAAAACGCCGACTCCTCTCTGTTTCTGCAAGAGGCGTTGCAACGCGTCAAGTCCGCGGGCTACGAGCTCTTGAATCTGGATTCCACCCTGATCCTATCCGCTCCAAAAATCGGCCCGCACGCCGGCGCGATTCGCAAA
>PMBA01000238.1:6933-7512 GCA_003152795.1 Acidobacteriaceae bacterium | reverse complement strand
TTGTGGCAAATCCTGAAGGCCGTGGTGTCGACGGACCACCCTCTGCTGGCGCATCTAATCCCGATCCGGCGCTGCAATCTGGCCTGCACCTACTGTAATGAGTTCGACAATTTTTCGAAGCCGGTGCCGACCGACGAGATGTTGCGGCGCGTCGATCTCCTGGGCAATCTCGGCACTTCCGTGATCACCATCAGCGGCGGCGAACCGATGCTGCATCCGCAACTCGACGACATCATTCACCAGATGCGAAAACGCAGGATCGTGTCAGGGCTGATCACCAACGGCTATCTGCTGACGGCGGATCGCATCCAGCGGCTGAACAAATCAGGTCTGGAGTGGCTGCAGATTTCGATTGATAACGTGAATCCCGACGAGGTTTCCAAGAAGAGCCTGAAGGTGCTCGACCGGAAACTGCAACTGCTGGCCGAGCACGCGGAGTTTCACGTGAATATCAATTCCGTGGTCGGCGGCGGAGTGAGCCATCCGCAGGACGCGCTCACCATCGGCAAGCGCGCGCTGGAGCTGGGCTTCAGCTCGACCGTCGGAATCATTCACGACGGCTCGGGCCAGGTGCAGCCG
>PMBA01000238.1:0-6867 GCA_003152795.1 Acidobacteriaceae bacterium | reverse complement strand
GGATATCCGGCGATTCCGCTGGAAAAATACACGCTTGCCGATATCCGCCGCGAGTTCAATACAGAGAAGCCATGCGCGCCGCATTGCACGGTCTCGTGCGTGCATCAGGTGTCGGTGCTGGATGCATGGCGCGCCCCGCAACGCCCCGCTCCAGCCTCGGAGCCCGCAAGCGGACTGGTGCATATCGAGTANNATGCAGTGGGATCTGCTGCCGCCCGAATTCTGAGAACTGAGAACTGAGAACCGGGAACTGCCCCTAGAACGTTGTGGCGACGGAGAAGCGGAAGGTCTTTCTTGGTTCCCGGAGAGTGTACTTGGAGCCAAGCGTCGCAAGCGTGGTCTGGTAAGTGTAGAAGCCAGCTCCGGTGTTCGGGAACATGTCGCGGGTGATCGGCACAGGTGGTGTTGCGGTGCTGTCGAGGCGCAGGGCGTTGAAGGCGTAGTAAATGCGGAACGGCGCATTGACGACCGGAAGCATGGTTTGCAATTCGAGGCCTGTGGACATACGCGGAACCCAGTTGGTGCCAGGAACCGGCCGGAGGTTCCGCGGGATGCCGCTGATGGTCTGCCCACCTTCACAGGCGTAAGCCGAATTCAGTTGTGGACAACCGAACAGAGTGTTGATCAGCGTGTTGTACTGGGTCAAGTTGGTCTGCAACTGCGAGGTGCGAATGATGGGATCGGTGCCGATGTCGACAAAGGGTGCAATGGCAACTGGGCCGGCGATGGTGATGCGGTATTCCAGGTTGCCGTGCAAACTGAGGTCGCCGCCCGGAGTTACGAGCTGCTGGTAGGGAACCGGGATGAACCAGCAGTTGCTGACGCATGCTCCCGAGGAATTGAGTACGACCGGGAATGCAGGGTTGGCCCGAACGAAACTCTGATCGGGGTTCTGGAGCGCGACGGTCTGGGCGCTGGCGAGGTAGGCGATGGGAGAGACGGTGCGGATGTCGAAACCGCGCAAGTCATTTTCACCACCGAGGTAGGAGCGTTCAAATGGAGGCGCGACAATTCCGCCGAAGCCCGTGATGAACGAAGCCTGGACGTTGTAACCGAGCGCATTGCGCCGTTTCTGCATGGGGAAAAACTGTTTGAACTGGACGATGGGGCGAATGGTGTGAACCGTGCCGCCAAGGCCGGAGAACTCTCCGCCGATGAACAGGCTCTTGCCATGATGTGGAGCGTAGGAGGCATCGAGGGTGTTCATGGTGAAGCTGGGAGTGATCTTGCTGGTAATGATGCCGTTGAGCGCGTTGGGGCCGGTGATGCCGCGGAAGTTGAGATTCTCAAACAACAGCTTGGAAGCGTTGCTGACGGCGACCAGCGAAGAGCGGTCGAAGGAGTAGCTGATGCCAAAGCGCTTGAAGGAACGGCGCAGGGGATAGCTTAAGGTCAGGCTCAAGCCGGTGCTGGACTGGGAATAGTTCTGCAGGTTCTGGAGGTAGGCCGAAGGCAGGTTCAAATTCTGTCCGGTGGCGATGGCATACTGCCGAGCCTGGTCATAACTGGTCTTACGGGTATAGACGTTGAAGCCGGCCTGCATGGGGCGATCGAACAAATAGGGCTCGGTGAATCCGAAGACGAGGTCGCGCTGGCGGCTGCCGAGGCTGGCCTGGACGGAGAGCGTCTCGCCCAGTCCAAGGAAGTTATTGGTGGCGTAATTGAGGCCAACGAAGGCGCCGGCCAGGCCGCTGACGCCGCCTTGCAGTCCGATGCTGTTCTTTCCCTTTTCATGGACTTTCAGGCTGAGGTCGACAGTGCCGGCCTTTTCGTCGAGGTGGCGCTCGGTGGTATTGGGATCGTCGGGCTTGAGCTGGTCGAAGTAGCCGAGCTGGTTCAGGCGCAGCAGGCTCAGCTCCCAGTAACGGGAGTTGTAGATCTGGCCTTCTTCGAGGGCAATTTCGCGGCGGATGACTTTGTCGCGGGTGGTGGTGTTGCCCTGGAACTCGATGCGGCGGACGTAGAACTGCTTGCCTTCGTCGACGTCGATTTCCAGATTGACGGTCTTCTTCTCGTCGTCGAACTTGGTATCGGGGACGGAAGTGAAGTTAATGTAGCCGGCTTCGCCGTAGGCTTTGCGCAGGTTCTCGAGGCCCTTGGCGATTTTTTCCCGGCTGAAAATGTCGCCGTCCTTCATCGGGAAAAGGCTGCGTAAGGCGGCGGTGTTGGGGATCGCTTTGTTGTTCTTGAAGGTGATGGTACCGAGGTGGTAACGGTCACCCTCCTCGATGGGCATGGTGATATCGACGGACTTCCCCAAGCCCGGCTGGAGCCAGGGAACATGGAAGCCGGTGTGTCCGGTGTCGTGGATCTCGGCTTTGGGGTCGTCGACGAGGACCTTGAAGTAGCCGCGGTTCTGGAACTCGGCGCGTACGCGTTCGGTATCTTCCTCGAGTTTGGTGGCGTCGTAGGTTTTGGCGAAGAGGTTTTCGAGGAAGATGGAGTGCGGGATGCCGATGGGCTTGAGGTTCTTCATGGCCGCGCGCAGGGTGCGGTCATTGACATGTTTGTTGCCCCGGAAGCGGATGTTACCAACCTTGACCTTGGGGCCTTCGCGGATCACAAAAGTGATGCCCACGGCGGCGGGCGGGATGGGGCGGACTTCAGTGCGGATGGTGGCGAACTGGCGGCCGTGCTCGGCGAGCAGTTGTTTGAGGGTGACTTCGGCCTTCTTGATCTTGGTGGGATCGTACTGGTTCTCCACGGAGAGTCCGACCTTGCGGTCCTTGAAGCGGTCGAGCACGTCGCTGGTGGAAACGGCGTTCAGGCCGCTGTAGTTGATTTCGCGGATGGTGGGGCGCTCTTTGAGGTAGATGTGAAGGATCCAACCTTTGGCGCTCTGCTCGCGCTCGAAGCGGATGTCCTCAAAGTAGCCCGCGTTCCACAGGGCGTTGAAGTCGCGTTCGATGGCGGTGCTGTCGTAGACGTCGCCGACCTTGGTGAAGATGCGGGCCTTAACGGTATCGGCGGGGATGCGGCGGTTGCCGTGGACGGTGATGCCGACGACGAGGTCCTGCTGGCTAAGCACGGGGACGGCGAGGAGCAGAAGCGCTAACCAACCGAAGAGGCGATTCCGGACAGAACTTTGCTTCCAAACTCTTGTGGTGGAAGAAGATGGAGACCACGAGGGTTCTCTCTGCGGGCCCGTGTTGTGGCCGAGTCGCGGGGCGCACACAGGGATAGCCTGATGACGGCGATGAATCGCAACTACCTCGAAAAACTAGAGTTAGGAAAACGGTAATTATACGGTAGAGAATGAGAACCGTCCAAGGCAGGGACGAATTTCACTCCAGGAGTCACGCCCGAAAAAGCTCTACCTCAACACAGACGGAATAAAACGTGGCCGCGTTGCCCATGTCAGTAAGTTTTTCTGAGGTGAGGACATTGATATTGCCGCCGCCGGGGCTGAACCGTGCCCAATCGAGGCGGGCGGCGACCACTCCGGGAGGCACCGAACCATCGACGCGGGCCCTGAGGGCGATTTCCCCCCGGGAGTTGAAGACGCGAATGGGGTCGCCATTGCTGACTCCACGGGCCCCGGCATCGGTGGGATGCATCTCNNGAGGAGTTGAGATGGTTGTCGGGCTTGCGAGCGAGGAGTTCGAGCGGAAAGCCGGCGGCTTTCGATCCGTGCCGCGATTCGTCGGGCGGAGTGAAGGCGACGACCGGATCGAGCCCCTGAGATTTCAGGGTTTCGCTATAGAACTCGGCCTTGCCGCTGGGCGTCGGAAAGTTGCCTTGGGCGAAGGGTAGAAAGGGGGCGGCGGTTGGTGCCGAGCTGCGCTCGGCTTGGACGGGCGAGACGCCCATCCCCACACGATCGGAGGCGGCGAAATTGAGGCGGATGCGATGCTCGCGTTCCAGACGGTCGCGGGTAATGCCTTGCAGACGCGGGTTGGGGGACTCCAGGGCGCGGTCGATCATGGAATCCACGGTTTCGCGGAAACAGTCATCCTCAAAACCCATGTGCTGGGCGAGTGCGCGGAACAGCTTGACATTGGATCGGCATTCACCGACCGGATCCATCGCCTGATTGGACACCTGGAGGTAGTAGTGGCCGTAAGCGGTCTGCAGATCCTTGTGCTCGAAAAAAGTTGTTGCGGGCAGGACGATGTCGGCGTAGTCGGTAGTGTCGGTGAAGAACTGCTCGTGGACCACGGTGAAAAGGTCGGAGCGCTTTAATCCGCGGACGACTTCATTGTGGTTGGGACAGACTGCGGCGGGATTCGAGTTGTAAACGAACAGCGCCTGGATGGGCGGCACCATCTTTGGCACGATCAGAGAGTTCAGCGCGCTGCCGAGTTGCACCATGTTGACGGTACGGGCGGGACGTCCCAGGGCCTTCCGCATGAGCTCGGGCATTTCGAGCGCTTCTTTGTTCAAACCGAAAGAACCGCTGAGAGAGAGCTGTAGGCCGCCACCGACTTCCTTCCACGATCCAATCAAACAGGGGAGCATGGTGACCGCGCGCATCGACATGCCGCCGTGCTCGGAGCGCTGGATGCCGTAGTTGACACGGACCACGGACGGGCGCGTGTTCGCATACTCGCGGGCAAGTTTGAGGACGTCGTCCGCGGATATGCCGGTCCAGTGGGCTACCCTTTCCGGCGGATACTGTTGCGCGCGAGCCTTAAGATCCTCGAACCCGACGGTGTAGCGGGAAACGTAGTCGGCGTCGAAAAGATTCTCGTTAATGATGACGTGCATCAGGCCGAGCGCGAGAGCGGCATCGGTGCCGGGATTGATCGGCAGGTACCAATCTGCGCATTTCGCGGTGCGCGTGCGGTAGGGATCGATGACCACCAGCTTCCCGCCCTGGCGGCGAGCGTCTTCGATGAAGGGCCAGAGGTGGACGTTGTTGCCATGAATATTCGCGCCCCAAGCGATGATGTAACGCGAATGGGCAAACTGTTCCGGCTCGGTTCCGAGCTTGATGCCAATCACCGATTTCAGGCCTTCTTCGCCGGCGCTAGAGCAGATGGTGCGATCCAGTTGCGAAGCGCCCAGGCGGTGGAAGAAACGGCGATCCATGGAAGCGCCGTTGAGCGCGCCGAGGGTTCCGCCGTAAGAGTAGGGCAGGATGGATTCGGAGCCGTATTCGGCAACGATCCGGCGCAAGCGATGCGTAATCTCGTCGAGCGCCTCGTCCCAGGAAATGCGCTGGAAAACCTCGCGGGCGGGGGCGCCCGCGGTACACGGGCCCTTGGGAGCCACGCGTCGCATGGGATAGAGGACGCGGTCCGGCGAATAGACGCGGTCGAGATACTTGGCGACTTTGGCGCAAAGGAATCCGCGGGTAACAGGATGCTCTGGATCGCCTTGAATTTTGGTAGCGCGGCCGTCTTCGATGGTGATCAGGACGCCGCAAGCGTCAGGGCAGTCGTGCGAGCAGGCGGCGTGGACGACGCGCTTCATAGGTCAGTACCCAGTACCCGGTTGCCAGTACCCAGACCCCCTGGTTCCTGGTAGCGGGCCACTTTGGGCGTGCTCGAAGAATTATACCCATCGGCCACGAAATGAAATTCCCGCGATTTTCTGGGTACTGGCAACCGGGTGCTGAGTCCTGGTTCTACTTGAATTCCAAAACTTCTTTTTCTTTGGCTTTGCTCATCTCTTCCATCTTCTTGATTTCGTCGTCGGTGAGCTTCTGGATTTCGTCGAGAGCGCGCTTCTCGTCGTCCTCGGCAATTTTCTTGTCCTTCAAAGTCTTCTTGATGGCGTCGTTGCCGTCGCGACGGATGTTGCGGACAGCGGTGCGGTGCTCTTCGAGAATCCGATGGAGGTGCTTGACCATATCCTTGCGCCGCTCTTCGGTAAGGGCGGGTACCGGCACGCGGACAAGTTTGCCGTCGTTCATCGGGTTGAGGCCGAGGTCGGCGCTGCGAATGGCTTTTTCGATTACCCCCAGCTGTGACGCATCGAACGGCTGCACGGTGATCATTTGCGGTTCGGGCGCGTGAATCTGGGCGATCTGGTTGAGCGGCATCTGGGAGCCGTAGTAGTCGACGGAGACCGTGTCGAGCATATGGACGTTGGCTCGGCCGGTGCGGGTGGCGGCCATTTCGCGGCGGAAGTCCTCCACTGCTTTTTCCATGCGTGTCTTGAGGGTTGCGTAGACTTCTTTCAGGGCAGGATGAGCCATTGCTCTCAGCTCCTAAACATAGCGATAGTCAAACCGTGCATTATAAACCCAAGTACCCAGTACCCGGTTGCCAGTACCCAGTACTCGAACGTAGGGCCCGGACCGATGGAAACATTTACAAATCAAATGACTGGTGATCCCATTCCGTTAGGAGCAACGGGAGTCAATATGCGAATTTTGGGTTGGGGATGTGTATTTGTCACTGCCGCAATGTTCATTGCGATGCTCGTTGTCGCACAGATTGGCTGTCCCATCCCGACCTGCAAGGGGCCTGACGGCGATGCCTGGATGCCGGCATTCTTTTTCGCACCATTCGGTTTACCAGCACTTGTTGCGTCCATATTTTTCATTGCCAAGAAAATATGGCCAAATTCGCCGGTGATGTCCGCCGTGGGGCTTGGGCTAAAATATCTCGCTCTTGCGATTATCGGGTTGGCGTTCCTGACTACCTTTATATTGGGCTATTTACACGGACGAGAACGCACTTCCCATCAGATTCAGGTGCAGCAATAGGCTTTAGAGTGTCCAACGAATGAGTCCGGGCCTCCCGGGTACGGGCAATTGGGCACCGACTTACGCGCTGACTAGCGATCCAATCTTTTCGCCGAGCACTACGCGGCGAATATTGCCGCGCTGGATGAGGTTGAAAATGAAGATGGGCAGAATGTTGTCCTTGCACAAGGAGATGGCGGTCGAGTCCATCACCTTGAGGCCCTGCTTCAGAA
>PMBA01000448.1 GCA_003152795.1 Acidobacteriaceae bacterium | reverse complement strand
GCTGTGGGCCGCATTGCTGTCAACAAGGCCGATTCGCACCTCATTTCCTTCAAAGACTCGACGCCCGATACCGACTACGTTTACGAGCAGAGCGATCTCGACACCGAAGTCCGCATCCTGCAAAGCGATCTCATGGCGCTCCAGGTAATCCGACAGCTTAATCTGGACAAGCGTCCCGAGTTCGGCGGCCATTCCGATCAGAAACAAGCCAACCTGGTTGCCGATCCGCTGCAGACCGATTCCAACCGCGCCTCGGCCCTCCTGGGAATGTTTCATGGAAATCTCCACGTCAGTCTTATTCCCAGCACTCGAATCATCGAGATTCATTACACCAGCACCGATCCTCAGCTCGCCGCCAGCGCCGTGAATACCCTTGCCGCCACTTATGTCGAACAGAATTTCAAGACCAAGTTCGAATCCACCATGCAGGCTTCTGACTGGCTTTCCAAACAGCTCGTTGACTTGCAGATGAAAGTGGAAACCTCGCAGGAGAAACTCGTACGGTACCAGAAAGAGCACGAGATTCTCGGCACTGACGAAAAGCAGAACATCACCACCGAGAAGCTCGATGAACTGAACAAGGAGATGACCGTTGCCGAGTCTGACCGCATGCAGAAAGAAGCGGTCTACCGCCAGACCCAGTCCAATGATCCGGACGCGATCGCGGCGGCCATCATTTCCGATACCGCAGGCGGCGTTAGCGGCGCAACTTCCGGGCTCCTCGACAAGTTGCGCGAACAGCAGGTCAATCTCAGAATCCAGGTCGCCGAACTGAGCACGCAGTTCGGCCCCTCGTATCCGAAAGTTGCGCAACTCAATAGCCAGCTGAAGGAGATTGACCGCCAGCTTCAATCGGAAACGACCAAGGCCGTCGACCACCTCAAGGGACTGTACCTGGCCGCTTTGCAGCGCGAAAATATGTTGCGCGATGCCTTTGAGAAGCAAAAACAGGAAGCCAATAAGCTCAACGAGAGCGCCATCGAGTACAGCCTCCTGAAGCGCGACCTCGATAGCAACCGCACTCTTTACGAGGGCTTACTGGAAAAACTGAAAGAAGCGGGCGTCACAGCCGGATTGCGTTCCAATAACTTTCGCATTATTGACGCGGCCCGTGTTCCCACAACTCCCAGCGAACCCAACATCCCGCGTAACCTGTCGTTCGCGCTGGTGCTCGGCATCATCTCCGGCGTTGGCCTCGCCTTCCTGCTGGAGAACATGGACAACACCGTTCGCACCCCCGAACAGGCGCAAGCCATTTCCGGCCTTCCTTCCCTGGGCATGATTCCGCTCGGCTCCAAGTCCGGCAACCATGGCCCGACTGGCAAACGGTTGGAGTTGACTGCCTCCAGGGAAGTGGTGGAGACGGTGACTCAGGTACGCCCCCAATCGCAGATGGCCGAATCGTATCGCGCGCTGCGAACTTCGCTTCTGCTCTCCAATCTCGGAGCGCCACCCAAAGTCATCATGGTGACCAGCGCCCGTCCGCAAGAAGGCAAAACCACCACCAGCATCAACACCGCCATCGTGCTCGCGCAAAAGGGAGTCCGCGTTCTCCTGGTCGATGCCGACTTGCGCCGCCCCAGTGTTCACAAGACTCTGGGCATGGGCCCGCGCAGCGGTCTCAGCAACGTCCTGACCGGAAGCGCCACCCTGCAGCAGACCATCGCTACCTCGCCTATCCTGCCCAATCTTTTCATCATGCCCGCCGGCACGCCGCCTCCCAATCCCGCCGAATTGCTGGCCTCCTCCAACATGAGGGACCTGGTCGCCGAGTTGCGCCAACAGTTCGACCACATCGTGATCGACACTCCTCCAACCCTTTCCGTCACCGACGCAGTCGTGCTCTCGCCCCGCGCCGACGCTACCATCCTGGTCATTCGTTCCGGGCAGACCACGAAACAGGCGCTGCGCCGTTCCCGCGATATATTGACCCAGGTCAATGCTCACGTCGCTGGGGTGCTCCTGAACGCCGTCGATCTAACTTCGCCCGATTATTACTACTATTACGAGTATCAGGGGAAATACAGCCACTACTATCAGGAAGAGCCTCTGGACGCCGCGAAGGCAGAGGAACCTAAGGCGGTTTGAGATTGATGGCCATTCCCCTTTCAAACCGGCGACGTCGGCAGTTCGCTGGCAGTGTGGCCGTGCTCGCCTGCGTCTATGTTTTTCTGGCGGGCATGGAGTTTGCTGCCAGCGTGTTTGCGGCGCGCGCGGAGTTGCCGAAACTGAAGCGCGCGGTCTGGCTATCGCCGGGAAACGCGGACTACCGCCATCGCCTCGGACGCTACTTTGCATTTGTTGCCGGTGATCCCCAGTCAGCTATTTCAGCCTTCCGTGCAGCCGTCGCGCTCAACCCCCACGATGCAAGCTATTGGTTTGATCTGGCAGGCGCATATCAGGTAAGCGGGGACCTCGCGGGGCAGCGATCCGCCCTGGATCGCGCGTTACAAGCCGAGCCCACCGCTCCCGGCGTAGCGTGGCAGGCGGCCAATTTTTTTCTCATCGACGGCGATATTGATCGCGCCCTGCGCGAGTTTCACGTCGTCGTCGGGAACGACAATGGGATGGTAGACGCCGCCCTGCGCGCATGCTGGCGGGTGCGTCCCGATACCGACGCTCTGCTGCGCGACGTGGTGCCGGATCGCACCGATTCCCTGATTTCCTTTCTCAGGTTCTTGACCAGCAAGCAGGAGACCGAGGGCGCCATCAAGACCTGGGCGCGCCTCGGCCAACTGCATGAGAAGTTCCCGAACCGCTATCTGTACGAATACGTGCACTACCTGATTGAAGTGCGTCGTCCCGATGCCGCCATGTCTGCTTGGGAGCAGACCGCCGACACTCTGGGCCTGTCCGCCTATCTGCCCACGGAGGACAACCTGGTGGTCAACGGCAATTTCGGCCTCGACATCCTGAACGGAGGCTTCGACTGGACCTACGTCAATCGAACCGGAGTTAAGCCCTTGCTCGATCCGAGCGACTTCCGCCAGGGGCATCGCTCACTTTCTCTCACCTTCGAAGGCCCAGGGATCAACGACGCCGGAATTCAGCAACTGATTCCGGTGCACAGCGCAACCACCTACGAATTCTCCGCTTACTATAAGTCGGCGGACTTCCAGGGAGCGGGCGGGCCGCAGATCGTGCTGCGAGATGCCTACACCGGCGCTCCGCTGTATGCCAGCGACATCCTCAACGATGCCGACTTCTGGAAGGAAGTTCACTCCAAGGTTACGACCCCGAACTCCACCACGCTGCTGGTGCTGGCCATCGAGCGCTTCCCGGCCGGCTCGCCCATTCGCGGCAAGCTGTGGCTCGACGATTTCGAACTCTCTCCCGAACCTCCTCCGGATAATTCGCCCGACAACTCCACCAGCAAGTCGAAGGACAAGCCGTGAGTTCCGCCTTGGCAACACCGCCTGAACCCGCGCCCGTCGCTAAAGTTTCACAACCGCGACTCACCAGCAACGCCGTGCTGATGGGCGCCAGTGTCGTGTTGCTGCTGGGGCCGCTGGCTTTCGGAGCGGTTGAGCCTTGGTCCATTTTTGCCCTGGAAGCGTGTGCCATGTCGCTGCTTGGGCTTTGGGCTTACAAGCAATGGGTCCACGGCGCGCTGAACCTCACCGACCACGCGCTCTACCGCCCCATGGCAGCTTTTTTTGCGCTGGTGCTGGTGCAGTGGATGGTCGGAACAACCGCCTATCGTCACGTAACGTACACCCATTTGCTGCTCTACGCCGCCTACGGCATGCTGGTGTTTGTCGTGACCCAGACCCTGCGCCGATCTTCGCAATTTGAGCAACTCGCCAAGTTGTTCACGGGGTACGGGGCGGCGGTGGCTGCGTTTGCCGTGCTGCAGGGTATGGCGCCGAATGGAAAGCTTTACTGGATCTGGCCCCTGGAGCAGGGGGGCTCGATTTATGGACCCTACGTCAATCACAATCATTATGCCGGCCTGATGGAGATGCTCACACCCTTCCCGCTGGTGCTGGCCGCAACTCGCTTTACCGATGGGAATCGCAAGATCGCAGTGGCCGGGGTCGCCGCACTGATGGCCGGAAGCATTTTTCTTTCCGGATCGCGCGGAGGCATGGCCGCGCTCGTCGTCCAGATGCTGGTGCTGGGCGTGTTCCTGGTTCGCAAGCGTAAAGGGAACTGGAAACAGCCGCTCACGCTGGGCGCATTTGTGGCGGTGGTCATTGTGTTTCTGATCTGGATCGGTGGCAACGAACTCACCCGCCGGCTGGTTAGCATTCACTCCGAAGCCCGCGAAGAGATCAACGGAGGGGTTCGCCTCGCCATCGATCGCGACTGTTTGCGCATGCTGCTTAAGCGGCCTTTGCTCGGTTGGGGACTGGGCGCATTTCCCGTCGTCTATCCCGAATATCGCAGCTTCTACACCACCTTCTTCGTGAACCAGGCCCACAATGATTATCTGCAACTGCTGGTGGAGACCGGCCTGGCGGGATTCTCCGTCGCCATCTGGTTTCTGGTGCTGGTCTTCCGTCATGCGAAGGGCAAGCTTAGGAATTGGACCGAGACTGCCAACGGCGCGATGACCATGGCGGCCCTGCTCGGATGCGTAGGGATCATGGTCCACAGCTTCCTGGACTTCAATCTGCAAATCCCGGCAAACGCGGCGCTG
>PMBA01000013.1 GCA_003152795.1 Acidobacteriaceae bacterium | reverse complement strand
GAAACACTTGAACAACATTTACTTACTTGGGCATCAACGGAAGATTGTCAACCGATCGCAGTCCTCGGTGGCTATGGATTTGGGAAGACCACGCTGACAAAGCGTTTGGCAGCCGTGATGTCCTCGCTGGCTCGTGATAATTCGACTGCCCGGATACCTATAGTGATTTCCCTCGCGGCTATCAGCGGCGACCAGACAATCGAAGGTTTGCTGGGCCGCCAGTTCACGACCTTCACGTTTTGCCCAAACTATAATTTTCAGCTTTTTCTAACTCTTAATCGGAGGGGTCGCTTCATTATTTTCCTTGACGGTTTTGATGAGATGAAGAGGACTATGTCTTGGGACTCCCTCATATATAACTTGACCCAGCTGAACCAGCTTATTACTCCGCACTCAAAGGTCGTACTGTTGGGACGCCCTTCGGCTTTTCTTTCGTCCGAAGAGCAAGACGAGGCGTTGCATGGAAGGACGCGACAACTTGGGAAGCCTTGCCGCATCCCGGGCTGGCCAGACTATCGAGAGGTCCGCCTGCGACCTTTCTCTCGTGACCAGATCGCCTCTTTCATACCCAGGTATCTAGATACAGTTCCAGAAGGCACTCTAAATTCAGAACAAAGATATCGAGTAAAGCGATACTTGGAGGATATCGAAGGTCCCCATGGAAAACGTCTCCTCGATCTAGCTGCTCGGCCAGTCCAACTCAAGATGCTGATGAAGGTTCTACCGGAGTATGCCGGTCCCATTGACCGTTTGACAGTTGCCATGCTGTATTCGGAGTTTATCGACTTTCTCCTGCGACGTGAGGCGGCTAAGCCCTCGCGTGTTGCGTTCAGTAAGGAGCGACGGCTGCGTTTTGCTGCCAGGATCGCTTACTGGATGTGGCAAAGGGACCAGGCCGCTGAAATTGATGTTTCTAGAATTCCCGACACGGTATTCGCAGACTATCTAGCTAAAATACCGTCTGATGTTCAGACTATGGACGTGAAGCGAGATTTACTGAGCGGAGGGTTCCTCGATCATAAACCACCAGGCATCTTCTACTTCCCTCCCCGGTCTCTTCAGGAGTTTCTTGTCGCGGAAGAGATCCGCTACATGTTCGTAAACCGTGATGATCGTTTGGCCGAGTGTGCCTACCTAACGATCGAGATCACCGGCTTCTTCGTCGAGATAGTTGACCGAAAGAGCGTCGATCAGCTTCGGCAGCGATGGGCGCGTATTGCGAAGGGGAATCGCGACCTGTACGAGCTCATCAATGCGGCCTGTGCGCTTTACGGCCTCGCCGATCTTGACGACATTTTGAAACGGAGGCTTAGTATTACTGGAATCGTGAGTAATCCGGATTCCGGGGTGAAACGTCAGGGTGCTATCAACGAGGTTCGCACATACGAGCGCAATAAGCGCGAGAAAACGGTCAGGGGTCGGAGTGGCCAATTGCATTAGTAGTTACCTGGGGCAGTTGGACGCCTAGCTGGGAGCGAGTGAATTTGGCTTGCAGGCGACTTAACCGCTATGAGCTCACCTTCGGTGGCGGTAGGCGCTTGAGGCGTGAGAGCGGTTCCATCGATCAACACTTGCCTTTGGAATGCCTGAACGGGAGATCTGGCTGCCTGCCTTCAATCTTGTACGTATCGTCGCCTACTCGGAGACTGGCCAAGACGGCGGCTGGGGCCCGCCATTCCTGGCGCGAAATCCCCTTCGCACAAGCAAAGGACCGGGAATTCCCGTTCAGGCACGTGGTTGGGCCGCTCTGGTCGGAATACGCGCCACTCGGAGACAGGACCTCGCCGGAGCTTTCAGTGGATTAGTAACGAGAAACGCGCTCGCGACCATGCACGCGTTCCCCGCGGGCGTGTGCAGCATCCCAGATCGGGCCTGTTACCCTCGTTTGTGAGGTGGGCGCGACCGTCCCGTACGGTTCACGCTTGCACGGCCTCCCAGCGGCGCGCAAGTTCCCGGAATGCCTGCTCCTGGGAAGGCCAATCGTGCAACGTAGCCGGATCGAAATCCGCTCCGTTAGGCCAAACGAGCGTTTCCACCTCAGGATCAATCCGCACTTGATTAAACAACTCGAGATCGCGCAAGCGGCCGTACAATTCGCCCGCCAGGACGGGCTGAAAATCGATGGTCCGTTCCGAGCTGTCGTCGAAACAAACACGGAGTGTGTACGGACCAACGATGTCGAAAGACTGGATTCGATAAATGGGATGACTCATAAACGACCTACTTTAACGGCTCAATGGATGCTGGACTCCGGCCTTCCTGCAGACGCTGCCAATCGGCTAACAACTCAATTTCGTGCAATTCCGCCCACGCTTCCACCAGCCGCCGCTGCCTCCTCGGCAAGGAACCGCCTATTATTTCCACGGGATCAAAACTGAAGATGCCGACTTCGCCTTGGTAATATGCATGGAAGTGAGCTGCGTGATGCGGCGATCCCGGTTCAGCGAACATACGGATAATGATCCCGAAAAACCTGCTGAGCTCCGGCACAGCTCTATTCTACATCGTGGTTGACGCCTGATTAGGAACGAGAAACGCGCCAGGTTCCGGCGATCTACGGCGCGGCCGGATTCCTGTCGATAACAGCCCTTCGCACCAGCGAAGTGCATCGGGGGCTCGAAACGGCGTTCTGGGAGGCGTCTTGTTCCGACCGGAACCCCCGGTTACTTTCCGTGAGCTATTCGATTGCGGA
>PMBA01000331.1 GCA_003152795.1 Acidobacteriaceae bacterium | reverse complement strand
ACGATCCTGCTGCGCGGCTCCTGCAGGCGGCTCTCGAACTTCACCGGATGTCGCTCGAAGTTGACCTTCCGCCGATACCAGAGGCTGTTCGTGAGCTGTTCTGCGATTGCAATCCTCCTGTCCCGGTTTTGCTTGCGATCTACCGGCCCGGCGACGCCATCGAAGCTTCGTTCGACGACGAGCGGCAATCGATGTTGGAGGCGACGCCCGAGCCCTGGCCGCTGATCCCATTCAANNGTCCTTGATCTGGTGCCCGGCTGGGAGCCAATCAACCGGGATGAGGAACGATCATGACAAAGACCACGCACTTCGGATCGAATCGACTTTTCGGGCTATCCAAAGCAGTCCTGGTGTATGCGGATGCCCAGGAGGCCTTCGCCACCGTGCACGAGGCGAAGCCATCGCCAGACGGCGGTGCGCCGTACTTGGATGCCGGCCAGCCGCTCACCATCGATTTTCTGAAGCAACTGGCGAAGGCGCTAGGACGGACGACGCCATGCGAAATCCTTCCGCGCAATGTTCTGGTCTATACGCCGGACATGCTGGTCTGGTGGTGCCGGCGGCAACGCCGCGCGATGTTCTACGGTGGTTCCAGCGATGGGCGAACGCTGAGCGGCAAGGTGTTCCCGCAGCCGCCGCTCGTGTTCAAGGTGTGTGGTTCCGAGCTGTCGGTGCGGGCGTTGACGGAAAACCGCCGCCCGCGGCCGGAAACCACGCTCATGGTCGCCCCCTACTGGAATTGTGATCGCCATGGCGGCAGGGTCTGCCAGGGAAGCATGCGCGTGCCGGGGAGTCTATGTTTAGCTGCCCGGCAGGAGTGGGAGAACGCCTTCTTCCAAAGCGAATTCACGCACGCGGCTCTGGGCGCGCAGTTGACGACACATCCAGAGGGCTACCTGGGACTGTGGCGGGATCTGACGGGAAGCGAAGGCGAGTTCCCGGTCGAACTCCTCATTAATAGCGGAGAGTCGCTGCGATCCTTCGTCCATGCTCGGGAGGAATGAATGCATGCCATCGTCCCGCATTTGAGCCTTCGTCCGTGGGGGGAGTGACCATGCACACGATCAGTCCCGCGCTTCTGAACAAGCCCATCCGCATCGTGGTTGTCGGGTGTGGCGGAACTGGGAGCGCGGTAGCGGCCGGCTTGCCTTATCTGCATCAGGCGCTGCTCGCAAACGGCCATCCGTACGGGCTTCGGGTGACGCTCATGGACGGTGAACGGATTTCAGCCACAAACTGCGTGCGGCAGCCCTTTTCGGTGGGTGAAATCGGACTGTTCAAATCCGTAGTTCTGGTGAATCGCCTGAATCTGTTTTGGGGGGTCGATTGGGAAGCCGTTCCGGAGCACCTAAGGAACGGGAGCAGACTGACCAATGACACCGACTTCGTGATCGGCTGCGTCGATTCCCGCGCCGCACGCGCAACGATTCAGGAAGTCGTGACAGCATCATGGTCCACGATCCGATATTCACTGGATATTGGCAACAACGCCGACACCGGCCAGTTTGTCTTGGGCCAACCCTTGAACCGCCTGAACCGCCACAACGCGATGCGCCTTCGCACAATCGTGGACTTGTACCCGGAAATCGCGAATGCCGCCCTTGACGATGACTCGCAGCCGAGTTGCAGCGCGGCGGAATCACTAAACCGGCAACATGCCTTCATAAACCAGACCTTGGCCAATCATGCCTTGGCGCTCTTGAGCCGCCTTTTCCGATTCGGCGGCCTTCAGTATCACGGTGCCTTCGTGAGCCTTGCCAGCGGCGCCGCCGTTCCGCTAAGAGTCGATCCGAAGGTGTGGGCGCGCATACGGGCGCGGAACAAACGGCTGAGGAGCGCGGGCGCTGCCTTAGTCTAAGAGCACCTTGTACGTGGACCATAGCCAACGAGCATTGCGAATGGCCAGGGTGTACTCACCAGGCGCAAGCTTGCGCAGGTCGATCGTGGAAATCAAGGTCTCGGCGCTGCCATCCCATACCGCGTTGCCGGTTGCCTTCGCAACTGGTTGATCATTTCCAGTCCAGAATTCCACGCTGTAGGCACCATCCTCCGTGCCGATCGGGAGTCTTACCGTGAGCTTGAGCACTGCGCGTTTCAGATGTGGCGTCTTCGGTTCGGGCCTACGCTGCACTTCGTCCGATCGCTCGACGGTCCTATTGCTGAAATCAAGAGTCGCGGTCAGCACCGGATCAGGAGCCTGTCGGGCGACGGGCTGTTTTTGGGGCATCCGCCCAAAGTGCCATGCCGAGCCAATGGCGACTACGCCGGCGAAGCAGATCAAGGCAAATCGCCCGCGCCGCAGGAGAAGATGTCGCCGCCGATGACGGTTGTATTCATCGAGGCAAGGCGCGCAAGTGGCGATATGATCAATGGTGTCTTCAGTATCCGGCCCTGAAAGGTTGCGCCGAGCGATCGCTATAAGAGAAGTGGACTCGGGACAACCAAGACGTTCTGGGTTCGGAAAGTCGGTCTTTATGGCCTCGGTGGCGGCTCTGATAAGGAGCCTCTCGCTTTGGCGCGTCAGTTCTTTACCTATCGGCTTACCTTTCATCACTCTGGCTCCTGTCTGCCGAAGCGCTCAGTTGAGATCCTGATTACTTTCTCGTGGCCCCTTTTTAGCCCGTAATAGAATCTCTTCTTCGCCTGTTTCGCTGAGAGTCCCATGCTGCCGCCGATTTCGTCCCAGGAGAAACCCAGCATTCGATAGTGGAGCATGTGCTGCACTGGATGCGGCAGAAAGGAAACGAAGAATTTTAGCCACAGCTTTGCTTCCACTCGCTGGGTCCA
>PMBA01000281.1 GCA_003152795.1 Acidobacteriaceae bacterium | reverse complement strand
TGGCTGCTGTTGCTGCCATTCCGGCTGGTAGGGATCGCCGTCCACGGCGTTCTCGCCCTGGTCTGGGCCGTCGTGATGCTCCCCGCGCGCCTGCTGAGCGCCCCGTTCCGTCTCTCCCGAGTCTGAACGCGGGGAAGTTCGAGGGGAAGTTCGTTGACTTGGCCACGGCATCCCGCCTAACATGGCCACTCCATGATCGGCCAGACGGTTTCCCATTACCGCATCCTCGAGAAGTTAGGCGGTGGCGGGATGGGCGTCGTCTACAAGGCCGAGGACCTCGAACTAGGGCGTTTCGTTGCCCTTAAATTTCTTCCGCGGGAAGTCGTTCCCGACGCCCACGCGCTCGAACGGTTCCGGCGCGAAGCCCGAGCCGCTTCTGCCCTGAACCATCCCAATATCTGCACCATCTACGAGATCGGAAAGCATGAAGACGAATCCTTCATTGCCATGGAGTATCTCGACGGAACCACACTCAAGCATCTGGTCGAGGGCCGGCCCCTTGAAATCGAGCGCTGGCTGTCGGTGGCCATCGAAGTCACGGATGCGCTCGACGCCGCGCACGCCAAAGGGATCATCCATCGCGATATCAAGCCCGCGAACATCTTCATCTCGAAGCGCGGGCACGCCAAGATTCTGGATTTCGGACTGGCTAAAATCACGGACGACACCGTTAAGTCTGCCAGCGCCGATTCTCAAACCATGGCCGACGCGGCCGCTCTCAACCTCACCAGCCCGGGAACGGCGATGGGAACCGTTGCCTACATGTCGCCGGAACAGGTGCGCGGCAAGGAACTGGACGCCCGCACCGACCTGTTTTCCTTCGGAGTCGTGCTCTACGAAATGGCCACCGGCAAACTGCCCTTTCGCGGAGACACCCAGGGTGTCATCACCGAAGCGATTCTCAATCGTGCTCCCACCGCTCCCATCCGCCTGAATCCCGATCTGCCCCCCGAACCCGAGCGCATCATCAGTAAGGCCCTGGAAAAAGATGTCGAGTTGCGCTACCAGACTGCCGCCGAGATCCGCGGCGATCTAAAGCGTCTCAAGCGTGAATTGGATTCCTCCCGCATTTCCACCAGTTCGCCTGTCTCCGAAATCGCCTCGAAACCAGCAGCGCCCGCTCTCACCAGTCCCGCCCGGCCCGCCTCGGACGGCATGGTTCCTGCAAGTCGCTACCACCGGGCTCTGGCGCTGGCTGGCGCCGCCCTGCTCGCGGTCATAGGGATGGCATTCTTCCTCGTTCACTACGGAGGACCGGCCGCCGCCCCCGCCTATCATCTCCTGACCTACCGGCGCGGTGCCATCCGTATGGCCAGATTCGCACCAGACGGCCAAACCGTCGTCTACAGTGCCGCGTGGGAGGGGAGGCCCGTCGAAATCTTCACCACCCGCGTCGGTACTCCGGAGGCTCGCCCCGTCGGCGTCGCCGGCGCCGAAATCCTCGGCATTTCTTCCACCGGCGAGACCGCTCTCCTGCTCGGCAGCCAGCAGACCAAGTCGCAGGTCTTTAGCGGAACACTGGCGCGCATGCCCCTGGTTGGCGGTGCTCCCCGCGAGGTGCTGGAGAACGTTCAATGGGCAGATTGGTCCCCCGACGGTACCCAACTTGCCGTGGTACGCGATGTCGCCGGACGCAACCGTCTGGAGTATCCGGTCGGCAAAGTGCTCTACGAAACCGGTGGTTGGATTAGCCACCCCCGCATCTCCCGCCATGGCGACATGGTTGCCTTCCTGGACCATCCGATCCAGGGTGATTCGATCGCCGGCGTCTCCGTGGTGGACGCCAACGGCAAGAAGAGGAGCCTCACCGAGCCCTACGGTGGCGGTGCTATCGGCCTGGCCTGGTCGCCGTCCGGGGACGAGATCTGGTTCACCGCAACCGAACTGGGAATCGATCGTGCCCTCTTTGCGGTCAGCTTGTCGCAAAAAAAGCGACTGGTGGCCCGTGTTCCCGCCGACCTGACCCTGCAGGATGTTTTAGCCGATGGCCGAGTTCTTCTCACGCGAGACAACTGGCGGCGGGGGCTGATTGTCCATGCCGCCGAAGATCTGTCGGAACGCGACTTCACCTGGCTGGACTGGTCTTATCCCGTCACCCTGTCGGCCGACGGCAAGACCCTCCTGTTTCGCGAGGAAGGCGAGGCGGGCGGACCGAGCTATGCGGTTTACCTGCGAAAGACCGATGGTTCTCCAGCGGTCCGGCTGGGTGATGGCCAATCGCTCGCGTTGTCTCCGGATGGTAAGTGGGCGCTCTCCAGCCGCGGGGACAATCAAACCGACCTCTTCCTTCTTCCCACCGGACCCGGTGAGCCCAGGCCCCTGGTCGGTCACGGAATCATTCACAGCGCCGCCCACTGGTTCCCGGACGGTGCCCGCATTCTGTTCTCCGGAACCGAGGCAAATCACGGCGTTCGACTCTATGTCCAGGACATTGCCACGAACAAGGTCGAAGCCATCAGCCCGGAAGGAACCAACGGCCTCTCGTTTGCTTTGTCGCCGGACGGCCACCTGGTAGCCGCCGTGGGCCCCGACGGAAAGGGTTATTTCTTCTCCATTGCGTCGGGCGAGCCCAAGCTGATTTCCGGCCTTCTCGAGGGAGAAACCCCCGTCGCCTGGAGTGCCGATGGCCTCTCGTTATACATCTACCGCGGTGGCGAGTTGCCCGCCAAGGTTTATCGCTTGGAAATCGCCACTGGGCGCCGAACCCTCTGGAAGCAACTCATGCCCCCCGACCCCGCTGGCGTCGAATATGTCGGCCCGATTCTTCCCGCTCCCGACGGCAAGGCCTATGCCTATGGCTACCGCCGCCTCCTCTCCGATCTCTACCTGGTGGAAGGTTTGAAATAGAACCGTGAAGGTCGGGCAAACGGGGCGGGGAAAAGCCGAGAGCTGATCGCTCAAAGCCAGGAGATAAAGAGTAAGGAACGGCGTACCACCTACATCGTCTTCAGATCAGCACTCACCCGCAACTTCGCTTCGGTTACTTGCTGAACGTCGGCAACCGTCAGTCCAGGAGCAATCTCTTCGAGCACCAAGCCTTCCGGCGTCACTCGGATGTAGGCCATCTCGGTCACGATCGTATCCACCACCCTCACGCCGGTCAGCGGCAGCGTGCATTTCTTCAGGATCTTCGGCTGCCCATCTTTGGTCGCATGTTCCATGGCGACAACCACACGCCGCGCCCCCGCCACCAGGTCCATGGCGCCTCCCATGCCTTTGACCATCTTGCCGGGAATCATCCAGTTCGCAATGCTGCCGAGTTCGTCGACTTCCATTGCCCCCAGCACGCTCAGGTCAATATGCCCGCCGCGAATCATCGCGAACGAATCCGCGCTCGAAAAGTACGCCGTCCCCGCCAGTTCGCTGACCGTTTCTTTTCCCGCGTTGATCAGGTCCGAGTCTTCCTTGCCTTCAAGAGGGTAAGGCCCAATGCCAAGCATCCCGTTCTCGGATTGAAGAATCACGTCCATCCCCGCCGGTACATAATTCGCAATCAGCGTTGGCAGCCCGATGCCGAGGTTGACATAAAATCCGTCGCGCAATTCACGCGCAATCCGCTTCACGATGCGTTCCCGTTTGTCGGTGTCTTTGGTGGATTTGGGTAACGTTGACATTTTTCCTTCGAGTCCGGTCCGGTGATGACGAGTAACGCTGTTCGCTGTTCGTCGTTCGCGAGTCGCCGCCGGCGCGATTGAGGCGAACAGCGAACGACGCCCCCCCACTTATCCCGCTGCTGCCTTCCTCACCGTCCTCTTCTCAATCCGCCTCTCAAACAGTTGCCCCTGAAAAATTCGTTTCACGAACACGCTAGGAGTATGCACCATATCAGGATCAAGTTCCCCCGGTTCGACCAGGTGCTCGACTTCGGCAATCGTGATTTTCGCCGCGGTCGCCATCATGGGATTGAAATTGCGCGCCGTCTTACGATAGACCAGGTTGCCCCACCGGTCGCCCTTCCATGCCTTGACCAGGGCGAAGTCGGCTTTCAGTGCGCGCTCCATCAGGTAAGCGCGCCCCTCGAACTCGCGCGTTTCTTTCCCCTCCGCGACCACCGTCCCCACTCCAGTCGGAGTAAAGAATGCTGGAATGCCAGCGCCCCCGGCGCGAATTCGCTCGGAGAACGTTCCCTGCGGAACCAGGTCAAGATGCAACGATCCGTTCAGCACCATCTGCTCCAGCAGTTTGTTTTCGCCCACGTAGGTTCCAATGTGCTGCCGGATCTGGCCATTCGCCAAAAGCAGTCCCATGCCCAGTCCGTCGACGCCAACGTTATTGCTGATGGTGGTGAGATTCTTGACGCCCTTGTGCGCCAGCGCGCGAATCAGATTCTCCGGCATCCCGCACAAACCGAATCCGCCCACCATGATCGTGGCTCCGTCAAACACGTCCTGAATCGCCTCTTCCGCGCTGGCCACAACTTTGTGCATAGGAAAAGAATTCTATAGTAAACGTCGGACTCGCGACGATCGACTGCAAGTCACCACGGAGTCACGGAGAAGAAAATTGGTCAGGCCACCATCTCGCTTCCGAACCACAGGAAAAATACCAGAATACTTGCTAGTTCCGCACACAGACGGCTCGGCTTCTTCAAGAAGGCTACAGAGAGTATGCCAACGAAACTAATAAGGAGACACCAATTGGCAACCATCGGGTGCGTGAGGTAATGACTGCCAAACCCTCCGACCCACCCTCGCACAACTCCCACGGCAAATAGAAACCAGGCTGATGATGTCAAAGCCATGCCCGCAACCCCAACGATGCTTCGCCACCCCGATAGCATGTGTCGTGTCTTTCTTGTCCAATTCACGAATGCGACTGCAACGAGTCCAGGAGCAAACAGCACTGAAACCATGATTGCCAGTATGGTCGCTATCTCCGAATGTGTCGGCGCATCGCTCATCTGCTTCCTATTGGGAGGACTTGCCTTTCTCCGAGCCTCCGTGTCTCTGTGGTGAATTCTTCCTCAACTGGTGCGCGCGCTCGAATTCGTCGGCCAGTTGCTTTGAGTCCAGATTTTCCCGGATGTGCGCCAGCCGTTGTTCCATCTTCTGCAGCGCGTCGCCCAGGTTCTTGCGATTGGTAATCGCGATGTCGCGCCACATCGAATACGGGCTGCCGGAGATGCGGGTCATCTCGCGCAGGGCCCGTCCTCCAATGTCAAGCACCGGTGCGTCGGGGCCAAATTCATCGACCAGCGTTGCCGCCAGAGCGGTCGAGATCATCTGCGGCAGTTGGCTGATCCAGGCACAGAAGCGATCATGGTCGGCGGGATCGACGACCGCGACTTTGGCGCCAATCTTCTCCGCGCAGTGGATGAATTCTCCGCATTGTCCGGCGTGCACGTTCTGCCCGGGCAGCGGCGTGAACAGCCAGGCCGCGCCTTCGAAAAGATCGGCATCGGCGAACTCCACCCCCGCGTGCTCTTTGCCCGCCATGGGATGTCCGGCGAGGAATCGATGACGGGCGTTTCGTCCGAACGACTTGGCGGCGCGCTGAACCACCTCGACCTTCGTGCTGCCGACGTCGGTTACCAGAGTCTTCGCCAGCAGCGCCGGACCAAGCCGATCGATCAGGTCGAGGATCGGAATCACCGGTGTGGCCAGCACCACCAGATCGCTGCCCCGCACGGCATCCGCGGGATTGGTTATTCCCGCTTCGATGGCGCCGCAGTCCTGAGCCCGCTCCAATACTGGAGCGCGGTCGCACCCGATAATTCGTCCGGCAAGGTGGCGCTTCTTCAGCGCCAGGCCCAGCGAGCCTCCGATCAAGCCGGTTCCGATGATGGTGACTTGTTTGAAGGCCATGGGATTGCTGAAAAACTAGCTTTGTCATCCCGAGCGCAGCGCAGGACCTGCAGCCGCCGGCTAGAGCTGCGAGCTGCGGGCTCCGAGCTTCGAACGACGCAATTGCTCGAAGCTCGAGGCTCGAAGCTCGCAGCCACACCGTTGGTTCCTCGTGCGCTGCGGCAAGAAGTTCAACCGATCTCGCGTCCCACCGCCGGCGCGATCATGCGAAGCTCGTCCATCAACTTCGCAAACTGTTCCGGATAAAGCGACTGCGCGCCATCCGAAAGCGCCTTGTCCGGCTGGTGATGGACCTCGATCAGCATGGCATCGGCGCCAGCCGCCACGGATGCGCGCGCCATCGGAGCCACCTTGTCGCGGAGTCCGGTGCCGTGCGATGGATCGGCCGTCATGGGCAGGTGCGAGAGTTTATGAATGATCGGAATGGCGGAAATGTCCATGGTGTTGCGCGTATGAGTTTCGAACGTGCGGATGCCGCGCTCGCACAGTATGATTTCGTAGTTCCCGCCGGCGAGCAGGTATTCCGCCGAACACAGCAGTTCTTCGATCGTGGCCGCGATCCCGCGTTTCAGCAGCACCGGCTTGCGCACCTTGCCCAGTTCGCGCAGCAGATTGAAGTTCTGCATGTTGCGCGCGCCCACCTGGAAGATGTCGACATAAGGCAGCATCAGGTCGATCTGCGAAATCTCCATGACTTCGCTGATCACCAGCAGTTTGAAATGATCGCCCGCCTCGCGCAGCAATTTCAGCCCCTCAACGCCGAGTCCCTGAAATGAATAAGGAGAGGAGCGTGGTTTAAAGGCGCCGCCCCGGAGGACTTGCGCTCCAGCCTTCGCGATCAGGTCGGCGACGGTGAACAGTTGCTCCCGGGTTTCGACCGAGCACGGCCCCGCCATAACGACGATCTTCTTGCCGCCGATTTCAATCCCGTTCGCAAATTTGACCACCGTGCCCTCGGGACGAAAGTTGCGCCCGGCCAGCTTGTACGGCGAAGTAATGCGGTGAACTTCCTGCACTCCCGGCATCATCTCGACTTCGCGCGTGTCGAAATCATGGGGAACTCCGACTCCTCCGAGCACCGTCTGGCGCGCTCCGGTCGAGCGGTGGACTTCAAAGCCGAAGTGAACCAGTTGATCGATCACATGCTGGATCTGATCTTCACTGGCCGAGTCTTGCATGGCGACAATCATGAATACGCTCGTTTTGCCCGGCCGTGGCGCGTTGAAAACTGCATCGCGGCGTGGCTCAAAATTCTAGTCGTCGTTCTAGTTGTCGTTCTAGTCTTCGAACTGCGAATCCATCTCCGTCTCGCGCGCGGGCGGTTCCTCGGGAGCGATTTCGTTCTTTTGAATGCTGCGCATCACGTCGATGATTCGTTCGTAAATCTGCGCCAGATCGCGTTCGGCCAGCGGCCCGGTGCTGCTGCCCTGCACGTTGGCGATCACTTCGCGCTCTCGGTCCGGTTCGTAAATGGGCATTCTGGTATTGCGCTTCAATCGTCCAATTTCGACCACCGCCGCCGCCCGCTCGTTAAGCAGCGCCGTCAGCTTCAGATCCACTTCGTCGACTTTCTTTCGCCAATCGGAAATGTCCATAGAGGGGCCGTTCGCTGTTCGCTCGTGGCGATTCGCTCTTGGCTCTTGGCTCACCCGCCGAAATCCAAAGACACCGCAATCCCCGGCGTGCGAAGAAAACGATCTAGCATGTTTCGGCAAAAAGCCAGAAGCTAACAGCGAACAGCCAACAGCTGCCTTACGAATTCTCCCACAGCCGCCGCTTCCCGTCCCGGATTTTGTTCGATCAACTGCACGATGGCGCTGCCCACCACTGCGCCTTCCGCGAATTTGCCAACCGCTTTGAATTGCTCCGGAGTTGAGATTCCGAAGCCAACCGCAACCGGAAGCTTGGTGAAACGCCGGATCCGCTTGACCAGAGCCTGCGCGTCTCCCGTCATCTGCTGGCGCGCGCCGGTAACGCCAGTGCGCGAGATCGCATAAATAAAGCCGGTCGAAACCTCGGCAATCGATTTCAGACGCTGGTCGGTCGAGGTCGGTGCAGCCAGAAAAATCGTCGCCAGATCATTCTTGCGAGCCTCGCGCAGATACTCGGCCGATTCTTCAACCGGCAGATCGGTGATCAAAGTTCCGTCAATCCCCGCCAGCCTCGCCACCTGGCAGAACTTAGCCATGCCCATGCGCAGGATGGGATTGAGGTAAGAAAAAACCACCAGCCCGACCGATTGCGAATGTTCGCGGATTTCCGCGGCGAGCGTGAGCACGTTCTGCAGCGACACTCCGTGCTTAAGCGCCCGCTCGCTGGCGCGTTGGATAACCGGCCCATCGGCCAGCGGATCGCTGAACGGCACGCCCAGCTCAATCACGCTCGCACCGGCATCAATGGCTGCCAGAATGACGTCGCTCGTAGCGGCGAGATTGGGGTCCCCGCATGTGACGTAGGCTATGAGGGACGGCTTGTTTTCGAAATGAAAAGGCATGAGGCTCAGTAGAACTATCTCACAAAAACGCAGGAGCATCATGCAACGACAGCAATCAGCCGGAGCCAGTCTACAGTCCCTCAGTCGTTACGCTTGACGTAACGAGTAATGCCTGCTAATGTAAGCACGAGTGATTCTCAACTTTCGGGATAAGAGGACGCGGGACTTCGCCGCAGGCAAACGGGTCAAGGCTTTCTCGGGATTCGAACGATCTGCGCGCTTGAAGCTTGACCGGATGGAAGCCGCTACTTCGATTCGGGATCTTGCTGTGCTCCCCGGTAACCGCTTTGAAGCCTTAGTCGGGGATCGCAAAGGCCGGTACAGCATTCGCATTAACGATCAATGGCGAGTCTGCTTTGAATGGGCGGACGGGGCTGTTGGGCCGTCGAATCTGGAAATTGTCGATTATCACTAAGGAGCATTGCTATGGCATTGACTGCAATCCATCCCGGCGAACACTTGGCAGAAGAACTCAAAGAACTCAAGATGAGCGCGGCTGAGTTGGCGCGGAAGATCAGCGTTCCGACCAATCGGGTCACGCAAATCTTGAACGGAACACGCGCGATCACGGGCGACACTGCCCTGCGCCTCGCTCATTTTTTTGGAACGAGCGCGGAATTCTGGCTGAATCTCCAGAGCCTCTATGAACTGCGCCTCGCTCAGAAAAAGGCAGGGAAATCCATCCTGTCCCTTCCCAGACTCGAACGGCGCGATCTCATTCGCGCATGACACCTTCGACGGAGTAAGGTCAGAAGGAGATCGAGGCTTATGAAAAAGAAAGTGCCCCGCCCAAGAACCGATGAGCAGGCCGAGGCGTTTCTTGCCCAAGATCTCTCCAAACTCGATTTCTCACAGTTTAAGACGGCGCGTTTTGAGTTCGAGAGAAAAGATGAACAGATCAATATACGCGTGCCGAAAGCGTTGCTAGCGGCCGTGAAGGCCCGCGCAAAGGCGCGCGGCATTCCTTATACGCGGTTCATTCGGGAGACCCTGGAACAGGCAGTCACGGCGACGAAGTAGCGTGACGGTCTGGAGTATTGGAACTGGCCCACTCAAGCCAAAAGAGGGCTTGAGTGGGCCACCCTCCGGCCGAAGCTAATCCAGCTTCAAATTCTCCCGCAAAATCCCAATATCCTTATCCCCGCGCCCGGAGATGTTCACAATCACGACTTCCGACTTCTTCATCTTCGGTGCCCGCTTGATGACCTCAGCCACCGCGTGCGCGGATTCGAGCGCGGGAATAATTCCTTCAGTGCGCGCCAGCAACACCGTTGCCTCAAGCGCCTCGGCGTCAGACGCGGGAACGTATTCCGCGCGTCCCGTATCCTTGAGCATGGCGTGCTCCGGCCCAATCGACGGGTAATCCAAACCAGCAGAGACGGAATGCGTAAGCGCAATCTGCCCCGACGCATCCTGCAGCACATATGAGTAAGTCCCCTGCAGAACGCCCGGCGACCCGCCGCGAAAACGCGCGGCATGCTCACCCAGCGCCGAACCGCGCCCGCCGGCCTCGACTCCGATCAGCGCAACTTTCTTGTCCTTGAGAAAGTCGTAAAAGATCCCGATCGAGTTCGATCCTCCGCCCACACAAGCGATGATGGCCTTGGGAAGCTTGCCCTCGGCTTTCAAAATCTGCGCCCGCGCTTCNNCCAGTCGCGCATGGCTTCGTTGATGGCATCTTTCAGAGTGCAGGAACCGGAAGAGACCCCGCGCACTTCCGCGCCCAGCAGCCTCATGCGGAAAACATTCAGCTCCTGCCGTCGCATGTCCTCGGTCCCCATGTACACCACGCACTCGAAGCCCAGCAGCGCGCAAACCGTAGCCGTCGCGACGCCGTGCTGGCCGGCCCCCGTTTCCGCGATCACGCGGTGCTTGCCCATGCGTTCGACAAGCAAGCCTTGCCCGAGACAGTTGTTGATCTTGTGCGCGCC
>PMBA01000122.1:12854-14286 GCA_003152795.1 Acidobacteriaceae bacterium | reverse complement strand
AACTCGGTTTTCAAATGCGCCGTCTTGTCTTGAGCATAGGTAACCGACTTGCCGAACTTCGCTCGCAACTTCGGATACTCCACGGCCACCGACTGGTTGACTGCCGGGTGCCCGGTAATGTCCGACGTATAGTGCGCCAGCGCGCCCAGAGCGAAGGCGTACTCGTTTACATCTGCGCTTTCGAGCAACAGCTCGCGGACAAAATCTCCGCTGCGAACGTAGTGCACGAGGTTGCTGAAATCCTTACTGCCGAATGGGTAATAACCGAGGTCCTGAATGACGGCGCCTCCGTAGGCATAGGCATGCGCCTGCTTGATCTGATCTTCCGAGAGCCCGGGGTATCGCTTGAGCAAAAGAGGGCGGATCTCGTCGGACCAGAGCAAGTCCACGATTTCCTCGTGGGTCAGAACAGAGTAAGCGAACGAGGCGCCGCTGCACATCGCCAGGACCAGGAGAAGTACCAACGCGCGGACAGGAAGCAGGCGCCAACCCCTGGCGATGGCGCCCGGCGAGCTTGCCGGTTGGCGCATGGCTCAAATCCGGCCGAGCACCAGGAGAATGACAACGATCAATAAAACCAACCCCAGTCCTCCGGACGGAGCATAACCCCAACTTCTGCTATGCGACCATCTTGGCAGCGCACCAACGAGAGCTAAGATCAAAATCACGATCAATATAGTTCCAAGCATGTTTCGCTCCTTATTCCCCGCATTGAGATAACGTTCCAACACCGCTCCCGAACGAGCGGCTTTGATTTCGTCTTATTCCAGCCCGGCGTCCCCGCTCCTCAGGTTTCGCAAAGGAGAATCCAAGGTCGAGGGGACAATTTTTTTATAAGCGATTCCCTGTTTTCTTACTGGTCAAAACTGCTCATTGTAAAGATGAGGGTCAAGACATCGGATTTTGCGCCCTCGTGGAAATGCGGGCGACAATAGCGGGCGGATCTCATGCCCACACCGGCGGAACATCCTTCGAATGCTGCGTACCAAAAAAATGGCGCGAGCCCAAAGAGTGGACCCGCACCAAAGTAAAAGTCGTCGACTTTCTTGTACCTCTTTCTTACGAATCGAGCGGCATGGCGCAATACGTCGCAGTCAATCCGCTACTTACGAGGTTCTTGTTTACCTGCAGGGGGCCGGGTTGCTTTCTCAGCCGGCGCTGCTTTCTGAGGAGCAGGCTGGGCACGCGGTGCAGCCTGCGCACGCGGTGCAGCCTGGGCACGAGGGGCAGCCTGCGCTCGAGGTGCAGGCTCGGCACGGGGTGCAGCTTGGGCACGAGGGGCAGCTTGTTGGCGAGGGGCGGCCTGCGCACGGGCCGCCTTATTCTCATTCGTCCGAGTAGCCGCTGCCTTATTCTCGGCTGCCCTGTTCTCATTCGTCCGAGTAGCCGTTGCCTTGTTCTCGGCCGCCCTGTTCTCATTCGTGCGAGTAGC
>PMBA01000122.1:9814-12788 GCA_003152795.1 Acidobacteriaceae bacterium | reverse complement strand
CTGTTCTCATTCGTGCGAGTAGCCGCAGCCCTATTCCCGGCTGCCTTGTTCTCATTCGTGCGAGTAGCCGCTGCCTTATTTTCGGCCGCCCTGTTTTCGTTCGAGCGAGTAGCCGCTGCTTTATTCTCCGTGGCCTTATTCGCGGGTGCCTTGTAAGGCGCTCCCGCTTGCCTGGCCGCTACCACCCCGTGACCGCTAAACTCCGCGGGCTTGGCAGTTGCGGCGATTGCCGGCCGCCCGTGGTTCACGGACGCCAGGAGCGCATGGTTGGTGCTGGCAGCGTGCATATGCTGGGTTTGCAGTTCCGCTGGCGGCCTGTGTTGCTCGTGTGCCGCTGTCTCTTCTGCCCGGGTCGGGCGGACGTTGATTCCACCGGAGCCGCCGTTATAGCTGACGTGGTTCATCCTGGTGTGGTTGATTACGGTCCTACGGTAAACATTGTGAATGTTCCTGACGTCCACGTTGTTCACCGAACGGTTGTAGTAGAAGGACCCGTGATTCCAATATCCGCCTTCATAGCCGACGCCACCATAGCCGAAGCCGTAATTGACGCCACCGTAGAAACCGACATGCGGACCCCAGTAACCGTCGTTCCAAGCGTAGCGGTCACCGCTCCAGCCCCAATAGCCGGGAGTCCAGAGGAAGCCAACTTCGGGAGCTATCACCCACGTGCCCGGCACCCAGTAATAGCCTTCATCGCCGTAAGCCCAGTAACCGGGGGTCCACAAATAACCGTCCCCGGGGGCCATGGGTTGCGTGTACACAGGCAGCGCGGGCGGAGCGATCGTGATCGACACGCCGAACTGCGCGAACGAGGCGACCGGTACGGCGAGTATGAGAAAAGTTAGCAATACCATACGGATTATGCGCATTTTGAATCACCTTGCCAGATCATCCTTCGGTTGCCCGGTCCTACCTTGCTGCTTCGGGCTGCGTGGATCGAACGGCGACACGTCGCTACAAGAATTCCACCGGAGGCACCGCCAAATCTGTGCAGTACTGCTCACTTTCCGCGAATTTCCCATTTTGGTAAGTGATCTCGTTTTTGAAATGACATCTTGCTGGCGCTGAAAAAAAGCGGCGCGAGCCCAGACACTGGACTCGCGCCGATAAGTAGTTAAGCTGGCTGCGCCCTTTAGACCGGGCCGTTATAGTGCAAAGCTGAGTACAAGGCTAACCCCAGGGTAGGATGCGTTGCACAGGTAATACACGCCGTCAATTTCGATAACATAAACGTCTTGCGTGTAGAGCCAGTTGCCGGGCCACGGGTCAACGAATCCGAACGAATAGCCACCGTATTGGAAGCGGCGATTGCTGTAGTCGGTCTGGGTGACACGGAACGAGTGTTCCCGTCCAAAATTTGCCTTGAATTTGTCATCGGGAATGCGGCCGCTACCGTTACCACCGGCGCGCTGCTGTTGTTGGGCGTTTTTCTGTTCCTGTTGGTTGTTCTTGTCTTGCTGCTGGGCGTTTCTCTGTTCCTGCTGAGCATTCTTGTCTTGCTGCTGGGCGCTTTTCTGTTCCTGTTGCGTGTTCTTGTCTTGCTGCTGAGCGCTTTTTTGTTCCTGTTGGGTGTTCTTGTCCTGTTGCTGGGAGTTTTTCTTTTCCTGCTGAGTATTCTTGTTCTCCTGCTGGGCGTTTTTCTGTTCCTGGGCAGGCTGGGCTTTTTGTTCATCCTGCTGGTCGTGCTGCTCTTGTGCGAACGCCGGAGCCGCGACTCCGAGGGCCAAAGATAGAACTGCCGTGCTGATCACTCCTGCGAGTTTCATGTGTGTTGTCTCCATTATCGAATCGTTGTGTACGCTTGCCCTACCGCAAGCTTCCTGTGGTCGCGTTGACCGGCGTGCCGATGGCGTCGCCGGACACGAGAAGTTCAACTCTCCGATTTTGCTGGCGTCCGGAGGCGTTGTCGTTTGAGGCTACCGGCAAAGTGTTGCCGAAACCTTGGGCTGAAACCGAATTCGTCGCAACCCCTTCTTGCACCAGGTAATCGCGAACCGATCCAGCACGATTCTCAGACAATGTTTGATTCATTGCATCGCCGCCCACATTGTCCGTGTAGCCGCCGACTGCAATGTCAAGTCCAGGATAGGCGAGCAGAATACCAGCGACTTTCGCCAGCTTCTCCCGTGCCCCCGGCTTCAACGAATATTTTCCGGTGTCAAACAAGACATCGGACATGCTGACGATGAGCCCGCGCGCGCTATCCCGAGTCTGAAGAATGGAATTCAGCTGTTCGGACAATCGCGTGCGCATGGTGGCCTTGTCGCTTTCCGCTTGTTGCGCGGTCTGCTGCGATTGCTGCGCAGCTAAGCGAGACTGCTCCGCATCCGCCTGAGCCGCGGAAACTGCATTTGCCGACGAAGCCTGGCTGTCCGCCATATCGGACTTGGCCTGGGCAGTCGCCGATTGTGCTGCCGCGGCGTCGGACCGCGCCTGGGCTGCATCGGACTGTGCCTGGGCGTTGGCGGCTTGGGCATTCACCGTATCGGATTCGGCCTGAGTTTTTGCGGCTTGAGCTTTCGCAGTTTCCCACTGTGCTTGGTCTTTCTGCCGAATGGCATCATCAGCCTGCCCCTGCGATTTTGCCTGGGCATCGGCTGCATCCTGACGTTCGTTGGCCAGACGTAACTCGTCCAGTTTCTTCACTGCGATGGCGCGCGCATCTTCGGCCGTCTGTACCGCTTCGCGCGAGACTGCGATCAGCGGCTTGCTGTCGAGGTGTTTTCTGGTGGCATATTCATCGGCATTGTTCATCAACTGGACAGCATGCTGATAGCTGTCGCTCGCATACTGCTCGGCGCCCTCGGATTGCGCGATGCGCAACGCGTTTCGCGCCTCGAAGAATTCCAGCGGCAACCGGGCATTCAGAACCACCGGGTCGAACTTGTAGCCGGTCGGAATGTAACCGCCGCGCTCCGTCAGTTCGTACTGCGCATTTACTGTTTCCGTGGTTCCTTTGGTGTCTTCGCGA
>PMBA01000122.1:0-9791 GCA_003152795.1 Acidobacteriaceae bacterium | reverse complement strand
CAGGATTTCGCCCAGGTTCACAGCTCGTCCTTCGGGAGAGATTGCCCACAAAACATATGTCAGATACTCATTGCCGAAACTTGTAGGCTTTTGCAGGTTGCCAAATTCCACTTCGATCTCGAGGTAGCCTTTCTTGCTTTCCACTTTCGCTTGGCCATTGGCCGAGGGCATCAGGTCCGTGCCTGCGAAATCCACCTTGGAGGCTCCGCTGCGATGCTTGTAGTTGACCGCCTGCACACTCCGGCTGACTACATTCACTCGGAATACGGGCATCGGATTCATGGGTTCGACGGCCAGGGTGATTTGAGAATTGGTTTGAGCAAACGCGCTCATACCGAGGGCGATTCCGACGGTTAACAAAAGCTTGGTTTTCAAAGTAGCTCCTTCTTTAAGGCACAAATCTGCCCGGTTGTGTTGCATCGGTTCCTTAGGTTCCAACGTGGATCCGGGAAATTGAGTGAAAGAGTCCAAAGACATTCAGCAGCCACAGAACCACCGCGATGACCACGACACCGTTCAAGATCGACTTGATGGATCCCTGCATGGGAATGAAGCGGTTCACCAGCCACAGGAGGACGCCCACCACGATGAGAACTTCCAGGAGTTGAATTAACGGCATAATGTTTGACCTTCCTTGTTTAGCGGGCTACCTCCTCTCATCCGCATGGAGGTGTTGCCCCGATTTCACTGTTCGAGATTTAGGGTCGAATTCGTATCTCGCCGTGAGGTATCACGGCAAACACACGGATGAAGAATGCCGATCGGCTGGATGTGGTCGCTTTGCCGGGGCTTGATCGGGACCCGGTCCGCAGCGACCTGAGAATGAGAGCTACGAATCAGCGGTCGTCGCTCCGTCTACACACTCAGGAGAATAGAGAATGACAGGTGGGGGCTTTCGTGTCTGAGCAAGATAGCTCACATGCGCAGAGCGCAAGCTCGCGCCGCGTTTGCGCGAACCCAAAGCGGTCGATCAAGACGGTTCAGGTGGTGGCTCAGTTTGCACTGACTCAGTTTCCGATTTCCTCCGTGTGCCCCCTGTGGACCCCGTGGTCTGCGCCTTTCCGCAGGCCCCTTAAATTAATCGGAGTCTCCCTGAACCACCGCCGACGGTCAATATTGACCGGTTGTTTTCCCGATATCTGTGCCATAGTTATGAAGAAGAAGTTTTCGGGGACGCTGCGGCTTGGCGGCCCATTCTTCAAACGAGGGCTATGCAAAAACGTGAATGTTCCAAATGCGGTGGCGAGTTGGTGTTGGCAGTACGTGCCAACCAGCCCCAGACGAGTAGTGATGGGGCCAGCCTCCTGACCAGCGCATTCACCAGTTGGAGATGCGGCACTTGCGGATGCGCATTTACAGCAGCGCAACTCCGCGAAGACAAGCGCGGACGGGCGAAAGCGCGCGCCAGCGTTTAGCCGGCTTTATAAGGACGGGCCCTCGCCCGTCGAGAGCCCGTCAGCGAACTTGGTTTGCTATCTTATCGGTTTGCTATCTTAATAGTCTGGCCTTGTAATGCGGGTGCCGTCTTGCGGATCATCTCCAGCAGAAGGACCCGGTCCGGCTTGAGCAGTTCGGCAACGCGTTCCTTGCTGACTTGCGCGACGATGATCTGGCCGATCTCGGTATGCACATCCGAGAATATCCCCACACTCTTCATCCTCTGTGTCTGAAATTCGTTGTCCTCGGTTGGAGTCACGTAGTGCACCGAACTGGCATTGTATCGGTGGATCAAGAACAGCTGGGCAACCGTCATCAGCCGCTTCTTGCGCACCGGCGCCAGCGTGTTCTGGTCGCGAATCGATAGAATGCCGCGCCCGCGGCGATCTAGGATATAGGCGAACACTACGTTGGCGAGCTTCTCCCCGCTCGGTTCGTTCAGCACACTCAGCTCCAACAGCTCTGAACCAGCCGTGTGCGGACGCAGCCGGACGCGAATTTTCGTAGCATAGTCGCAGTGCTTGCTCCACTCCGCGAGCCATTCTTCCAGCAATTTTGTCGGAACCTCGGTTTGAACCAGATGCTGAAACTGTGTCGACCCCTTGCCCATCGCCTTCGTGGCTGCGGTGCGTCCAGATGAAGCCATCAAGGCGGCGTCCAGCCGGGGCCCTCCGACCAGGGTCTGCGGCGTCCGATACGGTGACTCCAGCAGTCTGAACTTGCGCTGCAAACGCGCCAGCGCCAGCATCCCGTCCTGCTTCAGTGCGGTTGCAAACTCCTCGGCGGCCAAACCGTCGATCTGGTGGCCACCGTAGGTGATGAAGTTGAAGACGAAGCCGAGTTTGCCGAGTTCCTCGGGAAACCGCTTCATCTGCTCGTCGTTCATTCCCGTTGTGTCCCAGCTGAACGACGGCGAGAGGTTGTAGGCCAGCATCTTGTCCGGGAATTGCGCGTGGATGGCGTGGGCGAACTTCGCAGCGTCCTCGAGATCCGCCGTCTTGGTCTCCATCCACAACACGTCGGCGAAGGGCGCCACCGCCAGCGATTTGGCAATGGCGTAATCGATTCCAGCCTGGATGTGATAGAAGCCTTCGGGAGTTTTGGGCAGCTCGCAATCCCAGATCACGTGGACGCCCATCGACTTTGCTCGCTCGCGTGCCTCGTAGAAAGAAGCCCGTTTCGAAAACGCCAGCCATTCCTCGACGGTCATGTCGAAGCGTTCGCCTTCGGCCGTGCGGAACTCCAGCACCTCGGCGACCGCGAGACCATAAGTCTTCATTCCCGCTTCCGCCTGCCAGGTCTCCACATAGCGCGTGTCGATCTTGTCGAGTGCCGCATCGAGCTCGGGTGCCGTCATATCCATCAGAGCGGGAGCGCGCTCGGCGATTATGGACATGAGTCCAACTCTCCCGAGCCAATCGAACGCCACCGAGTACTCGGTCTCGGACATCGCAAAAAGCAAGTGGCCGCGGACTTCCTCCACGCCCAGTTCATAGAGCTTCCGCAAGATGGCCAGATAGCCGGCCTTGTAACTGGGTAGATCGATGTTGGTGGCGCCGATGATGAATGGCTGGTCGCGCTCGTCGCTCCGGCTCTCGATAAAGGTCGCGGACTCGGCATCGGTTCGCGCCACAATGATGCCCGGAACCCGCATGATGTCGAGCTGCAGGCGGGCAGCGTTGAGGCGCTTGATCTGCTCGTCTCCGGCCACCAGCACCTTGCCGCCCTGGTGGCCGCACTTCTTCGCTCCCGGCTTCTGATCTTCGATGTGGTATCCCGGTACCCCGGCCTCGACAAAGCGGCGGATCAGATTGCGTACATGCGCGTCGCCACCGTGTCCGGTATCGGCGTCGGCAATGATGAAGGGCCGAAAATCGACAACCGGTGTCGCGTTGCGCTGTTCTTCGGTCATCCGCGCTCGCGCGAAGTATTGGTTCTTGTCGGCAGTGAGCAGTGCCCGCACCAGTCCGGCGGCCTCGTCTGGCACCTGGCCTAGCGGATAGCTGGCCAGGTCCGGCCCCGGATCCTCGGCCAGCGATCCCTTCGCCGACGTCGCCCACCCGCCCAGGTAAATGCCTTCCATCCCAATGCGCTTCATCATCACCGCCTGGCCTGGCGAATACGGACCGAAAGTGGTGATCTGCTTGCGCTGTTCGAAGAGTTCGCGGAGCCGTGCGTAGAACTCCGCCGCGGCACGTCGCGCTACCGTGTAGTCGCCGGAAAGCGTGCCCTGTTGCTCGGCCACCTGGCGCGGCGAGTAGAGGCGGACAATTCCGTCGAATCGGGGGTCCGCGAACCACTCCCTCGCGGCCGCGACCTGTTGGTCAAACATCGTCGTAGCGGTTTCCTGGCTCTCAACGCTGGTCAACACTTTCCGCCTCCATGAATGACAATGATGTCCTTTGATTTACCAGTAATGCTGCCATCGTACGCTTCCTTCAGTCTTACTGCGCTGCCTCTGCGTGGCCAGCCATTCTGCCAAGAGCAACCGTGGTTTTAGGGTCCCAAGGGGGGATTTTTTCTGCTTTGGGATGCGCTTCTTCATTTGTTGACTTCGGGTTGGGGTCACGGACGCGGGATGCCGCACCGCCGAGGGCTGGACTGCCGGTCGCTGGTTTGTCGTCTGGAAGTGGCGCCCATCCCACGGAACCGGCGCGATCCGATACTAATCTCCGGACGGTAGCAGTTCGTCGTCCCAGCAATTCCCGATCAGTGAAGGATAATACAGGGCCGCCGAGGCGGTTATTCCGTGGCTGTGACCTGCCTCCAGGATCGCGTCGTCGTTGCTGCTGCTATGCCGGTTGGAAGTCGTAGGCGTCATGTCTTTATCCCCACTCAAGAATTTGCGTTCAGACTTTGCGTCCAGGTGCAGTAGACCGCGAATTGCATTTCCAGACAAATCGCCCTGTCCGCTCCGACCCACTAGGACAAAATGACCTAGTGCGACCGGACTTGCGCCGGCAAGTGACTATGATGTTGACTTATGAATGCTATGACTATCCTTCAGAACGATGCTGCTGAAACTAGGACCCCAACTCAGACCGAGATCGGCATTCTTACGCCGGAAGCTCTCGCCTTCCTGTTGAAGCTGGCGGCTCGCTTCGAACCCCGGCGGCAGGAACTGCTGGCCCGGCGCCGAACCGTGCAGCGGGAAATCGATAAGGGCAAGTTTCCGGATTTTCTGACGGAGACGGCTGCAATCCGTGCAGGCGACTGGAAAGTAGCGCCCATCCCGCGGGATTTGCGCGACCGCCGCGTGGAAATTACCGGGCCGGTCGATCGCAAGATGATCATCAACGCGCTGAACTCCGGCGCCAATGTGTTCATGGCCGACTTCGAAGACTCGAATTCGCCGACCTGGAATAACAACATCGAAGGCCAGCACAATCTGCGGGACGCAATTCGTGGAACCATTCAATTCGAGAGTCCGGAGGGAAAGCGCTATCAACTTGGGCCCAATCCGGCAACTCTGTTTGTGCGGCCGCGAGGCTGGCATCTGGACGAAAAGCACTTTCTGGTGGAGGGGAAGCCGATCTCGGGGTCGGTGTTCGATTTTGGCCTGTTCTTTTTTCACAACGCTGCAGCATTGCTCAGCAAAGGCTCTGGCCCTTATTTCTACCTGCCAAAACTGGAGAATCACCTGGAGGCGCGGCTGTGGAATGACGTCTTTTGTTTTGCCCAGGACGAACTGGGCATTCCGCGCGGATCGATTCGCGCCACCGTTTTGATCGAGACCATTCTCGCCGCGTTCGAAATGGACGAGATCCTTTACGAACTGCGCGACCATTCGGCGGGGCTGAACTGCGGGCGCTGGGATTACATTTTCAGTTTCATCAAGAAATTTCGCGCCCATCCTGAATTCGTGCTGCCCGATCGCTCGCAGGTCACCATGGAAGTGCGCTTCCTGAGTTCCTATGTCGCATTGCTGATTCAAACCTGCCACCGGCGCGGCATTCATGCCATGGGTGGAATGGCGGCGCAGATCCCGATTCGCAACGATGTGGCCGCCAACGACCAGGCGCTGGACAAAGTGCGGCGCGACAAGCTTCGTGAAGTGAAAGCCGGGCACGACGGTACCTGGGTCGCGCATCCCGGCCTCGTCCCCGTGGCCAAAGAAATTTTCGATACCTACATGCCCGAACCAAACCAGATTTCTCCAAAACAAGAATCGATGCGGCAACCCAGCCGGCCCGTGCAGGCGCAGGATCTGCTTGCGGTCCCCCAGGGCGATATCACCGAGGCGGGCCTGCGCTGGAACATCGATGTTGGGTTGCAATACCTGCATTCGTGGCTCCAGGGATCGGGTTGTGTCCCGATTTACAACCTGATGGAAGACGCTGCGACGGCGGAAATCTGCCGCGCCCAGGTGTGGCAGTGGGTCAAGCACGGCGCGCATCTTCAGGACGGCAGGCTGGTGACGGATGGCATGGTGAAGCAGATCATCCATCAGAGGGCGGCGGAGTTGGGTGCCGGCTTGAGCAACGACGAAAAGTTGCGGCAGGCGGCCCGAGTCCTCGAAGAGTTGACCACGAGCCGCGAATTTGCGGAGTTCCTGACGCTTGCCAGTTATGATTTATTGGACTAGAACGTCAATTGATGGTGACGGGCGCACGCAGAGGTCGTCCTTCCAACCGGCCGATTGGCCTCCTGCCAATTGAGGCAGGCTTCCTCTCGCAGTTGCAGGGACATGCTGCCGGGCGCGAGATCGAGCGCGGGATCGCGTGTCTCCGAGCTCACCAGGAGCTGATTGCCCAACTCGACCCCTCCCAGGAAAATGCCGCTCGCCTCCTGGCGCATCTTGCGATCTGGACGGATATCGGATTCAGCGGGCCACCCCTGCGGGAAATTCTGAAACGGTTCGGGTCGCGTTCGAAGCTCTCCATCTCCGACTACATCTGCNNTGAACGACCGCTTTCTGCTGGCCATCGTCTACTTCTGGAAGGGCCGCTGCCTCCGGAGAAAAGGCGACTACGACGAAGCCCTGATCTACACCGGCAAAGGCAGAGACCTGGCGGTTGGGTTGGGGCATCTGCGGATGGCGGCGGTGATGCAAGTGCTCGAGAGCTGGCTTTTGTTTCAGCAGGGCAAATGGAAAGAGGCGGTACGCATCTCGCAGGCGGCGGAGAGCGCTTTGCGCCAGACCGATGACTATGTGACGCTTGGCAACATTCAGTCTTTCTACGGGCGAATGGCGCGCCGGGAAGGCCGTTTCGATCAAGCGATTGAGTTTTTTGAGAGCGCCATTCGCCACTATGGCAAGCGCGATCCCCGGCATCCCAACCTGGCGCGATCGCTGGCCAACATGGCGCTCGCCAAGCGCGGCATCGCTCTGCAGTTGCAGAAGAGAATTGACCGCGACGCCCAGCGCCGCCGCAAGTCCGCAGTCGGCAGCCAAGGTAAGCCAAACCCAAGCAGCCATGGTTATCGCGGCCGTCTCTCCCAGCTTCGCCGTGAAGCGCTCGAGCACCTGGATGCTGCCCGGGCCATCTACCAGCAGCGCCCCAAGCACCACGGGGTCGGTACGGTTTATCTGAATGCCGCGTATATCCACCTCGATAGTGGAGATTTTCAGCGTGCCGACGAAGAGGTGGCCTCCGCCTTTGGCGTGGCCGAGCAGAAGCACGACTACATTCTGATGGGCCGGGCGCGCATTCTGCAGTGCATGATTGAAAATGCGAAGGTGGAGGAAGAGATTGGTGGGGGCTCCGATCCGGGAAGCCATGCGCGCCGCGCCTTCGAGTTCAGTCAGGAGGCCATCGATCTGGCGAAGCATACCCAGCATCATCTTTTGCTCGCGAATGCCCACCTCTGGCAGGGATTGACCCAGTGCAATTCGTTTTTTGCCAATCCGGAAGCGGCGCGCGAGTCTTACGATCTGGCGCGGGCGTCCTGCGGGGGGAACCCACCCGACAACATGTGGCAGGATCTGCAGACGTTGGGCACGAAGATTCTCCGCAAGGGAAGTGTCCATCCGGCGTTGAAGGCGTGGTCGCAGGGGGCGGTGGGCGAGAAGACGTTCCGGCAGATCAGCGAGGAATTTGCAGAGATTGTGATCGCGCGGGTCTGGGAACGCGAAGGCCGCAAAGTCTCTCGGGTGGCGGCTCGGCTCTCGATTTCTCCCAAGAAAGTGCGGCGCATCCTGGCCCGGGTGGGACGGCGAAAACCGCCGCAACACTAGGCGCCCGTGGCAGGACGCGGTTGCAGGAGTGGAAATATCCGTATCATTGTTGTTTGTCATCCTGACCGAAGTCGCTATTTTTCTGAGGTTTTTGAATACACAAGGAAGTCATAAACAATGACAACTGCGCGAGTTGTTTTCGTTTGCTATATACAAGTAAAGTAGTAGAGTTAATAGTGTTAGGCGACGACCGGCGGCTCACTGCCCGAATCTGTGGCCGCTGGAATCGAAAGAATCGAACCGGCAAATTTGAGGCGTAAAGATCATGAAAATCGCAAAGGATGTCACCGAACTGATTGGCCACACCCCCCTGGTGCGGTTGAACCGGGTTACGCAAGGCGCGGTTGCCGAAGTCGTGGCGAAACTGGAAAGCCAGAACCCGCTGGGCAGCGTGAAAGACCGCATCGGCGTGAGCATGATTGCCGATGCCGAGCGCGCCGGCCGGATTCATCCGGGGAAGACCGTTCTGATCGAACCCACGAGCGGCAATACCGGCATCGCTCTCGCCTTTGTCGCGGCTGTGAAGGGCTACAAACTCATCCTCACCATGCCCGAGACCATGAGTCTGGAGCGGCGCGTGTTGCTGCTCGCTCTGGGCGCGGAGATCGTCCTTACGCCCGGCCCTCGGGGAATGAAGGGAGCCGTTCTGAAGGCCGAGGAATTGCTTGCCAGCACTCCAGACGCTTTCATGCTCCAGCAATTCGATAACCTGGCCAACCCGAAGATTCACTTCGAAACCACCGGTCCCGAGATTTGGGAAGACACCGGCGGGCGCGTCGATTTTCTGATCTCTGGCGTCGGTACCGGCGGGACCATCACCGGCGTTTCAGAATACATAAAGGCGAGGAAGCCATCGTTCAAGGCGGTTGCCGTCGAACCGGCGGACAGCCCGGTGCTCTCCGGCGGAAAACCGGCGCCGCACAAGATTCAGGGAATCGGGGCCGGTTTTGTGCCCAGCATTCTGCGCCGGGACCTTGTGGATGAGGTGATCACCGTCAGTAACGAAGACTCGGTAAACATGGCGCGGCGTCTTCCGCTGGAAGAAGGCCTCCTGGTAGGTATCTCTTCGGGAGCGGCGGTGGTTGCGGCTTTGCAGGTGGCGCGCCGTCCAGAAAATGCGGGGAAATTGATTGTTGTGGTTCTACCTTCGTTCGGCGAGCGCTACTTGAGTAGTATTCTCTTCGAAGGACTTCGGAACCAGGCGTTGCTGATTCCGACGACCCAACTTCCGGCCTGATTCGATGCCGCATCTGCTGTCGCTAATTCGCGAGGACGTTGCCACGGTGCTGGAGCGCGATCCCGCGGCGAAGTCAAGGCTGGAGGTTTATCTCTGCTACTCCGGCCTGCATGCGGTGTGGTTCTATCGCATGAATCACTGGTTGTGGAACCACGGTTTCCTTCTGCTGGCGCGCTGGTTGTCGCAGGTGGCCCGGCTGCTGACCGCAATCGAAATCCATCCGGGAGCGCAAATCGGCCGCCGGCTGTTTATCGATCACGGCATGGGTGTCGTGATTGGCGAGACTGCCGTGGTCGGGGAGGACGTCACGCTCTACCAGGGTGTGACGCTCGGTGGCACCGGGAAGGAGCACGGTAAACGGCACCCGACGGTTCTCGACAACGTGGTGGTTGGCGGCGGCGCGAAGATTCTGGGCAACATTACAGTCGGGCGCAATTGCCGGATCGGCGCGGGATCGGTGGTGCTTCGCAACGTGCCCGACGATTCCACCGTGGTGGGAGTGCCGGGACACATCATTTTCCGCGAAGGCAAGCGCGTCGTGATTACCGATCCCAAGCAGATCAACGACCCATTGTCCGAGGCGCTGTCCGCTGTCGCGACCGAGGTGAGCAAGTTGGCGGAACGGGTGCGTCAACTGGAAGGTACGGGCGGAAAGGAGCCGGTTTCCGCATCCATGCAACGGATCATCGAAGATGTCGACTACCAGATCTAGTGGTGTGACGGGGATCCTGCCCGTTCGTCCGGTAATTTGCCGGCCAGGCGGGGATGCGCAGTGCTCCATAGGCTTTTGTTTTCTCCGGTCGAGACCTCGCGGATGAAATACGGTTTCGTAATCGATAACCGCAAGTGCATCGGTTGTCACGCCTGTACGGTGGCGTGTAAAACCGAGAACCATGTGCCGGTGGGCGTGAACCGGACCTGGGTCAAGTACGTCGAGAA
>PMBA01000437.1 GCA_003152795.1 Acidobacteriaceae bacterium | reverse complement strand
CGGCGGCCGCGAGAACCTCGAAGCCATCGACTTCCTGCGCCGGTTCAACCTCGAATCCTACAAAGAGCACCCCGACATTCAAACCTACGCCGAAGAGTCGACGTCCTACCCCATGGTTTCGCGGCCCACCCACCTCGGCGGTCTTGGCTTTGGATTGAAGTGGGACATGGGCTGGATGCACGACACACTCCAATACTTCAGCCAGGACCCGATTCATCGCCAGTATCATCACAACAAATTAACTTTTCGCATGCTCTATTCGTTCCACGAAAATTTTGTCCTTCCCCTCAGCCACGACGAGGTCGTGCACGGAAAAGGCTCGCTGATCGGCAAAATGCCGGGCGACGAATGGCAGAAATTTGCCAACCTGCGCCTGCTCTTCGCCTACATGTTCGCGCAACCGGGCAAGAAGTTGCTGTTTATGGGCTGCGAGTTTGGCCAGGTCAGCGAGTGGTCGCATGATCGCAGCCTGGACTGGAACGTGCTGGAGTACCCCCTGCATCGTGGCCTGATGAACTGGGTCGCGCAACTCAACCGCGCCTACCGCAGCGAATCTCCGCTCCACTGGTTCGATAACGATCCCCAGGGCTTTGAATGGGTCGACTGCAATGATGCGCCCACCAGCGTCATCTCGCTGCTGCGCAAAGGCAAGGACGGCGAAAACCCGATCCTCGTGGCGTGCAACTTCACACCCGTGCCCAGACTGGGATACATGGTGGGGGTGCCGACGGGCGGCTACTGGAAGGAAATCCTCAACAGCGACGCGCACGAATATGGCGGCAGCGGAAGCGGCAACATGGGAGGCGCCGAGGCGCTGCCCGAAACTACCCACGGCCGCCCCTATTCTTTGCGACTGACTCTGCCGCCGCTGGGAGCGCTGTTTCTAAGAAAAGCGTAGTGGAGCGACGGGCGTCTTTGCCCGTCCAGGTTGCCGTGGCCGGGCGGGGACGCCCAGATCTCCACTGGTTTCACTGAAAGCTGACGGCTGAGAGCTTGGGCTCAGGGTTTCCACACGCCCACATTCACCAGCAAGTCCTCCAATTTCGCTTTCTTCACAATTTCGCCGACCGCCGCGTGATCGATGTGGGGAGCAATCGGCGTTTCGTTTTGCGCGATGGCGTAGGCAGTCACCGCCACAATCGCCTCCCCGGCCTTGAAGTCCAGCGCATCCACTTTGTCGATGGTGTCGCTCGATTTGTGATGGATTTCAAAATAATGTGTCATGTCCACCGACAAATCCAGCGCCGGAATTCCCTGCAACAGGAACGGACCGTGGTCGGTATCGTAGGTGGTGTCTGTCGAAAGCTCGCCCCCGTTGAGGTCTTTCAAGAGGCCGTCGCTCCAGGGCTGCATCGCCTTTTTCAGATCCTCGCGGCCTTCTACTTTCCATCCCTTGGGATGTCCCGCGCCGTTATCGGTATTCAGAACGGCAACGCATTTGTCCAACTCGTCCAGGTGCGTCTGGGTGTAGGCATACGACCCGAGCAGGCCCTGTTCTTCTCCGCCCCAAAGCGCTAGACGAACACTGCGCCGGGGCGCCTTCCCCAGTGACATCAGGGCGCGGCCGATTTCAAGAACGCTGATCGCGCCCGTACCGTTGTCCTGCGCGCCGGTGCCGAAATCCCACGAGTCCAGGTGCGCGCCGATCAGAATCCATTCCTCAGGCCGCTCGCTGCCGCGAATCTCCGCGACCACGTTGTTGACCGTCGTCTCACCCGACGTCTTGTTCTCGATCGTGAATTGGATGATGACTGGACCGCGCTCCATTTCCCGCTGAATCAGCTTCGCATCTTCCATCCCGATCTCGGCCGCCGGCAGGGGAAGCAACTTCGCTCCCCAGCCCACGCTGTGCGCGTTCAAGACGTTATTCTTATCGCGATCGGCGAAAACCACCGCCAGGACGCCCGCTTTCTGAAACGTGAGCCACGCCGCCTCCATCTTCGGCAGAGCTTTTCCGTAGCCATCGGCATAGATCCTGGTCGTATCCAGAAGAACAATCTTCCCCCGCAGTTCGCCGGCGCGGGATTTCAGTCCCTCGGGCGCCACGTCGGCGACTACCACCACCGTGCCTTGCACTCCGCCCGCGGGGGTCGAGGGCGCCCATCCCATCGATGCCAGGTTCAGCGGCCGCGCCAGAGGCGCCAGCATTGCCCCGGTTGCCGTCCCACGCTGCCACCCTGCTGGAATCGTGAAGGGCTCCAGCTTTACATTCTCGATTCCGTAGCTGCGAAATTTTGCCGCCGCCCATTCCGTCGAGCGAACATAGGCCGGAGAACCGGTCAGGCGGCCGCCAATGCCGTCGGCAAGTTCGCCCAGAGTCGCCACCGACGGCCCGTTATAGATCGAAGCTGCCAGCCGGTCCGTCACCGGCTTCATTTCCGCCGGTTGCTGCGCCCACGCCAACACCGGGATCGCCCACCACAACAACCATGCTGCCGCACGACGCAGTTTCATTTCTCCTCCAGTCAAACCCACTCGCCATCGCGGTTGGGCAAGCGAATGGGCATTCTCTACGAACTGCGGCCGCTTTGCAAACTTGCGGTCACGCAATCCGCAAGCGCGGCGCCGCTGGCAGGGCGGCTGAGCAATCGCCACTCAACGCATCTCCAGTTGCCGCTCTCGTGCTAGACTCGCAAAGAGCCAACCCCTTTGCGGATGCGCATCCTCACGCGCTACATTCTGGGAGAAGTCCTCTCCCACGCCTTGATCGGCGCGGCAGTTTTCACTTTCGTTCTTTTCACCCGCGATCTTGGCCGCATCCTCGAACTGGTGGTCCGCAACAGCGCCCCGCTGCCCAGCGTGGCGGAAGTGTTTTTCTTCACCGTCCCGGTCGCTCTCACCTACACGATTCCCATGGGGGTGCTGGTCGGCATCCTCATCGGACTCAGCCGTCTCGCCGCCGACAGCGAAATCACCGCCATGCGCGCCAGCGGTCTGGGGGTATGGACTTTCCTCCGGGTGATCTCACTGTTCGTGGCGGTGGCGTGGGTGCTGGCTCTGGCGAACAGCGTCTATGTGGCCCCTCGCTCCCTCGCCGCGCTGGGACGACTCGAGAACAAACTCAAGTCTTCCCAAGCTTCCTTCGAAGTCCAGCCGCGCGTGTTCTACGAGGGATTCCCGAAGATCATCCTCTACGTGCAGGACGTCAAAGCCATGGCTGGCGGAGCCCTGTGGAAAGGCGTGTTCCTGGCCGACCTGAGTGACCCATCCGCGCCCCGGATCAGCCTGGCGCGCGAAGGTCTGCTGGTCAGCCAAGGCCCCGATCGTCTGGATCTGCATCTCACCAGCGGGTCCACTCACGAAACCGATCCCAGGAACCCCGACCAGTACCAGATCTCCACCTTTCAGACCACCGACATTCCCATCCAGATCCCGGCGGCACAAAACAATCAGGAACACGAACCCATCTCGCTGGCTGAAATCAGTACTGCCAACCTGTTGCGCGCAGCGCCCAGCGCTGACCCCGTCACGCGCCGCTGGCACCTGATCGAATACCATCGCCGACTGGCGCTCCCTTCCGCCTGCATCGTTCTCGCGCTGGTTGGCATACCGCTTGGGCTCTCCTCCAAGAAAGGGGGCAAGTCCAGCGGATTTGTCCTGACCATTCTGCTGGTCTTTCTCTACTATTCGCTTTCCTTGATCGGAGTGTCGTTGGCGCGGCAGGGGCGACTCCCGCCCGCCGCCGGGGTTTGGCTTGCAGACTTCGCGTTTCTTGCCGGGGGAATCTTTCTGCTCTGGCAATCGGAACGCCGCCCTATCGAACTGACCGCGCTCCGGTCCTGGTTTAAGCGATCCAGGTTCAAGACTTCAACGCCCGACCGTCCGGCTGCATCGCCGCTCAACGGGGACGTGTCGCGACCGCCCCTTGGCGAAAGCATGTTCACCCGACTGCCCCGGCGCTGGCGCCTGTTCAATCTTCATTTCCCAACCATCCTCGATGATTATGTGCTGCGCGACTTCGCTCTGTACCTGACGATGATCGTCGCCGCTTTCCTCATGCTGTTGCTGGTCTTTACTCTGTTCGAGCTGCTGGGCGACATCATGCGGAATCAGGTCTCGCCGCTCACGGTGGGGGAATACCTGCTGAACGTAGTGCCCTATTTCCTTTACAACACGACGCCTCTGAGCATGTTGCTGGCCGTGCTGGTCACTTTCGGACTGTTGCAGCGCTCCAATGAAATCACCGCCATCAAAGCCACTGGCATCAGTCTTTATCGCATTATTGTGCCGGTCCTCATCGCCTCCACCCTGGTCGCCGGCATCCTGTTTCTGTCCGATCAGCTCTACCTCCCCTACACCAACAAGCGGCAGGACGCGCTCCGCAACCGCATCAAGGGCAAGCCCGCGCAAACCTATCTCCGCCCCGACCGCAAGTGGATCTTCGGCCAGCGCTCCGACATTTATTACTATCAATTCTTCGATCCCGACCGTGACGTTTTCGGCAGCGTCTCCGTCTTCCAGTTCGATCCCCACACCTTTCAGATCACGCACCGCATCACGGCCGACCGCGCGCACTGGTCCAGTTCCATGGGCCGCTGGGTTTATGAAGAGGGGTGGGAGCGCAGCTTGAGCGGCTCCGCCATTGAGAACTATCACAGGTTCGATGCCGCCACTTATCCCGAACTGGCGGAAGCGCCTGCTTACTTCAAGAAGGAAATCAAGCAATCGTCGGAAATGAGCTACGAGGAACTGCGCCGCTACATTCACGATCTGGAGCAAAGCGGCTTTGACGTGGTGCGCCTGCGGGTACAACTGCAGAAGAAGATTGCGTATCCGCTGATCACGCTGGTGATGGCCGTCCTCGCCATTCCCTTTGCGCTTTCCGCCGGCAAGCGCTCGGCGGTCGCTGGGATTGCGACCGCCATCGGCATCGGGGTTGTCTACTGGACGATCTCTGGCTTGTTCGAGGCGATGGGCAACTTGAGTCAGCTTCCGCCCGCCGTCGCCGCGTGGTCTCCAGACCTGGTCTTCGGCTTCATCGGAGGCTATTTGATTTTGCGGATGCCCACCTAATGAAGAGATTGAATCATTGAATCATTTATTCATTGAATCATTGAAAACCTATCCCAACGGTCCTCCAATGACTCAATGGTTCAATGATTCAATGACTCAATCTCCTTAACAACCTCACCGGGCCGTCATGCCGCTCGGTCCCGCGGGGCTCGTCACCGTGATCGGAGTGCTCATCGCTCCGCTTGTCGTGCTCAGGGTAAAGCCCGAAATATTGCTCGCGGCGCTGTTCGACGTGTAAAGGAACTTGCCGGTCGAGTGCATCGCCAGCGCCACCGGTTGCGATCCGGTCGGCAGGTTGGGAGTGCTGAGCGGGGTCAAGGTGCCCGCCGCCGGGGCGATGCGAAATCCAAAAAGCTGGTTGGTGCCTTCGCTCACAACGTAGAGAAAAGTGTTTGTCGGATCCACGACCATGGCCACCGGTTTCTGCCCGGCGGAGGTTGGCGTCCCCACTGCATTCAACAGCGCATCGTCCACATCGGCCTGCACGCAGTTGGCATTGACCACGATGCACATCTGGAATACATCAATCGCTCCCGAGGCATTCCCCGCGGCGCCCACATAAACAAACACACCGCCGGTAGCTTCCCCGGCCGGGTTCGTGTTGACCGCAAGCACCGAAAGCGGGTCGATCGTCCGAGTGGTGTAAGGCGAACCCGGCGAACCAATTTTCTCCGTCAGGGTGCCATCTGAACCAACCACATACACACTTAATGTATTGTCATTGTGGGTTGTGGCAAGGTCCTGGGTGCTGGTGACATAGAGAACTTCCTCGGCCGGCGTGCTGAGCGTAATGGCCGAGAGCGCACTTGGAATCCTGGTCAAGGGAAGAGCGCACGGCGTGCTGGTTCCCGGGCAATCGTTCCCGGTGAGCGTCAAACTGGTCGACCCCGGCGTCGTGGCGAACACATATAGTGCCGGCGCCTGCGTGATCACAAACAGGAAATTGCCGGCCGCATCGCGGGTCATTGCTTTGGCCGTGTCTCCCGCCGGCACCGTCCACGGGTTCGTCTGCGTCCCAAGACTTCCGTCGGAGTTGACCGGATAGGCCGAGATGCCGCCCTGACTCAGAACAAAAGCGGTCGCGCCCGTCGGGTCCAGCACAATGCTCACGGGAAGACCGCAGCAGACGGTTGCGTTCGAATTGATCAGCGAGAGGTTCCCGCTGTTCAAATCGATCGAAAACGAACTCACGTTGTTCCCCGACCCGCTGGTGCCCTGGGTCAGCACATACAAGAGTCCCGAGGGCCGGGACGAGGAACTGCCACAACTCAGCAGCAACAAACTGAGGGCACACAGCCCCACCAGCACAACCCCAATTTTCAATTTCTTCGACATCTTTTCTCCCAGCCGCTTCCCGTCCGCCGGCGATGCCCTGCCAGCCGTCACGGAGACTGAAGCTTGTGGCTGAAATAATTTGTTTATCAGGAATGGGCGGGAAGAGCAAACCCCTAAACAGGCGCAACCGCCGGAATTCGGATTTCTACCTCTAACCCACCCTCTTTGCGGTTGGATGCGCGAAGTTGCCCGCCATGCAGCCTGATGGCCCGGTCCGCAATCGACAGGCCCAGACCCGCTCCGCCGGTCTGGCGGTTGCGGGCATCGTCCAATCGATAAAAGGGTTCAAAAATCTTGGCCAGCGCCTGGTCTGGAACGCCTGGGCCGCAATCGAGCACCCGTACAATGATCTCTCGCGCTTCGCCGGGCGCCGCCGGCTGCCGCTCCAGTCGCACCTCCACCGTCGTGCCTTCAGCAGTATAACGCGTCGCGTTCCGCACCACGTTCTCCACCGCGCTGCGCAGCAGTTCGGGGTCGGCTTCCACCAGGAATTCATCCTTCGCATCGGCTGTCGTGGTTACACGGCAGCACCGGCCCGGAATTTCGTACTCCGCATCGTGCGCCGCCTGCTCGACCAACTCGCGCAGCGACAACCTGGTCTTTCGCAGGCCGTCGGTTCCCGACTCCAGCCGCGCAATGGTCAAGAGGCGCTGGATCAGTTGATTCAACCGGTCGGCCTCCAGTTCGATCCGGTTCAGCGAGTTCTCGATTTCCGGCGTAGCCCGTTGCCGCGCCAGACCCAGCGCCACACTAAGCCGGGCGAGCGGCGATCGCAGTTCGTGCGAAACATCCTTCAGCAACCGCGATTGCGAATCCACCAGGCCTTCGATCCGTTCCGCCATGCGGTCGAAATCGCGCATCAACTCCGCCAGTTCGTCGCGCCGGCCGCCCTTCGGGGCCCCGGTGCGCGCGCTCAAGTCGCCAGCCGCCAGGCTCTGCGCCGCCTTCCTCAACCGTGCCACCGGACTGGTCATCGACCACGCCAGCAGGTAGCACATCAGTCCCGACAAAATTACCGCGATCGCGATCCACAGACTTGGAACGTCATGCGGACCGAAAAATACCCCCGGTCCCGGCGGCAACTCCAACACGATCGTGTACCGTTTCCCGTCCAGAGTCAGCGCCTGCCGCAGGATGCGGTCGGGCAGCAATTTGTCCATCCACCCACGGTGGTGGGGAGGGCCACCCCGAGCTGCACTCCCCGGCGCTGCATCGCCCCCCGCCGGACCGCCCTGCCGGACATCCTCGATCCAGGACGGCACTCTTCGGCCAGAGAGTTCATGGCCAGCGGGATCAAACACAAATGCCCGCACGTGCTGGGTGTGCCAAAGCTCTTCCATGTAGTCGTGAGCGCCGCGCTCTCCGGCAGTCTGGTACGCATTCACCGCTTCCGCCAGAATTTGGGGACTTTGGCTTTCGATGCCATGCCGCGCCGGACGCATGGCGATGGTCAGCAGAATCGCCAGCACCAGAGAGAGGGCCCAAGCGGCCCAGAATGACAGGAAAATTTTCAGGAAGAGGCTCTTCACTTTTTCCCCTTCGCCGCCGGCCGGGCGAACATGTATCCCACTCCGCGAATCGTCTTGATGTGGTCTCCGTCCTCTTCGGAGTCGCCCAACTTCCGCCGCACTTTGCTGACGTGCATATCAATGCTGCGATCGAAAGGCATGAACTTCCGGCTGAGCACGGCATTCACCAGCCGCTCCCGCGTCACCACTCGGCCCGCCTCGCGCAGCAGCACTTCCAGCAGGTTGAATTCCACCGACGTAAGCTCGACCGGTTGCCCGGCTCGCGACACATTGCGCGTCGCCGGATCCAGTTCCACATCGCCCACGCTCAGCACTTCCGGCACCGCATCCGCACCCTTGACCGGCTTGGTGCGGCGCAAAATCGCGCGGATTCGCGCTACCAGCTCTCGCGGGTTGAAAGGCTTCGGAAGATAATCGTCGGCCCCGATCTCCAAGCCAACGATCCGGTCCACGTCCTCGCCGCGCGCGGTCAACAGGAGCACTGGAATCTTGGAAACGCTGCGAATCCGCCGCAGGACTTCGAAGCCATTGATCCCGGGCAGCATTACGTCCAGCACAACCAGCGCGTACTCGTTGGTCAGCGCCTGTTGCAGCCCCTGTTCTCCGTCATGCACCGCCTTCAGGGTGAACCCCTCGGCGGTCAGGTACTCCTGCACTAAGCCGCACAATTCAACGTCGTCATCCACCACCAGTACGTGATCCATCCCCTTAATCATCACACCTCCGCCGATTCCACGTGGTAAAGATTTGTGATTGCTGAAGCAGCTCCGAGCTCCGAGCTTCGAGCTACTAGCAAACCGGGTTAGCTCGTAGCCCGAAGCTCGTAGCTCCTTTACAAAACTTTACCGCGCTTGACCGACTCTTTACTCCGCATTTTCGAAAATGGTGTTCTTATCTGCATAGACGTTCGGGCTGCCTCCCGAACCCACGAAATCAATAGCAGGTAAAAAAGGAGTTCCAATGAAATCGACTCGTACCCGCATTCTCACCATCGGCGCCGCTGTACTGCTGGCCGTGGCTGCCGCCATCGCACAGGGCATGCATGGCCATGGTGGCCCCGACGGCGACTTCCACCACATGATGGGATTCTTCACCCGTCAACTCGATCTGACCACCGACCAGCAAGCCCAGGTCAAGGCTATCTGGGAAAAAGAGAAGCCAAACCTCGAACCGCTCATGAAGCAGATGCACCAGAACCACGCTGACATGCGCGCTCTCCAGGCGAGCGGTCCGTTCGACGAAGTCAAGACCCGCGCTCTGGCCACGCAACACGCCCAGACCCAGATCGAACTCGAAGTTCAGCACGCCCGCATCAAGTCCGAAATGATGCAGGTGCTGACCGCCGATCAGAAGAGCAAACTGGCTGCCATCGAGGCTAAACATGAAGCTCGCATGAAAGAGCACATGCCGCCTCCGCCCGCGGATTAATTTCTCTCCTACCGGGTGGGGAACGGAACCTCCAACCTCCGTCCCCGCCCGGCTTTTTCAAGCTGGAGCAACCAATGGAACGCGCCGATCTGCTTTACTCTGGATTGATGTTCACCGCCGGTATGCTGTCGCTGTGGACCGCGCTGCTGCTTACCGCCGCCTTTGTTGCGCTCGCACCCTCGCTTAGAAAATCCGCACCCACCACTGCTACAATTTCATCTACAAGAAGTCATGCTGCCAAAAAGCCTACTCCCTCTCGTTCCGTATCTGAAACGATACCGCAGCGGTCTGGTCTGGGGCGGGCTTTGCGTCTTATTCAATAACGGAGTCTGGGTTCTTTTTCCGCAAGTCCTGCGCCGCGCGGTCAACGATCTGCACTCCGGCGTAACGCGGCAGAAACTGCTCACCTACTCCCTGCTGATCGTTGCCATCGCGCTGGTCAAGGGAATCTTCCAGTTCCTGACCCGCTGGGTGGTCATCGGCATCTCCCGCGATATCGAGTTCGACCTGCGCAACGACCTGTTCGCGCACCTGGAGCGTCTCTCCCACTCCTACTACCAGCGCAACCGCACGGGCGACATCATGGCGCGGGCCACCAACGACCTCAACGCGGTCCGCATGCTGCTCGGCCCCGCGATCATGTACTCGGCCAATACCCTGGTCTTCACCGCCGGCGCGCTCGGTTTCATGCTCGCCATCAGCCCCAAGCTGACGATTTACGCCTTTCTGCCGCTGCCCATCGCCAGCATCGTGATCCAGTATTTCGGACGCCGCATTCACGAGCGCTTCGAACGCATCCAGGCCATGTTCTCCGAGATCTCGGCTCGCGCCCAGGAAAATTTTTCGGGCGCCCGCGTCATCCGCGCCTATGTGCAGGAACAGTCCGAAATCGCCGCCTTCGAAGGCGCCAACCAGGAGTACATCCGCCGCAGCCTCGGCCTGGTCCGCCTGATGGGGATGCTCTGGCCCACGCTCGAACTCATGCTCGGCGCCGCCGTCGTCATCGTGCTCTGGATCGGCGGGCGGCAAGTCCTGATGGGCAAGATGAACGTCGGTGATTTCGTCGCCTTCAACACTTACATGGTGCAGTTAACGTGGCCGGTGATCGCTCTAGGATGGGTGATCAATATTTTCCAACGCGGCACCGCGTCCATGGCGCGGATCGAAGAAATCCTTTCCCAGCAACCGGAGATCGCGGACGAAAGCCAGGCTTCGAGCCACGAACCGCGAGCCACGAGCAAGCAGGGCGCGCCAAGCTCGCAGCTCGAAGCTCGTGGCCTGATCGGCGAAGTCGAGTTCCGCAACCTCAACTTCGCCTACGACGGCGTCTCCATCCTCAAAAACATCAACCTGCGCATCCCTGCCGGCTCCAGCCTCGCCATCGTCGGCCCCACCGGCTCTGGCAAGACAACGCTCGTGAACCTCATTCCGCGCATCTACGATGCCGAACCTGGCGCGGTGCTCATTGACGGCCGCCCCGTCCGCGAATTCCCTCTCGACTCCCTGCGCCGCCACATCGGATTCGTTCCGCAGGAGACATTTCTTTTCAGCGACACCATCCGCGAAAACATCGCCTTTGGAGTGTCGCAGGAAGAGGGGCAGGTAGATGGCCACGCCTCGCTCGACGACATTAAGGCCGCCGCCGAAGCGGCCAACATCGCTCACGACATCGAGAGTTTCCCCGAAGGCTACAACACCGCCGTGGGCGAACGCGGCATCACCCTCTCCGGCGGCCAGAAGCAGCGCACCGCCATCGCCCGCGCCCTGCTCCGCAGCCCGCGCATCCTTATTCTCGACGACGCCCTCTCCAGCGTCGACACCCAGACTGAAGACAAGATTCTCAACCATCTCCGCGACCTCATGCGCGGACGCACCACCATCTTCATCTCCCACCGCGTCTCCACCGTCCGCAATGCCGACTCGATCGCCGTGCTCCACCAGGGGCGCATCGTAGAACAAGGCACCCACGATCAACTTATTGCCCGCAACGGTTATTACACGGATCTCTATAACAAGCAGTTACTCGAAGAAGAATTAGCCGAGGTCTAGCCTCCACCAAACACTGGCTCGAGGCTATGTGACTTCGGTCACAAGAGCAATGTGAGTATTCATGCAACCCCGCGAAGAATTGCTTGATCATACAGTGAGAAACCATAGATAATGTTTTGGAGTCCCTCACAATCCTTCTGCCTCACGGAGCGACCATGCGACGTTTGCCCTCGACAATGCAGCCCCTGTCGAAACTTTCCGCGGTTATCCTTTCCATCCTGATTTTTTCTACCCTCAGCCTCGCCGCCGTGGCGGACCGCATCTCCGGCCCCATTGTCCCCGGTCAGTTCATCAAGGTTTCGGCGGGAGTTCCCCGGAAGGCACAACCACAGTTCGATCAGGGCGCAGTCGACCCCGGGCTCAAGCTCAGCTACATGACTCTGCTTACGGTGCCGTCGGCCAGCCAGCGGAAAGCGATCAACCAGCTTCTGGCGCAGCAGCAGGATCCCCGTTCGGCTCTCTACCACAAGTGGCTCACGCCCGAGCAGTACGCGGAGCGCTTCGGCCTCAGCCAGAATGACGTGAATAAAATCGTCGCCTGGCTTCAGTCTCAGGGCTTCACCGTTCACAACGTCGCGCGCAGCCGCAATGATTTCGTCTTCAGCGGGACCGTCGCCCAGATCGAGAACGCATTCCAGCCCAGGCTTCACAACTTCAACATCGACGGCGAAAAGCACTTTGCCAATACCACTCCACCCTCGATTCCGGCCGCGCTCTCGGGCATCGTCACCGGAATTCGCGGCTTGAACGACTTCCGTCCGAAACCGTTTCTCGAGCGTAGAAAACCCGACTACTCCTTCCCGCTCGGCGGCAACCAGTACGCTCTGTTCCTGGCACCGGGTGACATTACCACCATTTACGACATCGGCGCCCTTTACGCCGCCGGCATTGACGGCACCGGACAAAAGCTGGCGGTGATGGGCCGAACCGACGTTTACCTGGCCGACCTCAATGATTTCCGTTCCGCTTTCGGTCTTACGCCGATCAACTGCACGCCGGACGCCAACGGCCTGATCACCACCGCCTGCAACACGACGAATTTCCAATATGTGCTGAATGGCCCCGACCCCGGGGTAAACTTTGTCGGCGATGACTTGCCGGAGGCCGACCTGGATCTGGAATGGTCGGGAGCCACGGCGTACAACGCGCAGATCATCTACGTCAATTCTGGCGGAACGGCCGGTGACGTCTTTGACGCTTATTACTACACCATCCAAAACAATTTAGCGCCAGTGATCACCATGAGCTACGGTTTCTGCGAGTTTGACGAGGCGCAGAGCGGTTTCAAAGATTCCGATGAAGCCGAATTGAAACAGGCCAACCTGCAGGGCCAGACGTTCATGAATTCCAGCGGTGACGATGGCGCCGCCACCTGCGATTTCACTCCCCCCAACGCCAATCCTCCATTTAGCGCGGCGGTGGGAGGACTCGCCGTGAGTTATCCCGCCAGCAGTCCCGAGGTCACTGGGGTCGGCGGCACCATGATTCCCCTCGGTGAATACAACGCCACATATTGGACGGCCAGCAATGGCAGCGATGGGGGCTCAGCCCTGTGCCCCGTAGGCGAAGGCTTAGGACCCTGCATTCCGGAAAATGGCTGGAACGATGACGCGGAAATTGGCGCGTTTTGTGCCGCTAATCCCAGCAGTTCGAATTGTCACCCCACGCACGGGGTTGCCATCACCAATGCCCAGACTGCCCAGGAAGATTTCTGGATCGCGAGCAGCGGTGGCGGCTTCAGTAACTGCACGGTGGTCGACGTGAACAACCTGTGCATCGTGGACCCCGACTCGGGGCAACTGGGTTTTGCTCAGCCCGCATGGCAGACCGTGACCGTCCCCGGGCAAGCGGCCGCGCGTTTCGTACCCGACGTTTCCCTGCTCGCTTCGGCAAACTTCCCCGGTTATATTTTCTGCTCGGCGGTGGATGAGTTTGTGGGTGGAACCGACACGACCAGCAGCTGCGCCGGCGGCATCAACAACTCGATTACAACCTACAGTTCCATCGTCGGCGGGACATCGGTTTCGTCCCCCGTTTTTGCCGGCATCGTTGCGCTGTTGAATCAGTATGCGGTGCAGAACGGATTTCAAGGCGCGCCTGGCTTGGGCAACATCAATCCCAGCCTCTACCAGATCGCAACCTACAATCCGTCCGCGTTCCACCCGGTCACCGCGGGCTTGAACGCCCCGGGCAGCAACATCGTCTATTGCCAGACTGGCGAACCCACCGGTCAACCCTCAGCCCTGCTCTGCCCCAGCACCGGGAAAATGGGCTTCCTCGCGGCCAATGCCGATACCGTCACCGGCTACAACCTGGTGACCGGCCTGGGCTCAGTCGATGTCGGCAACCTGGCCACCGCATGGGGCGAAGTCCTCACTGCCACCACGACTTCACTGGCGCGCTCCGCCGCAACCATCGTCGAGGGGCAGACTGAAACCTTTACGATCACGGTAACGCCCTCATCGGCTTCCGGAATCGTAACCCTGAAAAATACCAACGGTGGCACGACTACCACTCTGGGAACGGCAACCATCACCGGGGGTACGGGCACCTTTACCACTGCTGCCACTGGGTCCACCGCGCTCCCGGTGGGTACAAACTCCATCAAGGGGTATTACGTTGGGGTGAACGCGCCTTCGACCTCTTCCGCGGTTACGGTCACGGTCACTGCCGCCTCCGTTAGCTTGTCCGACCCCGTCAGTTCCGGGCCAGTGCTCTCCGGACAATCCGCCACCTACACCTTCACTGCGACTCCGACGGGCAACCCAACCTTCACCGCCGATGTTGCTCTCGCTTGCTCTGGCCTTCCGGACGCAACCGTCACCTGCACCTTCAACACCGGACAAGCCGACCCGTCGAAGATCCTGGCTGGCTCCGGAGCGACCAACGTTACTCTGACAATTGCCACCACCGGTCCCAACACCGGTTGCATTTCGTGTTCGCGGCGCGCCGAGAATAGGCGTTCTCCGTGGCTGCCACTGGCGTTGCCGCTCGCGGGCATCGTGGTGGCAGGCTTCGCGGGACGCAAATTGTCCCGGCATTCCGCCATCGCTGGGCTGTGCGTCTCGCTGGCGCTCCTCGGCCTGCTGGTCGCCTGCGGAGGCAGCAGTACGCCGCCGGTAAACATCGTCGTCAGTCAAGGAACGCCGTCGAGTGTTTTCCCGAATAACACCGGCTGGTCGCCGGTTCAAACGGCGCAGTTTACGGCTACCGTCACCAATACCACCAATACCGCCGTGACCTGGGCCGTAACCACTCCGAACGGGGGAACAATCGACGCGAATGGCCTGTACACCGCTCCCACGGTGGCGGCTGGCCTTCCGACCAGCGTCACCATCAAGGCGACTTCCGCAGCCGACACGTCCAAGTCCGCATCCGCGACCGAGACGCTCAAAGCTGCAACCATCCCAGGAACTTACACCGTCACGGTGACAGCGACCGAATTCTCACCGGTCTCAAAACAAGTGACCTTAACCGTCCAGTAAGGGCGCTGTTGCAGTTTGCGCATTTGTATTCAGGGCGCGGAGAAGGCTTCCGCGCCCTTTGTTCATTTGCGGCCGCACTGCGATGTCCGGTGGTGTTGAATTAAGGGAAGGCTGGTGTCGTGCGGTGAAAAATAGCGACCATTATGTTTCACGTCGGTCCGGTATGAATATTGGCGTTTGACGACGGAAGTCAAAGGCGTGTACCACGGGGAACACAGAGGGATACGGGGGGAATCAGCAACCCGAGCCGTAGCGCCAAACGCCGTTTCAGTCGTCGTCCGGATCCGTGGGCGGCGTCTTGTCGTTCAGAAAGTGCTGCGCGTCCAAGGGCGCATTGATCGTCTGAAACTGCAGAGGGGTCTGGTTGTAGTCGAAGCAATCGGACAGGTCGTCCGCCGCCGCATCCGCGTAGCCGAGCGAAGGCAGACTGAATGTGACTTCAATGAACTTCAATATGCTGCCGAAATCGTGCTGCGCGTGCGAAAGGTTCTGCGCTTTGGCATACGGCGAAACCACAATCAGCGGCACCCGGAAGCCATACACATAGCCGCATCCCCACTGCGCGCAATTCACCAGCACCTGGGTGGGTGGGACGTGATCGTACCACCCGCCCCAGTCGTCCCACGTGATGAAGATGGCGGTGTTCGCCCAATAGGGACTGTTGCCGATAGCGTTCACCACCGACGCCACCCAGGACGGCCCGGTCAGCCCTGTAACTCCCGCGTGATCCGAATCCTGGCCGGCCGGAATTACCCAGCTCACATCCTTCAGTTGGTTGCTGGCAATGTCAGTGAGTATCTGCTTCTGATTGAGAATCACATTGTTGGTGTAGTCCGTCCCCACGCAAGCCGTCGCGTTCGGCGGCGTGGCGTTCGGCCCACAGAGATGGCTAATGGCTTCCGGGCCGTTCCAGATCGCCGGCGATCCGTGGAGCGGCGGCGGGGGCGCGGTGCCGGGCGTGTAATAGCGCCAGGTATTGCCTTTTGCCTTCAGCAGATCGATCAGCGTGGGATGGTCAAAACACGGATAAATCGGGGCGTTGTTGGTTTCACTGCCGGTCGAATCGATCAGGGCCACCGTAGCGTTCGGTGGCGCGTCGCACCCCGCGTCAGGCAGCAGGTTATGCGTCTGAGGATTCTCCGAGGCGAACAGGCTGCTCCCCGCCGATGGAGCCGAAGTCCCCGAAATGATGAACTGGTGGGCCGGCATGCTGGGCCCCTGATTGGTCTGGAACATGCGGTCAGCGAATGTGTACTGTTCGGCCATCTGGAAGTAGGGCTGCACATCCGCCGGGTCGACGTAGCCAAACGCCAAGTCGGGCGCCGGGCAGTCCGTCGCACCCGGATTGCATGTCACGGTAATCAAGTCCGCCCCATCCATCTGGCATTGCCCGGTCACCGCATTCAAGTCGCACGTTTTCTTGAATGAATCGTGACCGTGGCTGGGGTCGTAGTCCACGGCCAGGCTTACTTTCGTCAGCGGGATGGTATTGCCGTGCGAATCTGTTCCGCTTTGCGCAATGTCGGCGTGGCGCTGATTGATCAGCACTGGATCCTGGAAAAGATTGTCGGTAGAGCGATTCTCCTGGAAGATCACTACCACGTGTTGGATCTTTCCCGGCGGCGGAGTCGTCGTACCGCTGCTGCCACCACAGCCGTTGAGGCTCATGAGGGTGCCTCCGATGGCTAACACAAGAATTGCGAAAACCAGGGCGCGAAGCTTCATCATTTCCAGCAGTCACCTCGGGAAAGTAGTAAGGCCTTCACCGCTCTGGATGATAACCCGGCCGCCCGCTTCAGTACTCGGACAGATCCCACAAAACTTTCGGCGCCGGTCAGCCCCCGAAACGTGAATCGGCCTCCCAAACCTTCTTGGATGCGCGCACCGATATCCGGGCAACCCCTAACTATAAGATTTTATGAGAACTGTCGCGGTAGGCTTACGCTTTCAAGAGACCGGTGTGGAGGGGGGTACATGCCCAGTTCCAACCAATGAACGCGCCGGCTGGTGAAGCAATCGGAGCCGGAAAAGAATATCGGTTTCTCGCCACGGATCTGTGCTCAAACCACTGAAGGTGGAACGATCAGCCCTCGGATCAGCCCTCCATGGTGGAGACATCGCCCGCGTCCACGCCGGCTTCTTTCGCCTTCAGAATACGTCGCAGGATCTTTCCGGATCTGGTCTTGGGCAAAGAGGCCACGAACTCCAAGGAAGAGGGAGTCGCGATCGGCCCCAGTTCCCGGCGAACGTGCTCGATCAGCGCCGCCGCCAGAGCTTCGGAAGCCACATGGTCGGAACGAACCTGGACGAACACTTTGATGGTCTCGCCCTTCATCGGGTCGGGCACGCCAATGGCCGCAGCCTCTGCGACCGCGGGATGCGACACCAGCGCGCTTTCGACCTCGGCGGTCCCGATGCGGTGTCCGGCCACGTTGAGCACGTCATCGTATCGGCCGAGTACCGCGATGTATCCGTCTTTGTCTTTGGTCGCGACATCGCCGGTCACATAGCAGCCGGGAATAATCTGCCAGTCGCGTTCGTAGCGCGCCGGGTCGCCCCACACCGTGCGCAGCATGTGCGGGAAGGGTCGCTTGAGCACCAGTCGCCCTCCGACTCCGGCTGGAGCTGACTTGCCGTTCTCGTCGAGCACGTCGGCCTCCGCTCCCGGTACTGCCACGCCCACTCTCCCCGGACGCATCGCCATGGTCGGCGGCGTGCCCAGCGCGGGCCCGCCCAGTTCAGTTTGCCACCAATTATCGATCACGTAGCCCCACTTGCCATCGCCGGCCAGGTGAGTCTGCGCCCAGCGCCAGGCTTCGGGATTCAGCGGTTCACCGGCGCAGGCGATCACGCGCAGCGTGGTCAGGTCGTGTGCCGCCGGGTAACCCTCGCCATAGCGCATGAACATCCGCAAGGCGGTCGGCGCAGTGAACATCTTGGTCACGCCGTAGCGTTCCACGATTTCCCACGCGATTCCCGGATTTGGGTAATCGATCGCCCCTTCGCGGAACAGCGTGGTCACACCCGCGCACAGTGGCGCGTACGTGATGTAGGAATGGCCCACCACCCAGCCAATATCGGAAGTGCACCAGAACACGTCGCGCTCGCCCACGTCGAAGAAACTTGCCAGGTGGTAGGTCGTCCCCACCATGTAGCCGCCGTGCACGTGCACCACGCCCTTGGGCTTGCCGGTGGAACCGGAGGTGTAGAGGAGGAACAGTGGGTCCTCTGCGTCCATCTCCTCGGCGGGACAATGGGGTGAGAACTTGAGCAGATCATTGAAGTCGACTTCGCGCGGAGCAGTAAGTACAGCGCCGCCACGCGAATACACCACGACCTTCTCGACGCACTCCAGGCCGTCCACCGCCTCATCGACGATCGCTTTCAGAGCGACGGTCTTGCCCCGCCGGTAGCCCACGTCTCCCGCGATTACCACCTTGGCCTGGGCGTCGGTAATGCGATCCCGCAGAGCGGTGTGACCGAGCCCCGCGTACACCACGGAATGAATCGCTCCGATGCGAGCGCAGGCCAGCATGGCGACCACGCCTTCAATGGTCAACGGCATATAAATGACCACCCGGTCGCCTTTCACCACGCCCAGTGATTTCAGGCCGTTGGCGAAGCGACAAACCAGGCGGTAGAGCTGGCCATAGGTGACGGTGCGCTCGCTGCCATCTTCGCCCAGCCAAATGTAGGCAGCGCGATTGCACCGGTCCGACTCGGCATGACGGTCCAGCGCATTGATGGTGATGTTGGTCTTGCCGCCGGTGAACCAGCGATGATGCACTCCATCCCACTCCAACACCCGGTCCCACTTCCGCGACCAGGCAAAGCTCTCCGCATATTCCGCCCAGAAGGCCTCGGGATCTTTCCGCGAGCGCGCGCATTCTCCCAACCAGTCCTGCTGAATGGCGTTGGCCACTACAATTTCGGGCGCTGGGTATTCCTCATCCATGACCAGCAGGTTGGAGATATTCTCTGGCTTCGACGCGGTTAGAGCGCTCATGCGGACCTCCGGAGCGTGCTGCGAGTTAGTAGCAGGACGGCGTGGATTTTGATCGGTTTAGGAGTTGCCGGCAGTGACGCAGATCACAGCATGGCGTGTTCCTGCCACGCTGAGGAGTTACCTGTTATGACGGACGGCACATTGCAATGTGACCCACATCACGGCGCGCTCTCCAGAAACGACATACGGTTGCGCCCGATGTTCTGAGCCACGGCCTCCGCCGAGTCGGAGCCGCAGAGGACATCTCCTTCATACAGGAGTTCTTATGCCGGAGCAGCAACTCTCCAACCAAGCCAAGATGGCAATGTTTTCCCAGTTCTTAGGGTTCATGCTTGACGCCTACGATATGGCGCTTGTTCTGATCATGGCGCCAATTCTGGTGAAAGTCTTCATCTCACCCAAAGGCAGCGCGGCCTGGCAGTACATCGTCATTGTGTTCAGCTATTCGATCACCATGGCTGCGAGACCAATTGGTTCGGCGATCTTTGGACGTTATGCCGACAAGATCGGCCGCAGGTTCCTCCTGGTTTTGACGATTGGAGGGGTGGGCCTGATGTCCCTGCTTGGAGGCTTCCTGCCAACGTACGCGCAGGTCGGTGTGTGGTCCTACGTGATCTTCTGTTCTCTGCGTTTGGTGATGGGAATTTTCTTCGGCGGCGAATATGCCGTGGGTCACACCTTCGCCATCGAATATGCTCCGCAAAAAAGACGCGGCATGATTGGCGGGTTCATCCAATCCGGGTTCCCTCTCGGCTATGTCCTCGGCTCGCTGGTTTTTGCCCTCGTTTCTTACCTGACCACCAAGGAGACGATGATTACCTATGGCTGGCGCATCGTTTTCATGACTGGGGTGATTCCGGTATTTCTGGCCCTTTATATTCGCAACAATCTGCATGAGTCGCCCGAATTCGAGAAAGCCAAGGCCCTCGGCAAGATCGAGAAATCCCCTTTCTTGAGCTTGTTCAAGCCACCCCAACTCTTCGACTTCCTGCAGGTCTTTTTCTTTATGACCGGTCTGTTCCTCACCGACTACTCGGTCTACGGATTCCTCCCTAACATCCTGACCCTCAAAGGACGCGGCTTCGACACCACCACTTACAGCCTGATCTACGGCTTCGCGCTCTTCATGGCGTTTCTTGGTTACAACTTCTACGGCTGGCTGTCGGATAAAACGGGCAGAAAAATTCTGACCCAGTGGTATTGCGGCTTTCTCGTGGTCTTCGGAATCCCAGTTTTTTACGTTCTCTATCATGCCGCGATTGCACGCAATCTGTGGATGGCCGTCCTCGGCACCGTCATGGCCGCCATGCTCAAACTGGCATGGGGTGTGGTTCCCGCCTATCTCTGTGAGCGCTTCCCGACGAAACGCCGCGCTGCCGGCGTGGGCTTTGGCTACTCCTCCGGCGCACTGCTGGGGGCGTGGTTCAGCGCTTACGTCTGGTGGGCTCACAAGATTCCGTTTATCGCTGCCATCGAGAAACAGGATCTGTGGTTATCCCCGGCCGTGATTCTGACCATCGGTTCGGTCATGACCTTCGTCAGCCTGCTCTACTCTCCCGAGACCAAGGATCTGAGCCTTGACCAAGTTGGAGAAAAGGAACGCGCCTTCGACACTGCCCGGAATGCGGCAACCGTGGCCGGACTTGCAGGCGAGCCGCAGTTTGAAGAACCGGGTGCATAGCCGCGCAATGGCCATGGTTAGCCGTTGCCGCGCCGTGCCCTTTGCAGATATTGAAAACCGTTCTCGACAGCGCGACAGTCGTTCATTTCCGTTTGGGGCTATAAGTTCGCTGAAGTGATGTCGATCACTCTGGAACGTGATGCGTGTTACAGCGTGGTTTGTGAAAAACACATAGGGTTGCGCCCCATGTGCAGTGCCCTGGAGCTGTGCCGAATTTGTGTCACGAAACACCGTCTATGAGGAGACACCGTCTATGCTGAAGTCGAAAAAGTACTTGTCAAGCCTGTTAGCGCTGGCCATTGCGGTTGTTCCCGTCATGGCTGAAAACAACAACGCCAAAACGGCAAATGAAAATGTCGTGAACACAACGGCCACCGAAGGCAGTCCCACCGCGGGTAGCCCGAACCCCAGCGTCGGCTTAGGCCTGGCTGCGGCCAGCAGCGATGCCAATGTCACCGCGTTGCTGGGTGTCCTGGTGATGAAAGGTGTTCTCGCGCCTACCGAGGCCAACGCGATTCGCGATGCCTCGCCCACAGCTCAATTTCAAGCCCTGGTGCAGGCGCTCTCGCAAAAAGGCCTGGTGAACGCGCAGGATCTGTCGGCGATCGCGGCGGTTCCCGGGACGATGGCTCTAGCATCCCAGTCCGCGGCTCAAGCTCCCGCCGAGCAAAAGCCCGCGGGACCGACTGTCGTGCCCGCGATTGCTCCCGTCCGCGTGCTTCCGCTTGATGCGCCCGTGAAAGACGGACTGATTCCGGCCTTGAAGCTGGGAGCGATCAGAGTGACGCCATACGGACTCATCAAGGCCACGGCGGCACATGATTCCAGCGACCCGCGCGGCGATGACTTCCTCGTTCCGGGCTTTCTCAATACCGACACCGGGCCAAACACCAATCCTTCCTTTCACATCAAAGCGCGTGCCACACGCTTCGGCGCAAACTTCGAATGGCCCGATATCTCAAAGAAATTGACGTTGACCGGCAAGGTCGAGGGCGATTTTGAAGGCAACCTCAGCCGCGCCGATAACCGCAACGTCTCCAGCATTCGCAGCAACGCCCCGCAACTCCGCCTCGCCTATGCCCGCTTGGATTATGCCGCGAGCGACAAGTCCGACATCTTCTTCGAGGGCGGCCAGGACTGGACCATTTACGGCTCGAGCGCACTTCCCAACATGCTCGAAACCACCTTCCTCGGCGCTTACTGGGGAGACACGTACGAGCGTGCTCCTCAAATGCGCTTTGGCCTCATACAGAAGTTAGGTGGGTCGCGCAATTTCAAGTTTTCCCCCGAGTTCGCCATCATGATGCCCAGCGAAGGCAACCTGCCGGCGGACGCCACCATTTGCACGATCCCGGCGAGTTTCGTTCCGGGAACTGCAACTGCCGTCACCTGTTCTGTCACCAACGGCCTCGGCAACCAACTCGGTTATGGCGAGCGTCAGGGCGCAGATTCGGGTCGTCCCGAACTTGAAGGACGAGCCGTCCTGCAATGGCAACTGGACACGGCTCCGGCAGTCGCTCCCGCGCAACTCATTTTCAGCACCTTTGAGGCTCGCCGCGAAGCCATCGTTCTGCGTTCGGCAATTAACGCTCCCGCCGGCAGTAGCCCCACGACCATTGCCAATTATGCTGCCGCCCAGGCTGCTTTCCCTCACGGCGCTACCAACTCGAGTAATGCCTATGGGCTGCAAGTGGCACTCCAACTCCCAACCCGTTGGGCAACGCTGGTGGCCAGCGCCTACCGCGGCGCCGACCTTAGATTCATGTTCGCCGGTCAGCTGCTTTCCAACTTCAACGACGAGACTGGCCTGATCAACCTGGTCAGTGCTCCATCGGTGGATCGGTCCTCGACCGTGCTCTTCGGTCAGAATGCCGCGGGGCAGGTCGTCGTGGCTCCGCAGATCGCAGTCCGCGGCTATGGCGGGTTCGTCAATCTCGGCCTGCCGCTCTCCCGTTGGTTCAACGCCGAACCCAAGGGCCGCAACGCCGGCTGGACCCTGTATCTCCACTCCGGCCTCGATGCGGTTGAGCATTCCGACTTCGCACGCGCCAAAGGTATCGGCGCGGACGGCGCCGGTCCTTACAAAAGCACCCTCCAGGCCGTCACCCTGTACCACAAAGTGAACCCGTGGTGCTCCTTTGGCTACGAGCTATCCCTGTTCAGCAGCTACGCACTCCCGAATTCCGCCGGAGTCTATACGCCAAATACTTCGGTGGCAGGAGTACCGAGCCGCACCTGGAGAGATCTGCGCGAGGAGTTTGGGCCGATCTTCACCTTCTGAGCGAAATGATTTTGTTTCGCTGAGAAGCGAGTGTCTGCAATCCCGGAAAGGAACTCGCTCCCAGGAACAATTGTTCTGGGAGCGATTCCCGCCCGGAAATAAACGGATTGGCAGTGTTGCATTCGAGCTTGGTCGCGGAAAGACGCTTACGATTGCTGGTCTGTCCCGACATTTTGGCGGCGCTTCGGCCAGGCGAAGTCATTGTGCCGGATTCCGTGAAGGGTGTAGGATGCGTTCGTCTGGGCTGGCTTGATCGGCCATTATTTGCTTTAACTGGAGCGGTTCATGAACACTTTTCCAGTTTTGCTGGGGGCGCTGTGCGTGTACGCGATCGCGTACCGCTACTACAGTGCATTCATCGCCGCCAAGGCACTGGCGCTTGACGATCGCCGCATCACTCCTGGGCACACTTACGCAGACGGACATAACTATGTTGCTTCGCCACGCTGGGTGCTCTTCGGACATCACTTCGCAGCCATCGCCGGAGCCGGGCCGCTGGTCGGTCCCACACTCGCGGCGCAGTTCGGGTTTGCGCCCGGGTTCCTTTGGCTCTTGATCGGCGCCGTGCTCGCCGGCTGTGTTCAGGACTTCACCGTGCTGGTGGCTTCGGTGCGTCACCGCGGCCGCTCGTTAGCGGATATTGCGCGCACCGAAATCAGTCACTTTGCGGGCCTGGTGGCGATGGTCGCCGTGCTCTTTATTCTTCTGGTCACGCTCGCCGGCCTCGGCATTGTAGTGGTCAATGCGCTTTCGAGCAGCCCGTGGGGCGTCTTCACCATCGGCATGACCATCCCCATCGCCGTCATCATGGGCGTGTGGATGTTCAAGAGCCATGCCGGAAAAATTACCGTAACCGGTCCCAGTATCTTTGGCGTCGTCTGTTTGATCGGCGGCGTGATTGCCGGACACTGGGTGGCTCAGAGCGGAGCGGCGTCGGCACTTACGTTTACGCCCCACCAGATCACGATTCTCATTGCCATCTATGGTCTCATCGCTTCCGTTCTCCCCGTCTGGCTGGTGCTCGAACCCCGCGACTACCTCTCCACCTACGTTAAGTTAGGCACCATTGCCGTCCTCATCGTCGGCGTCTTCGTGGTTCATCCCAACATTAAGTTTCCCGCCATCACCCAGTTTATTCATGGTGGCGGCCCCATCATCAAAGGCAGTCTGTTCCCATTTCTCTTCGTGACCATTGCTTGCGGCGCCATCTCCGGCTTTCACTCGCTGGTCGCCTCCGGCACCACGCCCAAAATGCTGGACAAGGAAAGTGACGCCCGCTTCATCGGATATGGAGCGATGGTCGCGGAGTCGCTGGTGGGCGTGCTGGCTTTGATTGCGGCCTGCTCCCTTTATCCGGGCGACTACTTCGCCATCAACACCCCGCCCCAGGTCTTCGCCCATCTCGGCTTGAACACGGTCAATCTCGATATGTTCTCCCGCGAAGTCGGGGAGAAACTCGCCGGGCGGACGGGAGGCGCCGTCTCCCTGGCGGTTGGCATGGCGCAAATCTTTCGCGGGCTGCCGGGGATGGATCGTTTGATGGGCTACTGGTATCACTACGCCATCATGTTTGAAGCCCTGTTCATCCTGACCACCGTCGACACCGGAACCCGCGTGGCCCGCTACGTGCTCCAGGAACTCATGGGCAAAGTCTACAAGCCCTTCGGCAACAGTGCCTGGCTGCCCGGAAATCTGATCACCAGCTTCTTTGTGGTTCTGGCCTGGGGATACCTGATCTACACCGGAAATATTTCCACGATATGGCCATTGTTCGGAACCGGCAACCAGTTGCTGGCGACCATCGCCCTGGCCGTAACCACGACCTTCCTCATTAACATGGGCAAGCACAAATATGCCTGGATCACGGCCCTTCCCATGTGCTTTGTGGGTGTCACGACACTTACGGCGGGTGTGCTGTCGATCAAGAACATTTTTTGGCCCCTGACCTCCAAGCCCGGTCAAGTATTTACCGGTTACCTGGATTCAGTCCTTATGGCCATCTTTATTGTAGGAGTAATTGTCGTTGTATTCGAGGCCGTTCGACGTTGGATCAAGGTGCTGAACGGTGCTCCCGCGCCCCAGGAGGCCTTTGGTCCTCCGCTCACCACGAGCGGTGAAGTGAAGATGGGTTGCTGCTAGTAAGCAAGGAGGCCATGGCTTCGGCCAGGTCGAGTGTGGTAGTGAATTCACCGAGTTCAAGGAGGAGCCCAATGGTAGAAGCGTCGAAGCCTAGCGTCACGCGCCCGGAAGAGCGCTACCAAGCATCTCAGGCAATCTGGGACAAGATCGCAGACAGCCGGGAATTTAAAGACCTCATGGCCACGAAGAAGACCTTTATCGTACCCGCATTTATTTTCTTCGTGCTCTACTACTTCGCGTTGCCCGTGCTGGTCGGCTACGCGCCGCAGTTCATGGCGACCAAGGTAATCGGCGGACTCAACCTCGCCTACCTCTTCGCTCTGTCTCAGTTTTTCGTGGCGTGGCTCATTGCCGGCCTCTACGTCAAAGCCGCCAACAACTTTGACCGGTTGGCAAAAGACATTGTGGACAGGGCCGAGATCCTCAAAGGAGGCAAGTAGATTATGGCGAACGTTCCGCTTTTAATGTTCCTGCTTTTTATCGCAATTACTCTTGGCATTACCTACTGGGCCTCGAAGCGCTCGTCGGGCGCCAGCGCCTACTTTGCGGCCAGCCGCCAGATCAAGGGCTGGCAGAACGGAATCGCGGTGGCCGGCGACTACATGAGCGCCGCATCGTTCCTCGGTATTGCCGGCATCATCGCCTTCCAGGGCTATGACGGCTTCCTGTTTTCGGTGGGATGGCTGGTGGCTTACCTCACCGTGTTATTAGTGATCGCCGAACCCCTCCGCAATGCCGGCAAGTACACCATGGCGGACGTGCTCGCGTACCGCCTCAAGCCGCGGCCGGTCCGGGCCATGGCTTCGCTCAGCACGCTGACGGTCAGCACCTTTTACATGATCGCGCAGATGGTGGGCGCGGGCGCCTTGGTGAAGCTCCTGCTCGGTGGCCACGTCTCCTACAATCAGGCGGTCACTGGCGTTGGCATTCTGATGATCATCTACGTTGTTTTCGGCGGCATGCTGGCCACCACCTGGGTGCAGATCATCAAAGCGATTCTGCTCATGGCGGGCACACTGTTGCTCAGTATCCTGGTTATGGCTCACTTTCACTTCAGTTTCGGCGACTTCTTCGGCGCCATCGGGCACGTGACCTATCACGATGCCAAGGGCGTGGAGGTGGTCAAGGATTTCATGACGCCCGGGCTGCGTTATAAGCCGCCTTACGGACCGCTCGATCTGATTTCACTGGGCATGGCGCTGATCTTTGGCACGGCCGGACTGCCCCACATCCTGGTGCGGTTCTATACCGTCCCCGACGCCAAAACCGCCCGCTACAGCGTGGTTTGGGCGATGGTACTGATTGGCAGCTTCTACATCATGACCACTTTCCTCGGCTTCGGCGCCGCCACCATCGTCGGCCCCGACTTCATCAAGACTCACGGGGGCACGAACATGAGTGCGCCGTTGCTCGCTCAAGCCCTCGCCGGAAACATCTTCTTCGCCTTCATCTCGGCCATTGCTTTNNAAGCCGGGTGAGGAAGTTCTGGTAGCACGCATCTCGGCCTTTGTGGTCGGCGCGGTGGCCATCACCGTCGCCATTCTGCTGGGACCGACCGCCAACGTCGCCTTCCTGGTGGCGCTCGCGTTTGCCGTAGCCGCCTCCGCCAATCTGCCCGTAATTGTGCTGTCGATTTTCTGGCGCCGGTTCAACACAGCCGGAGCAGTCGCTGGACTCGGCGTAGGCTTGCTCGCTTCGATCGGCCTCATCATCGTCAGCCCCAGCCTGATGGCCATCGATCCACCCACCGTCACCGGAGCCGCTCGTCACCTGATCCAGGCCAAGGCATGGTTCCCCCTGGAGAATCCCGGTATTCTCAGCATTCCCCTCGGATTCATCGGCGCGGTTCTGGGCACGCTGTTGAGTCACGAACCCAGTTCGGAGCACAAATTTAACGAACTGCTGGTTCGCTCGAACACCGGTCTGGGTGCGGAAAGGGCGGGCTCAAACTAAAGTCAAACGATGGAGCGACGGGCGTCCCGCCCGTCCATCATTCTCGAGCCGGGCGGCAACGCCCGGCTTCTGCACTCGCGATTGAGTTTGTGTGCTCTGCTGGGTTCGGTGGCGTCGAAGGGATGGGGTTGGTGGGCAGTGCAGGACTCGAACCTGCGACCTCCTGCTTGTAAGGCAGGCGNNTCTAACCAGCTGAGCTAACCGCCCGCTCCACGCCGATGCGAGCCCGGCCGCTTCCCGGCGCTCGCGAAAATATTTTGCAAACCGTCCTGAGCATACTGGACCCTTCCCTCGCCGGTCAAACATCGCCTCCGGCGAGCGCTTTGCCCGCATGGTTTGCACCCGTGAACGGTGTGCCCGGCGCCCAACCGCGCTCCAGGTCCAACCGGTGCTGAACCCAGCGCCGCGCCTGCTGCTACACTTTCTGCGTGCGAAAGCTAATCGTCAACGCCGATGATTTTGGTCTGACCGCCGGAGTCAATCGAGCGATTCTCGAAACCCACCGCGATGGAGTCGTGTCATCCACCACACTGATGGCCAACGGCGCGGCTTTCGAGGACGCTGTTACGGTGGCACGCTCGGCACCGAATCTCTCCGTGGGGTGCCACGTGGTGCTGGTAGACGGAACCCCAGTCTCACCACCGGAAACAGTCGATACCCTGGTCGCGATTCGCTCGGCCGAGCCGGACAAGTTCTACTCCAGCCTTTCAGCCTTCGCCGCCCGCGCCATGTTGGGAGGCTTCGATCCCGATCAACTGGTCGCGGAAGTCACGGCGCAAATACGGAAGATTCAAGCCGCCGGACTTCAGGTGACTCATCTCGATACCCACAAGCACGCCCACATTTTTCCTGAGATTCTGGTGGCCCTGCTGCGAGCGGCGCGGATTTGCGGCGTGCGCGCCATCCGAAATCCGTTCGTCCCGGTGAAAGCCATGCCGGCGCGGTTGTTCAAAGGCAAGCGAAATCTCTGGAAGCGATATGGCCAGGTGCGCATGTTGCACACCTTCAGCCACCAGTTTTCCCAGCGGACCAAACGCTCCGGCTTGCTTACGCCCGATGGCATCGTGGGAGTGATTGAGACCGGTTCGGTCGAGACTGGCGGCTACAGTTCCCTTCTCCGCCAGACGCTCGCCAGCCTGCCGGACGGAACCTGGGAACTGGTTTGTCATCCTGGATACAGCGACGCCGACTTGCGGGCGGCGGGCACCCGGCTGCTCGATTCGCGCGAACAGGAGCGGACCCTGTTGACTTCAGCGGCCATGCGCCAGTTCCTGGAGGAGCTCAAGATCCAGGTCATCGGATATCGGGAGTTCGCCGAAAAAAGCGGGGAGACCCGCTCGAAATGACCGTTCCAGGTACCAAAGGTAGTGCTTCGCTCGTTACTGCTGCGCCCAACTTTGTAATGTCGCGCCGCATCCCAGGGCGGTATCATCGCATGAGCTATATACATACTAAGGATAAGGCATGGCTGACCATCAAATCGAACCCCGCCTGAGTGTGGACCTGCCCGTGCGCATATGGGGGATGAGCGCGGAGGGACGCCCATTCTCGCAACACGCTCGCGCTCAGAACATCAGTTCCGAGGGCGCGCTGATCGCGGGCGTCGAGAGCGAACTCAAGGTGGGCGACGTGATTGGAGTGCAGTGCGACGATAAGAAAACTCGCTGCACGGTGATCTGGGTCATGAACACCGGCCCGGCCAGGAAAAACCAGGTGGGAGTGAGGTTGGTGGCCCAGCAGGAATGTCCGTGGAAAAACTATCTTCCCCTTGACGGCGCGACCATGTCGATCGACCCCTCTAACCGGCGCCGCTTTCACCGGCACAAAATTTCTCTTCCCCTGGAGCTGCGCGACGAACGCGTCAACGCGCCCACTCATATTAATGCCACCGACGTCAGCGGCAACGGATGCTACGTCGAAAGCATGCAGCCTTTGCCCCTGGGAACTGTGCTTCGGGTGGATTTCTGGCTCGACGCCGAACACATTAATGTCACGGCGGTGGTCCGCACCTGCGATCCGGGCGTGGGTAATGGCATCGAGTTTACCGGGATGAACACCGACGCCAAAGACCGCCTCCAGGCATATCTGGAAGCCATCGACCCACAGATGGGAATCTCCAAGCCAGAGTAGGATTCGCGTACGGGAAACGGTTCTTCCTGCTATGCGGCTATGCGGAGGGTTCTGCGTAGCGGGCGAGCACAATCGCGCGAATCAATCCACCCATGGTGAATTCGCGGGCCTCAATCGCGACCGGCATCTGCAATTCGCCGAGCGTCGCCGAAGTCACCGGACCAATCGAAGCAAACTGAACGCCCTTGAGCAAACCTGCGCCCGCTGAACCGGCCTCGCGCTTTCCGAGCAGTTCGGCAAAATTCTTAACCGTGGAGGAACTGGTGAAGGTCACGACGTGCGGGCGGCGTTTAGCATTTTTCATCAGCGCGCGCAGACGCGCACGCGATTTCTCGGGCACCACGGTTTCGTAAGCTTCGATCACGTCCACTTCCGCCCCAGCCGCGCGCAGTTCATCCGGAATCACATCGCGCGCGACTTTGGCTCGTATCAGAACGACGCGCTTGTCCTTGACCTTGTCGCGCAGGCCCTTCACCACGGACTCGGCAACATACTCCTCGGGAACCATCTTGACCTTCAAGCCATGCTTCACGATCGCCTTCTTGGTGGCAGGCCCGATCGCGGCGATCTGGAGATGCTTGAGCTTCCGGCGAGTGATGCGCAGTTTCCGGACGCGCTCCCACATGGCTTCGACGCCGTTGGCGCTGGTGAGGATAAGCCAGTCGTAGCTCTTGATATTTTTCAGGGCATCGTCGAGCGGCCGGTAGGATTGCGGCTTGCGGATCTCAATGAACGGGATTTCGATTACCGATGCGCCCAGGCTGCGCAGGCTGGCGGAGAGGCTGCCGGCCTGGTGGCGGGCGCGTCCGACAAGAATCCGGGTTCCGGCGAGGGGGTGGTTTTCGTTGGCCTTACGCATGGGGACAGCTCTCGGCCATAGCTCTCAGCTTTTTCAGTTTTCGCACTCCAAGTATCTTATCCATCGGTTTTGGGCTTGAAGTCGTGCCCTTCCCNNCCTTCGCCGTAAACTTCTTCGAGAATAACATCGCCGCCTCGGCGCAAAAGGGTGTCCCCCACTTCTTCGCCCAGGTGCACGGGATCATCGCCCACGCGGGTTTCACGCAGGACCTTGGTTCCATCGGGATGGGCTACCAGCCCGTTCAG
>PMBA01000265.1 GCA_003152795.1 Acidobacteriaceae bacterium | reverse complement strand
GCGTTGTTGACCAGCACATCCACGGGAATATCCGCGCGCGAGGTCTGATCCAGCACGTATGCGGCAGCGCCAGGATCGCTCAGGTCCGCCGCCAGAATCAGCGAACGTGTTCCATGGGCCTTCTCCAGTTCGGATGCGAGCTGCCGCAGTCTGTCCGCGCTGCGGGCGACGAGCACCAGGTTGTAGCCCTCGCGCGCGAAGATGCGGGCGAATTCCATCCCGATGCCAAACGAGGCGCCGGTGATGAGAGCGGTCTTGCGGTCAGGCATGGGAACCCAGCATTTAGCAATTAGCACTTAGGCAACAAACAAAGGCGGGTCCGAAGACCCGCCTCTGCGCTTGGGAAACAGTTTCACCTACACGTGAGCTAGCGCGGGTTCCACTTCGTAGATCGAGTGCCACGAGGTCGCGGCCTTCAGTTTGCCGTTGACGTTGTTGATGTTCTTTACGCCCTCGGTTTCGAGCCACTTGCGGAACGCATCGGCGCCGTGTTTCGCGTAGATGGGGATGCCATCTTTCCAGGTGGCGCGTCCGCACAGCACGCCGTTGAACTTCACGCCCGATTCCCCCGCCAGTTCCAGCGTCTCGCTGAATTCCGCGTTGCTGACCCCGGCCGAAAGATAAATGAACGGCTTGGTGGCCACGTTGGCAGCCTTGTGGAAGAGTTCGATGGCCTCTTTCTTCGTGTACGCCTTCTCGCCGCCGAACGATTTTGTGCCCTCGACGAACTTCATATTCACGGGCACTTCGACTTTAAGCACGTCTACGCCGTACCGCGGTTTGCTGAATTCCCGCATGCTCTCGGTAACGATCTGCGGTTTCTTTTTGGCGTACTCGAGTCCCTTTTCGTCGGCGCCTTCCTCGTAGCCAACAAACTCGAGGAAGTAGGGAATATCGTTGGCGCGGCACTCGTCGCCAATACGCTCGACCCAGGCGTGCTTCTTGTCGTTCACGTCCTTCGGATCAAACGGCGTGTAGTAAAGCAGAATCTTGACGCAGTCCGCGCCCGCTTCTTTCAGCCGCCGCGCTGACCAGTGATCCAGCAGATCGCCCAGGCGCCCCGGTCCGGTCTTGTCATAACCGGTCTTTTCATACGCCAGCAGCAGGCCGGCGTTCTTGGCCCTCCGCTTCGAAGCCGGCAGTCCCCACTCGGGATCGAGCAGGATGGCGCTGGCGTGTGGCGTCAGCACCTCGCTCACCAGAATCTTGAATTCCTCCATCATCGCGTCGGAAACTGCCGAACCCTTCTCCTTGGCAAGAGACTTCTGCAGGGAGCCGCGCTGGTCCATAGCCGCCGCCGCGATTACGCCACGTTCATTGGATACAGCCTTCATTCCGGCGAGTTTACCGGGGGTAAGTTTCATAAATCCTCCTATGAGTGCATTGGTTCAGATAATTCTAAACCACAGCCGCTTGCCATGCACATCAGGCCCGGCTGGCAAATGGACGCGTCCTGCCGGCGGAGGGACTGAACTAACGTTTCGGAAACTGGTAGCGCAGCCCGATGCGCGCAAGCAGGGGCGCGCCCAGACTCGGGACCGGTGGCAGGTTGGGCACGGTAGTTAGAGCGGTGTAGTAGCGCTGATTAAACAGATTTTCAGCGGCGGCGAAGATTTCGACACCATGACCAAGCCCGCGGCCAAGGTACAGGTCGACGGTAAAGAACTTTTTCAACAACAAGGTATTGAGGTCGTCGTCGAATTGCTGGCCGACGAACGTCCCCTGCACGCTGGCGTTCACGATCCTCGGATTCAGGTAGCGGCCTTGCAGCGTGAACTGCTGGTGCGGAACCTCGGGCACCCAATTCCCCACCAGCGAGGGGTTCAGCACGACCACCGACGGATCCGGCGTGTAACTCGATACCACCGCGTGCGCGAACTGGTACCCTCCCGCGATCTGGAGCATATTGCTGATGCGAAACTCACCGTCAAGATTCATCCCGGTCGAGAGCGTGCGCGCCACGTTTTCCTTCCGGCGCTGGACCGGCGAGGGCGTTGTGCTCAGGGTGACGTTCACGATGGCGTCGGTAATATCGTTCCAGAAAAACGTTGCCCTCAAGTTCAGCCGGCCTGAGAGCACGCTCTGCCGGATGCCCGCCTCCACGCCCGTCAACCTCTCCGCATGGAGAGCCGGGTTGCCCTGGGTGACGGCGTTGCCCTGTCGAAAACTGCGATAGAGTTCGTTGAGCGTAGGCGCGCGGAAGGCGCGATAACCCGAAGCCGTCAGCGAAGTCCCGTGTCCGAACTGGTAGAGCAGGCTTGCCCGCGGGTTCAGCGCATGAGCGGTGCGATCGGCGTAGGGAAACAACGTCGGGACATTCGAGCGAATCTGAATCAGGCGCGCGTTGAAGTCGCTCCAGTGATCGTAGCCCAGCGATAAATTCCCGATCAACCGGGGACTGAGCTGTAAGATGTCCTCCGCGAAAAGCCGCGTCGTGCGCTCTCTTCCGCCGCTCAGGTTTGTCCCGGCGGCAACCACGTCGTTGCTCGATCCGTGCACTTCCCGGCCCTCAAAGCCCGCCACCAGCGTCTGCACCCGTCCCACCGGGCGCGACCATTGCGCGCTGCCACCCAGTGCTTGCGACGGAACATCCTGCGAGTCGGTCAGAGTTTCCGAACTGCGGTCCGGGGCTACCGCCGAGAAAGTCTGGTGGTAGGACTCGAACAGTCCGAAGAGGCGTGCCGAAATCGCTCCCACATCTTTTGTCTCGTAGCTCACTCCGGTTGCAAAATCACCGGTCTGGGTCGTGTTCAACTGGATCGCCGTGCCGTTGTGACGCCCCTCGTCGAAGTACGAACCACGAGCAAAAAGGCGGTTGAAGCTTCCAAACCGGCGGCCGAGTTCGACCGTGGTCAGTTCATGCCGGGAGTTGGCGGGCGTATCGACCGCGCCGCGCTGCTCCTCGGGCACTGGAATGTAGCCATTGGTCCGAAAAAGATCGGTGGCTACGGAACCCTGCCACGGTCCCAGTCGAGTGCCCGCCCACAGCGATCCCTCGGGCGTGTTCTCGCTTCCCCAGGAGCCTTCCGCGGAAATCGCGGTCTGTTCCGGCTGGCGCGTGCGGAACTGAATCACGCCGCCCATCGCGGTCGATCCGTAGAGGCTGGCATCGGCCCCGCCCCGCACCACCTCGACATCGCTGATGGATTCGCGGACGACTCGGTCCCAGTAAACCCATCCGCCAAACGGATCGTTGAGCGGAATGTCATCCACCAGAACCAGGGCGCGGCTGGCGCCGCTGGCGCCCACTCCGCGCATGGAGACTCCCTGCGTGCCCGGGTTTGCGGTCCGGCTGCTCGACCGGCGAAACAGCGTGAACCCCGGAACGTCGCGCAGCACATCATCGAGCCCGAGGGCCGCCGTGGAAGCCAGGTCGTCGTCGGAGATGGTTACGCTGTCCGCCGGAGAATCCTCCAGCGCCGTGTTGATGCGATTGGCGGTGACCAGCACGTGCTGGCTGGCGTAGTCCGATTCAAACTGGGGGTGCAGGACGAGTTGAAGCTGCGCTTCATGGTTCCAGGGAAGCTGAAGGGGAAGAAATCCCGCCGCTCGCGCGTAAATTGTGCCGGAAGCGGCGGCGATCAGGAGTTGAAATTGTCCAACCGAATTCGTTCGCGCCGCAATGGAGTAGTTACCACTGTTGAATTCCACACGTGCTCCGGCAATCACGGCGCCAGATGGGTCTTCCACCACGCCCGTAACCGATGCGGGCGCGCCTTGCCCGTGGGCAAAGAGCGCGGCAAGCGCAAGACAGCAAGCCACCAGGAGGTTACGAATTATCGATGACAATTCCCGCATACGCGGATTGAGCATCGCTGCAGTCCGCTGGTGTAGGAACGGGCGCCCGCGCCGGTCCATGGCGAGCGCGGTCCGCCAACAGCGCGCGGTCACTACGAATCTTGGGCTCCGTATCGACACTCTATGCAGGGCGAAAGCGCATCCGCCCCAAACTTCGAGGGTACCAAGCAAAGCCCCGCGATGGTTATGACCAAAGTTACTGCCGCAGAGCCAGTGTCCCCAGCAGGGCCTGCTGTTTGGCAATCAGCGACTGGATCCCCTGCCGCGCCAGGGAGATCATCTTCGTAAGCTGTGCGTCGTCGAACACCTGGTGTTCCGCAGTGGCCTGCAGTTCGACGATCTTGTTGCCNNCGCGAATCTTCCTCGTAGTTAAGGTCGAGCAGGATCTCGCCGTCCACGATGCCGACGCTGATCGCCGCGACAAAATCCTTGATCGGCGCCGCGGTCAACGTTCCCGCATCGATTAGGCGCTGCAGAGCCAGGCCCAGCGCGACGAATGCNNGCCCGCAGGGAGCGCCCGATCAGCCGCTGAATTTCCTGCGTCCTCCCGCTTTGCTTGCCTTTGGCCGATTCGCGCGCGGTGCGGGTCAGCGTCGCGCGCGGCAGCATCCCGTACTCGCCGGAAATCCATCCCTTGCCCGAATTGCGCAAAAACACAGGCACGGATTCCTCAACCGATGCCGTGCAGATGACGCGAGTGTTCCCCATCTCAATCAGCGCCGAGCCTTCGGCGGTCGAGATGAAGTCGGGAATAATGTTGACCGGACGAATCTGCTC
>PMBA01000370.1 GCA_003152795.1 Acidobacteriaceae bacterium | reverse complement strand
GCCAACTTGAATTAGAAAAAGGACTTGGCTGATTCCGGGGAATCGGTTGTGGAATTTCGGCATCGCAAACTTGAATCTGTCCGATCAGTTTTTTGCGTGCTCATGGGAGCAGCGGCTGAGGCAGCAGTAAGAGTGGTTGGAAGGGACAATTGGAGCAGAGCAGCTTCAGACCGCCGCCAGATTCGCGTTGTATCTGGAGATGCTGCGGCCGATAATAAAAGGTTTGCAACACTCTATACGCCGGTTTTGAATCCGACCGGCGCCTTCAGGCGCCGGGACCAGGATATCCGCCATGAGCGTCCGTCACATCGCCGAGTCGGTTCTGGACGTGGAAGAGCGCTTTGAAGGCTTCGAAAACCTGATGCCGTTCAAGGTGCAGAACATTCTTCTTGTTTCGAGCCTCTACGATTCTTTCATTCTGCGGGAAGATGGCCGGCTCAACGAGTTGCTGATCGACGAATCGCTTGAGCTTAACCTGCAACAGATTCCGGGAATCACGCACGTATCCTCCTGTGCGGAGGCAGCGGAACTGGCGCGTTCCCAGCCGCAATTCAACCTGATCGTCACCAATCTAGCGGTGGGCGATATGGACGCGGCGCAACTGGCGCGCGAGGTGAAGCGGGCGGGGCTGGACGTTGCGGTGGTGGTGCTGGCGTATGACTACCGGGAGATCAAGAATTTTGTGGCGCGCAATCCGGTCACCGATATCGAACGGATATTTCTGTGGCAGGGCAATGCACGGATCCTGATCGCGATCGTGAAGTACATCGAGGACAAGCGCAACGTGGCGCACGACACGCGAGCCATCGGCGTGCCGGTGCTGCTGGTGGTGGAAGACAACATCCGCTATTACTCGTCGTTTCTGCCGGTGATCTATACCGAGCTGATCAAGCAATCGCGGCGGGTGATCCAGGAAGGGATCAATGCAGCGCACAAACTGGTGCGGATGCAGGCGCGACCGAGAATTCTGCTGAGCACGAATTTCGAGGACGCGGCGGGCCTGGTGCAGGAGTATCGGGATTATCTGATTGGGCTGGTATCGGATGTGGAATTCCCGTGGGAGGGGAAGCTGAATGCGGAGGCTGGATTTGAACTGGCGCGCATGGTGAAGGCCCTGGTGCCGGACGTGCCGGTGGTTCTGCAGACCAGCCGGACGGAATTCCGGCCGCGGGCGCACGCCGAGGGCTATTCGTTCTTGCGCAAGCGTTCGCCGACGCTGCTGAAAGACTTGCGGCGGATATTGACCGAGCAATTTGGATTTGGGGATTTCGTGTTTCGGCTGCCGGATGCGAGCGAGGTGGGACGGGCGAAAGACTTGAACGAACTGGAAGAGCAACTGCAAACGGTTCCGGGCGAAAGCCTGATGTATCACGCGCAGAGAAACCACTTTTCGCATTGGCTGATGGCACGGACGGAGTTTGCTTTGGCGGCGAAACTCAGGCCGCGACGGGTCTCCGATTTCAGCGGACCGGAGCATATGCGGTGCGATCTGATCGAGTCGATCAACGAGTATCGGCGGGAACAAAACGAGGTGCTGATCGGCGACTTCAGAGCCGCTACGTTCAAGCCGCTGGAATCGAGTTTTCTGCGAATCGGTTCCGGGTCGCTGGGAGGAAAGGCTCGCGGGCTGGCGTTTGTGCGGCATCTTTTGCGCAAGAGCCGGATGACGCGGCGTTTTCATGGGGTGCGGATTTCGGTGCCGCCGGCGGTGGTGCTGGCGACGGATGTGTTCGACCAATTTTTAGCGGGGAACAACCTGCTGGATTTTGCCTTGCATTGCGAGGATGACGCTGAGATTCAGGGGAGGTTCCTGGCTGCACCGCTTTCCACTTCGCTGAGCGGGGACCTTAGATCCTTTCTGGCCGAGGTGACGCATCCGTTGGCGGTGCGCTCGTCGAGCCTGCTGGAGGATTCGCAATACCAGCCGTTCACCGGGGTGTATGAAACCTTCATGCTGGGGAACCAGCAAGCGAGCTTGGAGGAGCGACTGGCGGCGTTGAGCGAGGCCATCCGGCGGGTCTATGCATCGACGTTCAGCCGTCACGCGAAGGCCTATGTGCGGGCGACGCCCTACCGGTTGGAAGAGGAAAAGATGGCGGTGATTCTGCAGCAGGTGGTGGGCACAGCTCACGGGGAGCGTTTTTATCCGGATTTCTCGGGAGTCGTGCGCTCGCGCAATTTTTATCCAGTGGCGCCGATGACCTTCGAGGATGGGATTGCGGCAGTGGCTCTGGGGCTGGGCCGGGCGGTGGTGGATGGAGGGAAGTGTTTGACTTTCTGCCCACACTATCCGCAAAACCTGGTGCAGTTTTCCTCGGTGGAAGACATTCTGACGAACTCGCAGAAGGAATTCTGGGCGTTGGAGTTGCATGGCGATGCGGAGGGGCGTCCGGGGCACTGGCACGAGCGGCGGTTTGGACTGGACGCGGCCGAGAGCGACGGAACACTGCGAGCGGTGGCGTCAACTTACTCGAGAGATAACCACGCCGTCTACGATGGGGTGAGCCGTCCGGGAGCACGGATCGTGACCTTTGCCCCGATGCTCAAGCACGGTACGTTCCCGCTGGCTGAGATTCTGGATGACCTGGTTCGGGCGGGCGAGGAAGCGCTGGGCAATCCGGTGGAGATCGAGTTTGCGGTGCGTCTGCCGCAGCAGGCTGGAGAAGTGGCGGAGTTTGGGTTTCTTCAGATCCGGCCCCTGACGCTGGCGAGCGACAGCGAAGACCTGGCGCTGGACGATGTGCAAGCGGAGCAGTTGATCTGCCAGAGCAACAAAGTTCTGGGCAACGGGCGCATCGAGAATCTTCACGATGTGGTGGTGGTGGACTCGCAGCGTTTCGAGCGGAGCCGCAGCCAGGAAGTGGCCACAGCGGTTGCGCGATTCAATCGGCAGCTCAATGAGGAGAACCGGCCGTATCTGCTGATCGGGGTTGGGCGGTGGGGATCGACCGAACCGTGGCTGGGCATTCCGGTGGAATGGGATGAAATTTCGGGGGCGCGCGCGATTGTGGAGGCGGGGTTCCGCGATTTTCGCGTGACGCCATCGCAGGGCAGCCATTTTTTCCAGAATCTTACCGCTTTTCAGATCGGCTACTTCACGGTGAATCCAGATGCCGGCGAAGGCTCGGTGGATTGGCAGTGGTTGACGGAACAAGCGGCGGTGGAAGAGGAAGGGTGCGTCCGGCACTTGCAGTTTGCGGAACCGATCCGGGTGGTGATGAACAGCCGGACCAGTCAGGGAGTGATCTTCAAGCCCGGAGCTTAGAGAGCGGACGGGCAGGTTGCGCTGTCCACCATGGCAGGAACTTCTATAGCAGCTCGGGTCGTCAAGCGCTACGTGCATTCACTCGACAACTGGCGAAAAGCTTGAAACCACGGGGTGGCACGGGGGCCTGATTTTCTTTTGGGGAGCACACCCTAGCAAATAGCGCCTGGGTGGAAAATGTGAGGCAACCGCGGTTCAAGTTTGCCGGCCAGCGCGGGCCATACGGGGAACGAGAATCAGAGCGACGGCATAGAGGAAGATGGAGAGGGCAGTGGAGCCGGGGTGCCCGTGTTGCAAATCTTCGAAGAGCAGTTTCGCGGTCACCAGAGCCAGGGTGCCATAGGCGATCCATACGAGTTCCGTTCGGTGCCAACGGGAACCGCTGAAGGCGAGCGCGAGGGCGACAGCGCAGGTGATCAGGGTGCGAATGACGGCGACCTGGGATGCGCCGGTTGTCATGCCGATGGCTGCCAGCCACACCAGGAGAGAAACCAGGAACGTGATTATGGCGGCCACCGCGAGGAGGGCCGAGAGCAGTTGCAGGAGTCGTTGGTTCCAGCGCTCGGTGCGGAAACGGCCTCCGAAGGCGTAGCAAAGGACGGCCGAGGCGGCGACGATCCAGACAATCCATCCGGGCACGGCGGGGAAGGTACCGGCCAGGGCACGGGCGGCATAATCGAGCAGGCCGGATGCGTACGCCGCCGCCGCCAGATAAGCCAAGCCGTGGAATTCCAGCGTGAGGCGAGATGCGCGCACGCCGAGGAAAGTGGTCGCGACCGCGGCCACGCTCAAGCAGAACGCGAGCAGCAACGGCGGGAGGCAAAGGAAACTGCCCGCCAGAAACAGAGCGGCGCTCCAGGTGGCATACACGTGGTAGTTACGCGGATCGGGAAANNGCTCCGAAATGCAGGACGCTAAAGGCCGCCAGGAGGAACGCAAGGGAGGACTGTCCGATCTCGAATACGCCGATTTTCTGGCGGAGGCGGGTGGTGCGAAAAGCGGCGCTAACTCCATAAATCAGAAACAGAATGCAGCCGAGCGCGAGGAGTTCCGGCGATGCGAGGTTTTTGTACTCCGAGGGGATGCCATCGGGGCGGGAGTAAATATAGAGCAGAATCCAAATCGCAAGATCGGCGGCAACGGCGAGAAGCGGCCTGAGCGCGAGCCAGCGGTTGCGGCTTGCCGCCAGTTCGCTGGCCAGCGCCATGAGGAGAAGGGTGGAGGTGAAAGGCACCAGATCGTGGGTCGCGATCAACAGCGCGAGAGTGGTGAGGACGGCGGCGAGATTGGCGACGCAGACGATGGATGTGAGGTTGCGTTTCCAGGCCAGAGCGTAGGCGGCGAGCACGAACGCGCCGAGGATGGCGGCGGTGGCGGAGGCGGGCAGGACCTCGAATCGGAGGGTCAATTCCCAGAGCATGGGAGCGAGGATCAAGGCCGCGGTAGTGGCATAGACAGTGGTGGCAAAGCGTGGCACGGGCGGGACTCGCGCTGCCCATACCAACCACATCCCGGCATAGGCAAGCGCCAGAAGAACGACGGCCAATTTTGGAAACGAGCCCGATTCGGCAACGGCGCGGAGCAGGTAGGCGCCGGCGATTCCGAGCATGGCTTTGCCGAGGACCGGGAAGACTCCGCCGTCCTGCACAAACGGGAGTTCTTTGGGGGCTGGCCCGGGTGTGGACAAACTGGCGGATTCGGCGGGAACCGAGGCGGCCGGTTGGGACGGATGTTCCAGGGCAGAGATCCGTTGTTCGAGGCTCTCAACGCGCGCGGTGAGCCGTGTTAAAGCGTCGAGATCGTCCATAGGCTCCACCGGCTTGAAGCTGGCAACGAATACGGGTCGAACTTAAGAGTTCGAGGTGAAACTGCGGTCNNTACGAACGCAAGCTTCGATACGAACCGCACTCGCGCCAACCAGCGGTCAGCGCGCGGGCGCGGGGTCGGGGGTTGATCCCGAGTTCTTTTCCGGCCAGGGAGGCAGAAGCGTCACCAGCGCCCACAAAAAGAACAATGGCAAAACGGTGAGCACAATCGCGACGAGCAGTCCCTCGCGGGTGACCAGAGCCATCTTGTAGGTGGTGTATCCCAGGAAACTCTTGGAAAACAACTGGCCGCCGATCACGACGTTCCAGCGCATGGCAAAAATGCCGATCATGGTGAGGCATCCGGCCAGGGCGTAAATGCGTTTGCGGGCGATCTCGCCGAGCCTCAACACCTGGGTCAAGGCGAGAAGGGCAATGGGAGTAACCGTGCCGAGCAATATCTGGACCACGATATGAGAAATGTACAGTTTGGTATGGACCATGAAATCGAGGCTGCGGAATGACTCATCGGACTCGTAGATGCGGTGGATCAGGTCGAGCGTTTCGAGGCTGAAATCGATGATGAAGATATAGAAGAGGTAGCGCGCGATGGTATCCACGCAGCGCATATCGATGGTCTGTTTGCGGAACCACGTCAACAGCATGTAGAGCAGCATGACGGCGGCGATGCCCGAGACCATGGCGGAGAAGATGAATACGACAGGCATGAGGGGGGTCGACCACCAGGGGTTCGCCTTGATCGAGCCGAAGATAAAGCCGACGTAACCGTGGAGGAGGAAGGCGGAAGGGATGCCGATGATGGTAATGATCCAGCCGACACGGTCATCGATGGCGAGGGCGCGCGGGCTGATGTTGCTGGAGCCGAGGGTCATCAGGCGGTAGATCAGGCGCTTCCATCCAGTGGTGGATTGGGAGAGCACGACAATGTCGCGGCGGTAGTCGAGCCAGATTTCGAATACGAGGACAGCCATCAGATACCAGAGGTAGACAAACCCGAACATGGCCATGGCAGAAGTGCGGTGGGGCGTCAGGTACATTTCGTAGGAACGTTCCGGGTGTCCAAGGTGCAGCTGCAGGGGAAGAGGCGCCACGAGCAGGAAGGCGAGGGCGGTCAGCAGGGCGAGCCGGTAGGTGGGCTTTACGGCTTCCACCTGAAAGACGCGCTCCAGCGAAGCCAGAATGAATGCGCCGGCGACCAGCCCGGTGAGGAACGGATACAGGACGATCAGTACGCTCCACTGGAGCTCAATTTCGTTCGGATACATAAAGCCTTCAACGCCAGGCATAAGCGGTCAACGATCTCCTTATCGCACGGCACGTCATGGAACAGGGCCTCATCGCACAGAGCCATCCAAGTCGTTGTAAAAGAGCTTGGCATGGGTTGCCATATAGGGTTTCAAGACCTGAACGTTATGGGTCTTGAGGAACTCATGAATTGGGTCGTTGGGATTCTTCAAGTCCGCCAACTGGCGGGCGCCGGTCGGGCATGATTCGCAACAGGCAGTGGTCAAACCTTTGGTGATCCGGTGATAGCACAGAGTGCATTTCTCGGCGGTCATGGTCTTGGGATGGAGGAAGCGGCAACCGTAAGGACAAGCCTGTATGCAATAGCGGCAGCCGAGGCAGTATTTCTTGTCCACCAGTACGACGCCGTCGGGGCTGATGAAGGTCGCGCCCACGGGGCAAACCTGGGTGCAGGGTGAATCCGCACAGTGGTTGCAGAGCTTGGGGACGAAGAAGTTCTTTCCTCCCAGTTCGGGGGAAGGAAGAAATCCCTTCTTGCCGCCGTCGGGCGAATCGACGTGGGGATTTTCAATGTCGTAGTCGGAGACGTGGTAGCGTTCCACCCAGGTACGGAAGTACCCGTCGGGGACGTCGTTCTCGGTCTGGCAGGCGCGGACGCAGTTGCCGCAGCCGATGCACTTGGGGAGGTCGATGAGCATGCCCCACCAATGCTGGCTCATGGTGTAGTTGGGGGAGGCTTCCGGGGTTCCGGCGAGGACGTGTTTCCAGGCGAGGGCGGCGGCCGGCAACAGAAGCAGCATGTGGCGCCGTGTAATGGTCATTTCGCGCCTCCGGTCGTCTGTTTGGATGGCGCTTTGGACGGCNNCTGCGGCGGTGATGGCCGGGCTGTGCGGCTGATGGCAGGTATCGCAGGGGAGCCCGGAGGAGTGGTCGGCGGAAGCGACCTGGGGGAATGCAAGTGGCTTGGCGATGTTCGCTTCGTGACAGCGGACGCAGAGCACAGCGGTGTCGAGTTTCTCGGGGTGGACCGAGCCCGGGTCGTCGACATGTTTGGCGAGCGGACCGTGGCAGGCCTCGCAGTTGACGTGGACGTGCCGGCCGCTCTTCTTTTTTTCCAGGACATCCGAATGGCAGTCTTCGCAGGCCTGGTGACCGGCGTAATTCACGGGACGAGCGGCGATTTCGGCTGGGGCATCGCCACGGTAGTGTCCATACTGTCCGAAGCTCTTGGGCACCAGGAGAGCACGCACTCCGACAAAGGCCAAGCCGCCGATGACGAAGACAGCGGCGAGCCGAAAGAGGTGTCCGGCATCCTTGAAGGTATTCATAAAAACGCAGCCCTTCAGATACAACATTTAGCTGCCGGTTTGCGGTGCGCTGAGTCACATACGGCTGTGTTCATGGGTACAAGTGCAAGTGATCTGGGGGCGAGACTGAGCGGTGGCGGGGGTCGAAAAGCAGGATATGTGCTTCGGTCAGGATGACGATATTGAGAGTTTTTCCGAAGCCGCTGCGGCTGCGCGCGCTTTGCCGGCTTCGCGGTTGAGGATGGCCTGAAACTTCTGCAAGACGTCTTCGGGAAGGGAAGGCTTGCGATATTTGCCGACGAGTTGGTCGACCCGGGCGCGGGCCCGAGTGAAGACGTCGCTGGGTGGCTCGGAGCCACGCGCGCTGCGATCAATGAGCGAGGAGGGGAGATACTGCTCCTGGCGAAAAAGGGCGCGGGTTTCCTTGAGCTGGAGGAATTCTCCGGAGAGGCCGGTTTGCGCGAACATGGCGGTGGCGAGGGTGTGACCGGGGAGTTCGCCGCCATGGACTTCAATGCCTCGAGCCAGGCGCTGGGCGGAGGCGATCCACTCGGCATCCATGACCAGCTTTTCGACGCTGTGGCAGGCGAGAGATTCGAGCATGCCGGCGCCGGAGATCATGTTGATGCCGGCGAGCGCGCCGAGCATGGCGGAGCGGGCGCTCTCGGCGCCGGCCTGGGCATCGACGAACTTGGAGTCGGTGGCAACGAGGTAGGCGTGGGTGGGAAGGCCGAGATGCTTGCCGACTTCGGCGCAGGCGAGGTTCAGCATGGCGGTTTCGACGGCGCCCATGGGGGCGCCTCCGGTGCGCATGTCGAAGATGGCGGGAGCGCCGCCCCAGACTATGGGGGAGCCGGGTCCAGCGAGTTGATGGAGGGTAATGCCAGCCAGGGCTTCGGCAGCGTGCTGGGTAACGGAACCAGCCAGGGTGACTGGAGCGGTGCCGCCGGCGAGCGGCATGGAGACGATTTCGGCGGGCACACCGGCGCGGGCCAGGTCGAGCAGGTTGTGCGATCCGAACTCCGACCAGTTCAAGGGCGGGGAGGGACAGACATCGAAAACGGCGCGCGGTTGCCGGCGCAACTTATCGAGACCGCCGCTATCGGCGGCGAGCAAATCGATCATGCCTTCGAGGCCGGATGCGGAGAACGATCCAGTGACGACGGGCTTGTCGGAATGCTGAAGGACAATGAAGAGACGGTAGAGATCGCCGATGGCGCTGGGCAAATCGTTGCCGGCATCGTTACAAACGACAGCGGTGGATTGGGCGGCGAACTGCGGTAGCATCTCGGTTACCTGGACGATGCGGACGAGGTCACGGGTCTCGGATAACCGAGCTTCCATCGTGTCGGGATCGAGCATCTGGACGCAGCAGGAGCCGGGATCGAAATGCACGTCATCGCCGCCGTAATGGACAGTTTTCTCTCCCTTGCGGTTGTAGAGGTGGAAGTCGCGGGGAACCGAGGCCAGGCAGCGTCGCACCAGCGGTTCGGGGATATGCGCGACGCCGTCGTGGTCCGCAAGGTGGTCCGCGACCTTTTCCGCAACTGTGACGTCAACTCCGGCCGAGCGCAATAGTTCGACCGTCGCCGAGCCGACGCGGACTCCAGGATTCATCAGCAGTTCGAAGGCTTCGCTCAGGATGCGGCCAATGAGATCGGGGCCGAGCAGTTGAATTGAGGGTCTCATGCGGGGGCCGTTCCCTGGTTCGTGATATTGCGCATCAGATTTTTCGCGAGTTCGAGGGCATCGATGGCATTGCGAGAGAAGCCGTCGGCGCCGATTTCAGCGGCCCACTTCGAGGTGACGGCGGCGCCGCCAATGATGGCTTTCAGGCGAGGGCGCAGAGCATTGCGATCAAGCGCCTCGATCACGGCTTTCTGGCCGGCCATGGTGGTGGTGAGCAAAGCGGAGATGCCGACGATGTCGGCATCGACTTCCTTGGCCTTGGCGACGAATTGCTCGGGAGTGACGCTGGTGCCGAGATCGAAGATCTGGAAACCGCTGGCGGAGAGGATGGTGGCGACGAGGTTCTTGCCGATGTCGTGAATATCGCCGCGAGCGGTGCCGAGGACGATCTTGCCCAGAGTAGCACGCTGGGAGCCGCGTTTGAGCATCTCCGGTTCAAGGATCTTGATGGCAGCCTTCATGGCCTCGGCGGAGGCGAGGAGGTCAGGCAAGAACATTTCGCCGCAGCCGAATTGATCGCCGGCGAACTTGATGCCCACGGCAAATCCACGATTCACGGCCTCGAGAGGATCGACACCGGTGGCGAGGGCCTGCCGGGCTAAATCCGAGGCCTTATCTGGCGCGCCGTCGACGATGCTTTGGAGCATCGCCCCGAAGAGTTCATCGGACACAGAGCCTCCTGGGCGATCAGCCCTGGAAACAGGCCGATCAAGGCGGGAATTGTACTCCGGCGGGAAGTGGCAACACTGTGATGCACCGCACATCCGAGTTTCAGGTCACGGCAGTCGGGCCCAGTCGACCTTGCCGGGCAATCGCGGAGCCGGAGGGGTGCGAGGTCGGGCGGCGACGGTCAGAAGCCTGCCGCCGCGGCCGCGGCCGTGGGGTGGAGTGCGACAATCTGATCCACGTTCGTCATCTTTAATACTTCGGCCACATGGGCGGTGGCGCCCGCTACGCGCAACTCTCCTCCGACTTTTTTGAGTTGGGCGGCGGACATCACGATTATGCCGATGCCAGTGCTGTCGATGTTGGTCACGCCGGTCAGGTCAAAGATAACTTTCTTACGCCCCTCGCCGACGAGGGTCTCGACGGACCATTCGAGTTGCTTGCTCTCCCTGCCGAGGGTGATTCTTCCGGCGATTTCCAGGAGAGCAATGTCGGGTGGCAGTTGCTTGGTCTGAATCTCGAGCATAAGGCAAGCTCCTTTTCGATCGTTGCTTTTCCATTCCGGCTTCCTACGCATGGGACGGTTGCTAGCGGAAGCCGCTGAACATTACCACATCGGTATCGCTGTAGCGAGCGCGAGTGATGGCGAATTTCTTGCCGTCTCGCGACCAGGCATAGGCAGACACGACCGCCGGCTCAGAGTTGAAGTGGGTCAACTGCACGGGCGCGATGGGGTAGTGCGAGATGGTTTGGCCGATCATAAATTCTGTCCGGAAGTTTTCCCCAAGGTTGCCCGGTGTTTGAGGGGACATATTAGTGCAGTGGGTTGAAAATTGCGACCGTTATGTTTCGGGTGGATCCGGCATGAATTTTGGGTTAGACGGGGAAGTCAAAGGCGTTTACCACGGGGGACACAGAGGGACACGGGGGAAATCGGAGAGTCGCCCAGGGTAGCGAGTCGGGGCGTATATAATGGCGCGCACCTATGGCACTGGCTACTGGGACAAAACTCGGACCCTACGAAATCGTTGCCCCGATCGGAGCTGGGGGGATGGGCGAGGTTTATCGCGCGCGGGATACGCGGCTGGGGCGGGATGTAGCGTTGAAGATTCTTCCTGAGTCTTTTGCCCGCGAGGGCGACCGGCTGCGGCGGTTCGAGCAGGAGGCGCGGGCGGTGGCGGCGCTGAACCATCCGAATATTCTGGCGGTGTTTGACATTGGCACGCACACCGAGGGTCAAGAGAGCGGTTCGCCGTTTCTGGTTTCCGAGCTACTGGAGGGCGAAAGCCTGCGGGCGGTGCTGGACCGGGGCGTGGTGCCGCAGCGTAAGACGATCGAGTATGGAGTGCAGATCGCGCACGGACTGGCGGCGGCGCACGAGAAGGGGATCGTGCACCGCGACCTGAAACCGGAGAATATTTTTGTCACGAAAGACGGGCGGATCAAGATACTGGATTTTGGGCTGGCGAAACTGGCGCAGAAAGCGGGCGCGGATCCGGACGACGTGACGCTGACGAGTGAGCGCACGGCGGCGGGCGTGGTGATGGGGACGGCGAGTTATATGGCGCCGGAGCAGGTGCGGGGCGAGGGAGCGGATCCACGCACCGACATTTTTGCGTTCGGGGCAGTGCTGTATGAAATGCTCTCGGGAGTGCGGGCGTTCCGGCGCGACACCGCAGCCGAAACGATGACGGCGGTATTGAAGGACGACCCGCCGGAGTTGTCCGACCCGGGTCATCTGGTTTCTCCGGCGCTGGAACGGATTGTGCGGCGCTGCCTGGAGAAGAATCCGGAGCAGCGTTTCCAGTCGGCGCGGGATCTGTCATTTGCGCTGGGGGCGCTGTCGGGAACGGAAGCGAGCACGATTGCGCGCGCGGCGGCCGGGCCTCGACGAGTATCGCTTGGACCCTGGCTGGCAGCGGCGTTGGCGATGGTGGTGGTTGCGGGAGTGACGTGGTACATTGCGCGGCGTCCGCAGCCAACGACTCGAATGCAGTTCGCGCTGGCAGTTCCGGATGAAATGAGCATCAGCCACATGGCGCTGTCGCGGGACGGCTCGATGCTGGCATTTGTGTCGCCGGAAGAAAGCACGGGATTGCCGATGCTCTACGTGCAGCGGATTGGATCGTCGAACGTGACGCTTCTGGCGGGCACGCAGGGAGCAAGTTATCCCTTCTGGTCGCCGGACGCGGCCTACGTCGCATTTTTCGCCAACGGCAAACTGCAGAAAATGGCGGTATCAGGGGGCACGCCGCAGGTGCTGGCGAACGCATTGACGGCGCGGGGCGGCAGTTGGGGAAGCAAGGATGTAATTATCTATGCTCCGAACTCCGAGAGTTCGATCTGGCG
>PMBA01000376.1:12709-12937 GCA_003152795.1 Acidobacteriaceae bacterium | reverse complement strand
GCGATTCCCTATGTGGCCGCGGCAGCGGCCATGGTGGCCGTGGGTCTCCACTCCGATCGTTCCGGAGAGCGGCGGTGGCACACCGCCCTGCCGGCGTTCGCCGGAGCCCTGGCGCTGACCGGCGCGGCGTACTCGACGTCGGTAGGACCGGCGATTCTCGCCATCAGTGTCGCGGTGCTGGGCGTGTTTGCCATGGTGGGACCGTTCTGGGCGATGCCGACGTCGTTG
>PMBA01000376.1:273-12646 GCA_003152795.1 Acidobacteriaceae bacterium | reverse complement strand
GTCGCGTTGCTGGTGAGGCGCGCCAGAGAGTAATTCGAAGCGATCTGCAAGCAACCTGCGGCCGCCGGCGTCTTTGAGCAATGGGTTACGGAGCGGCCGGTTGCGCATTGCGCAGGGCCTCGTCCAGAGTCTGGTTGGTGTGGATGGATTGGTCGACGATGCGCCACCCGTCGTCATAGCCACGGAATCCGACGCTGGACTGGTAGCGTACTCCGGTGTCGTAAAGCGCCGCGCCGACCTGATTGATGGGAACCCAACGCCAGGTGAACTCGACGTCGGCGAAGCCGCCAGTCTTGCTGATACCAGAAATGCCCAGTAGTTCCCGGCGCGCGACTTGGATCGCCGGGCCACTGTCGGGTATCGCGCTCGAAATCAGGGGCCGTATCGTCTCCACACCGAGGGGAGTGAGTAACACATCCCAGCAGGGCGGCGGGTCGATTCCGGAGGGACACTTCTGCTCGGTGCCAATAATCCATCCGCGGCGCTGCAACACCATCGACTCGGGAGAACTGAAATCCTTGTTGGAAACGATGCCGGTCCTGAGCCAGAGCAATTGCGGCGCTTTGAAGGTGTCGGAGGCGGAGATCAAATCGGCCGCCAGGCGTCGCGTCAGAAAATCACGGGGAGAACAGCCCAGATCCAAACTCAACAAGATCAGGGACAACCAGCCTGCGACCCGCAATGTTGTTGTCGTTTTTCTCGCGCTCATGAAAGTCGATCAGGCTGCGAGAGGATTTTAACCAATCGCGCCCGCTTCCGGGGCAGAAAAGGCGCGGCGGCAATCTGGCCGTCAAATTCTGGCGACCAGCGACCGGGGACCGGCGTGTGGCAGGCGGGGCATTCGCCTTGCGGAGTCAACTTGTATTGTTCGATCGAGTATCCATAGCGCTGGATCAGCATTTCACCACACTGATGGCAGTGAGTATCTTCCAGACCCTCCACCTGCCCGGGGAGATTGCCGGCATAGACATAGCGCAATCCCGCCTCACGGCCGATGGCGGCGGCGCGGCGCAGGTCTTCGGGGCGCGTATCGCGGGGCGAGGTCATTTTGTAATCCTCGTGAAAAGCGGTGACGTGCCAGGGAATGTCAGGTGAAACGCCAGCCACAAATGCCGTCAGCTTTCGCAGTTCGTCGGGGTTGTCGTTGAAGCCGGGAATGAGTAAGGTGACGATCTCCAGCCAGATGCCCATGCGGTGCAGACTGCGGATGGTGTCGAGGATCGGCTGCAGTCGTCCACCAAGCTCGCGATAGTGGCGATCGTCGAAGCTCTTGAGGTCCACCTTGTAGAGATCGACCCAGGGATGGAGATACTCAAGCACCTGGGGAGTCCCATTGCCATTCGAAACAAATGCGGTCAGCAGGCCCGCCTGCCGGGCTTGGCGGAAGACCGCGACCGCCCACTCGCTGGTGATGAGGGGCTCGTTGTAGGTGCTGACCACGACTCTTGCGCCCTGGGCCAGCGCGTCTTTGACCAGCAGTTCCGGATCGGCCTCAAGCGGCGCTGAAACGGCATTCGGATCGCGCAGCGCCTGCGACGTAACCCAGTTCTGACAGTAGGCGCAGTGCAGATCGCAGCCCAGCATTCCGAAACTGTAAGCGAGGGCTCCGGGGTAAGCGTGGAAAAACGGCTTCTTCTCGATCGGGTCGCACTGCACCCCGGCGACATAGCCCCAGGGGACATAGAGCGTGCCACCGTGGTTGAAACGAACCTGGCAGACTCCGGGTTGTCCATCGGGAATCGGGCAGCAGTGGCCGCAGGCATAGCAGCGCACCCGATTACGATCCAGCTTTTCCCACAGCGCGGCGTCGCCTTCGCGAACGCGCTCGCCAGCCGTGAGGATCTCGCGCAGCGTGGCCACAAACCTATTCTACGGCGGAGGGATTGGGTCTGTCTGTGATTGGCCGGCGCAGCCCGGAACCAGGCTCAGTTCGGTTCGGCCTTTGCGCGCTGGCCATGAGCGCGGATCCAGACTTCGGCCTGCTGGCGGGCCTCGGAGACCTGGGTGCGGGTCATTTGGGAAGCCAAGCCTTCGAGCCGGACTTTGCTGTTCTCGTCCCCATGGGCGAGCGCGATGGCGGACCAGAAGTAGGCTTTGGACAGATCTTCCGGAACTCCACGCCCGGCCCAATAGTAAGCACCAAGCGCAGACTGCGCGGCGACGTTGCCCTGTTCGCCGGCGCGCTGGAACCACTGCATGGCCTGCATGTCATCCTGCGGAACATCTTCGCCATTGTGGTAGCGCACGCCCATCTGCCATTGCGCGTCCGCGTCTCCCTGATCGGCGAGCTTTCGCAAATCCGCCAGGGACTCCGCTTGCGCTTGTGGATCGGCGGAGCGTTGTCCTGCAACCCTCAAGGCGGCCTCATTCGCCTTGACCGGCGTCGGCTGTGACGCTTGTGGTGAGTCGGCAAAGCGCTTCTCCAACAGGGGCCCGACCACATAGCCGAGAACCATTGCCACCACGGCAATGGCGAGCCCGAGCAGCGAACGATAAAGCAAGCGAGGAGCTGCAGGTTCGGGGACCTGCTCTGGAACTGGCTCGGAAGCGTTTTCCCCTGTGATCGAGAATTGCTCGGGGATTTCAGCCCGCTGTTTCAACAAGGCATCGCGAAGCGCCTGAATCGAATCGACCGCTGACGTTGGAGGCTGCGACGCGGCTGACACGGCTTCGTACCCGCTCGGCGTTTGCGGCGGAGTCTTGTCAGGCGGGGTCTTTCCACCATGGGTTTTGGGAATCATTTCGACGAGCTGGTCCAAAAGCGTCTCGTGGGCCCTGGTAAAAGCGCGCGCCTGTGATGAGAAAACCTCCAGCAGTCCAACCACCTTGAAGTCGGACACGATGGGAGCGGCCATGAGCGAGCCTATGCCCAGTGCGCGGCACAATTCCGGATCGACCCGCGCATCGTTTTCGGTATCCTCGCAGGAGACGATGAGACCAGTGCGAACGCATTCTCCAGAGAGTCCCTGCTTTACATCCACGGGCGATCTTAGTGGCGGAGCTGGTTCACCGGCCCGCGCCCGGCAGATCATCCTGTCATCAGTGCGAAACGCCAGGGCAGCGCCGCTGGCTCCGGTAAGGCCCAGGACGCGCTCGGTGATGCAGCGGAAAACCGCGTCGACATCGTCACCGATCTCGCGGACCTCGCGGCGAACTGTTTCCACCAACGATGGGGTTTCGCTGGTGTCGGAGACAGGGGCGGCACTGCGGGTTCCGCCGACCAGCACCAGTTCGGGTGATTTCTGTTCTTCGTGAAGCGCAAGTTGCCCGGTTCGAGCCGCGTCGTTGGAGCTGGCGATCAGCAGGTTGGTAAAGAGCCAGTCTTTCAGTATTTGGCGCGAACTCTCCTGAAGCCCGGAAAAGCGGATGCCACCGCGGCCCGTGTCGTCGCTCCATATCACCTGACCGTTGCCATGAATATGGTTCCTGGTTTCGGGCAGATCGAGGCAGAGGGTTACGGCCCGGTTCGCCTCCAGTCGTTCACTGGTTCGAACCGCGAAGCCTTCCTCATTCAGGTCGAGCAATTCGCTAAGGTCCACGACCATGCCGGTCTGTGGGGCATTGAAACTGGCGTAAACCGGGGTGTTGAGTTTCTGACGAACCCGACGTCGGCGCTCTCCGTGGAGAGGCCCGGTAACTGGATCCGGTGGTCCGAAAATTCTCCGATCCATAATTGCCTCCATATTAACTCAGGATCGAAAGGATAAGGAGCAAGATCAACACGGGGGGGTACTTCAAAAAGCGGTCAGAGGTTGGCAGCCAGAAAGGGGGCATCGCTTTGCGCCGCCGGCACCAGAACCTCGGGCAGGGTGAGGACTCGATCAAGCGCGTCGGCCAGGGTAGCGGGAAATTCGGAGGTCAGGAGATTGACATCCAATTGCAGATCGCGGTGGCTGTAGATGCGGTAGACGACGAGTGAGCCCCGGGGCTGGTTCGAAGTGGTTACCAGGTCGAGCGTCAGCTTCCACGAAGGCTGGCTGGAAATCGCCATCATGTGAGGGAACTTGCTCCAGTGAAAGCGGCGGTTGCTTTCGGGGGGCGCCCCTTGATCGCCGGGAAGCGACTTGAGATGTAACTCGAAGGCATCGAAATCGTTGCTATCGAAGGCGGCGACCAGAACGCTGCGCACCTGGTTGAAATCGCCAGCCACCTTGAGTTCCTCGACGGCGCGGCGCACGGAAAGATTATTGATCACGATCTGCCGCTGATCGATGGTGCGCTGCGCCACTCGCCGCAGTTCGCCGAACTCGAGGTAGTTCAGATGCTGTACTCCCAGCCAGATCCCGGTGCCCACCACCGCCAGCACCAGTCCCACGGTGCTGCCCGTCGGCCAAAGCAGGAACAGGCTGAGCATGGCGAACATTGCGGAGACGGCGTAGAGAACGATCACCACCTGGCGATGCGAAAAACCCAACTCCAGCAACTTGTGGTGGATATGTTCGCGGTCGGCGGTGAAAATTGGCCGCCCGCTGATCAGCCGTCGCAGGATGGATAGCGACGTTTCCAGGATCGGCAATCCGAACGAGACCACCGGAATCGCAACGGCCACAAAGGTCGGCGCTTTCTGCGCTCCCGCAAGAGCCAGTGCGCTGAGCATGAACCCGATGAACAGGCTACCCGAGTCACCCAGGAAAATCGTGGCGGGATTGAAGTTGAAACGAAGGAATCCGAGGATGGCGCCGGCGAGCGTCACGCTGATCAGCGAGGCCAGCCATGAATGATTGACCAGGGCGCACACAAAAAAAACGAGGGTCGAAAACAAGGCCGAACCCGCGGCTAAGCCATCCAGGCCATCGATGAGATTGAAGGCATTGGTGACCGCAACCACCCACAACACGGTGAGGGGCAAGCCAACGAACCAGGGCAGGGAGTGAGAAAAGATCAGGGGCAGATCGAGAACGCGCATTCCGCCGGCGAAGAGCATCGCAGCGGCGATCGCCTGCACGGCAAACTTCAAATACGGACCTGCGCCGCGGAGATCGTCGTAGATGCCCAGACAAAAAATCAGGCAGGCCGGAACATAAATACGAAGAAGCGTAGCGGGAGCGAGTCCCTGAACGAGGCGGGGAAATACCAGGGAGAGCCCCAGCCACATGATCAGGCTGACCGAGAAGGCCAGGAAAATCGCCACGCCTCCCAAACGGGGAAGCGGGGTCCGGTGGACGTGCCGTCCGTCTTTCGGCACGAAAACCCAGCCTCTGCGATTCGCCATGTCGCGCACTTCACGCGTAGCTACAAACGACAGAGCCAGCGAAAACGCGAATAGCCCAAAGAACAGGAGCGTCAAGATAAGAGCTTCCTTCCCGCTGAAAGACCCGGGATTCCGCACCACGTCCGCTTTGCGGAACCTTCAGTCGATTCGTTCAGACGAAGTTTCCCCTTGACGGCATTGGTGTGATGAAATGTTTATTGCTTGGAACTATACAACTCGCGATGGTCGCCGAGCAACTGTTTCGGCTCATTTTCCGGTTGACTGTCGATGGTCCGAGGGCTGTGAAACAGCGCGCGCTGCGCGGATTTTACCCGTGGCGCCTGTGTTAGACTCGACGCACGCATCAATCAAGGAGTCCAGGTATGTCCGGGCGGAATCATCGCTTCCTTCTGCGAAGCTTGAACGTGTTTCTTGTTGGTTTGTGCAGCCTCCACCTTCTGGCCCAGACCCCTGCCACGAAAGGTGCGCCGGTGCCAGCGCTTGCGAACGAAAGCGCTTCGCCCCCATCCACCCGTCTGCTGGCGAATTCCAACGTGAAGCTGGGCATGGGCGATCTGATCGAGGTCAATGTGTTCGGAGTGCCTGATCTTTCGACCAAGGCTCGCATCAGCGGTTCGGGCGACATCTACCTTCCCCTGATCGATTATGTTCACGTCGCCGACCTGACCACCGATGAAGCCCAGGAGTTGATCCAAAAGCGATTGGAGGATGGAGGTTTTGTCCGCGGCCCGCACGTGGCGATTTTCGTTGACGAATCCGCCTCACAAGCCGTTACGCTGGTGGGAGAGGTCAATCACCCCGGCGCCTACCCGGTGATCGGCGAACGACGCCTTTTCGACTTGATCTCGGTGGCGGGAGGATTAACCGACAAGGCAGGTCACAACGTGACTATCGAGCGGCGCGGAAATCCCGGTCAGAAGGTTGACCTTCAGCTGTCGGCAAACCTGGCGGAGGATACCCAGAACAATGTGGATATCCTTCCTGGAGACACGATCATTGTTTCTCGCGCCGGGATCGTGTACGTGGTGGGCGATGTGGGGCATCCCAGCGGGTTTCTGATTGAGGACAGCGGTCTCTCGGTTCTCAAGGCCCTGGCGTTGGCCGGTGGGAGCACTCGCACCTCCGCCCTGGCCAAGACCAGAATATTGAGGCAGACGCCCAACGGGGTTCAGGAGATTCCCGTCAACCTGAAGAAAGTGCTTTATGCCAAGGCCCCGGATATGGCTCTGGTGAAGGGCGACATATTGTTTGTCCCCGGCAGCGCGGCAAAAGCCGCCGCCTATCGCACCGCGGATGCGGCCATGTCGGTGTCCACCGCCTTGGCAGTGGTTGCGGTCCATCCTTAAATGCTGCGTGACGCGGACACGCCTGTCCGTGGCGCGTGCACTCGCCTCGTTCTTTTCGGAGAGGAACGTGCGCGGCTACACGCCAAGCTTCTGCAGCACAGCGATGTAGTCGTGCGCTGTTTTTTCGCGGGAAAGTCTATTGACGATGTATTGACGCCCGCTGGCTCCCATTTGTCTTCGTCGCTCGGGGTTCTCCGCCAGGTCGAGGATCGCCTGCACCAGGGCTTGGCTGTTTTCGGGATCCACGAAAACGCCGGCGCCGGCTTCTTCGACAATCTGCCGCGCCTGCCCATCGACGGCGACGATGACCGGCCGTTCGCACGCCATGTATTCGAGAAGTTTGGTGGGAATCACCGTTTTGAACAACTCAGTCTTTTTCAGCATGACCAGGCAAAGATCGGCAGCCGAAATATAGGCGGGAATCCGTTCCCGCGGCTGCTGGCCAAGAAACTGAAGGTTGGTGAGTCCGCGGGCAGCAGCCAGTTCGACGATCCGTTCCTTTTCCGCCCCCTCTCCAATCAGTAAGAACATCGCATTCGGCAATGTGGTTTGCAATTGCCCGGCGGCGGCGATCACCGTGCCTAGCCCGTGCGCATTGCCCATCGTGCCGATGTAGCAGATCAAAAAGCGATTTTCGAGCTGCAGTTGCTTTCGCACCTCGGCCGTGGCCAGGTCGACCCGGAACAGATCGGTCTCGACACCGTTCTCGACAATGGAAATCTTTGCCGCGGGGACGTTCCAGTGGCGGATCAGGTGATCCTTGAAGGCCGGCGCCACGACGACTATGCGGTCGGCGCGACGGTAGAGAAATCCGGCGATCGCGCCCAGGGTGCGATGGAGCCAGGTTCCTTCACTGCCCGCGCCGACGGCCGCAAGCGCTTCCGGCCAAAGATCGCGCACTTCGAAGACGAAAGGAACGCGCTTCCAAAACGCCAGCCACCATCCCGAAAGTGCGACCAGCAATTGAGGAGACGTGGCGATGACTACATCCGGTTTTTGCAGAGCCAAGCCGGTGACCGATGACGAGATCCAGAACGATGCGTAATTTCGGATCCGCTCGTGCGCCTTTCGGTTTGGCAGCGGCCACAGCCAGGTGCGAACGACGCGTACCCCATCGACGGTTTCCTGGCAGCGAAAATGGTGGAGTCGTGAGCGCCACTCCGCGGGCACGATGCCGGTCGGATGGTTTGGAAATCCGGTGAGAACAGTCACGTCGTGCCCCATCCGCGCCCAGCGCCGGGACAATTCCGCGGCGCGCGCCGCCGGCGCTCCCATTTCTGGCGGAAAATATTGCGAGATGTAGAGGATCTTCACGGTGGGCACTCGGAACAATCAGTAGTGCAACAATTTGAAAGCGCTTTTCTCGATCAGGGCACGGTTCCGATTGCTGCGTCGCCGCGCGTAGCCTTCCCATCGCTCAGCAACCGTCGCGAAGCGAGCATCGCCCGTCAGATTCGACATCACGCGCAACTGTACGATATGCAACTGGTGATAGAAAGGGCTGGCCAGCATTTTCAGCCCGGTTCTTGATTGCCCGGTCCCGGACTGTTCATAGAGCGACCAGTATCCGGTATCGAATCGAGCCAGGTTGTGAACCAGAGTGTCGACTCCGCGATCGAAGATTCGTTTCGCTGAAGCATCCGCGTGCGCCAGCCAGAAATCGAATACGCCCCAGAGCGCCCACATGAATCCGTTCAAAATGTGCGTTGGCGGTTCGACAAGATATTCTTCGATCCACAGGCGCTTCTGGTCGTCTTCAAAGAGTACGCCACCTTCGGCAACGGGCCGTGTCAAGGCGACAAACGCCCTTTCGGCCGCATGTTGATGCTTCTCGTCTTTGGAATAAGAATGCGCCCGCAAGAGAAGGGAAACGCCCTGTCCCTGCGCCAGGCCCGAATACCATGGCGCTTTGAGGGTATCGCGATACTCCCAATCGAAATGATGATTCCAGACCCAGAGCCCGTGAGCGTTCTGTTCCAGATTAGCGGCGAGCCAATCGGCAGCCTTGAGAGTCTTCTGCCAGCGAGCCTGGTCGCTGGTTTCACAGAAACAGTTGTAGTTGGCGAGGCCCCACTGCGCAATCGCGATCGGGTTGTACTGCAGACCAATCACGCCGTGGTAGTCGAGCATGGGAATGCCGGCAGCGTCGTAGTGCCCGGCATAGTCCGCCTTCTCGCGAAACAGCATGTGATATTCGCCAAGCCGGCTGGCGGACGCGCGCGGGTTGATCTCCGGCACTTCATGCCAGAATGTCAATTGGCTTCGTCCAGAACCAAGATAGGCGGAGAAGATACGCCGGTAGTAATGCCAACGCGTGGCGAGGCTCATGCCGATTCCACTTCCCAGAGTGTGGTGACCAGATCCTCATGCTCGACGGCGATCGTGGTCACCGCAAGATAATTGGTGGAATTGTCGCCGTCGGGAAGGAAGGCGTTGCCGTATTGGAAGTAACGCGTGGGAAAATTGTCCTTCGTCCAGCTCGCCAGCACCTGCCAGTTTGTTCCGTCTCGCGAGCCGGAGATTTTCACTTCGCGGCCTGTGTTCACGTCGCTGGGCTCGATCATGGTCGAAAAGAACATCGCCTCGCTGCCCCAGCTGCCCACCCTGCAACCAAAGATCGAAGAGCTGGCGAGGTCGCCAACCTTCTCGACCTTTCCCGCGCGATCGAGCCGATAGACGTGGTTCTTCTCGAAGGGCGTATCCGTCGAGAGATACAACCCGCTCTGCGTTGGGATCGCCGCCACGGCCCGCGCTTGCTGGTTGCCTGCCAGCACCACTTCCACCGAGCGCCCTCCGGAGCCAAGATCGCAGGATGCGCGCAGCACCTTGCACTCCGAGCCTTCATCGCCCGTCAGAATCCAGAGGCAATCGCTCCAACGGTCGTAAACAATGTTGTGGACGTGTCGTATGCTCCCCTCGGGAAACGTGTAAGCAACCTGCCAGGTGCTCCCGCGATCGGTCGAAGCGTAGATGTGAACTTCCGCGCGCTGGCGATTGTCGAAATACTCGCCCCAGTAAATTGTCCCCGATGGAACGGCGGTGACGTGCAGCGGCCTTATGCCACGCTGAATGCGATGGGTAACGCGAAATTCGCCGCTGTTCTGGATTCGCGTTACCAGCGCGCCCGGAACCGCGCCCACCATCGTCCGATCTTCGAGAACGGCCAGCGCATGGAAGCCATCGCGCACCAGGCGATAGCTCAGCGCGGAGCGGGATGTGAAATTCCTCCACCAGGCTGGACGAAAGCACGCGACCAATTCCCACTTCGCGCTCTCGGCTGCTTGCAGGCGAAGGTTCATTCGAACGATCCGATACCCGCGGCACCCGTAGAGAACGTCGCCGTCCCAAGCGAGCACTCGAATGCCGCGCCACGCACCGGTTCTCCGGAGCTTTAGCGCGGAAGATGGGGCCACCGCAACTGGAGTCTCAGTCATGGCGGTTATGCCGGTTCAGATTTGCACGCGAAAAACGATCCGATCGCCAGCACGTCCATCCTGGTTCGCTGGAAGCAATCGATGGCTTCCTGAGGCGTGCACACGATCGGCTCGTTCTCGTTGAAGCTCGTGTTCAGGATCACCGGGATTCCAGTTTTCCGGCCAAACGTCTGGATCAGATCGTAGTAAAGCGGATTCTCTTCCCGCGCCACCGTCTGCAATCGCCCGGTATTGTCCACGTGGTTCACGGCGCAGAGGCTCTGCCGCTTCTCCGGACGAATCTTGTACACATGGAGCATGTAGGGCGACGGATGATCATGTTCGAAATATTCGTGCTGCGCCTCCGCCAGAATCGATGGCGCAAAGGGACGGAACCACTCCCGGTGCTTGATGCGCGCGTTCAACACATCCTTCATGTCGGGCAGGCCCGGGTGGGTCACAATGGAACGGTTGCCGAGCGCGCGCGGTCCCCACTCCATGCGGCCCTGAAACCATCCCACAACGTTGCCTTGCACCATTTGATCGGTAACCGCGTCAAGCAGTGGTGCGCGCTCCAGGCGCCGGTACTTTACGCCCGCGCTTTCTAAGGCTGATTCGATCTGCGCGTCGGAAAACTCGGGGCCGAGGTAAGCGTGATTCATCTGCGCTTCGTTCGTGCGCGGCTGTTTCAGCGCCGAATGATATGTGTGCAGCGCAGCGCCAATCGCCAGGCCTTCGTCGCCCGCCGCCGGCTGAATCCAGGTGCGCCGGAATGGCGTGCGGTCAAACAGTTTGCCGTTCGCCACGCTGTTGAGCGCGCAGCCGCCCGCCATCGCAAGATTTTCATGGGGAACGCGCTGGTGCAGTCCGTTCGCAAGATGGAAGAACACTTCCTCAAAACAAGATTGCATGGCATAAGCGAGATCCATGTCCCGCTGCGTGATCTCGGCGTGCGGTTCGCGAGGGGCGCCGAAAAGCTTTTCCATCTTCTCGGAGAAATGCCGTGCCAGGCGCACCGTTCCGTCGGGCAGCACCTGCATTCCCTGGCTGCTCCCGAGCGGTTTGAAGTAGCTCATGTTGAGTTGAAAGCTGCCATTCTTAAGCGTGACGATCTTCCGAATCTCGTCGATGTAGGTGTCTTTCCCGTACGGCGCCAGCCCCATGACTTTGCCTTCATCGCCATATTTTCTATAGCCGATGAAATCGCAGATCATGGTGTAGAAGCTGCCCAGTGAATGCGGCAGGAACACGCGATCGAGCACCTGGATTTCGGCGCCCTCGCAACGCGCCGTCATGGTGGAGACAAAATCTCCCGAGCCGTCGTAGCTGAAGCCCGCCGCCTTTTCCCATGGGGAACAGTAATACGAACTGGCGATGTGCGCGATGTGGTGCTCCAGATGGTGTTCTTCAAATTTCAGCGTGGAGGCATCCACGTCGAGCGCCTGCGACAGCAGCGAACGCACATCGCGCATCGATTCCTTGCGCTGCCGCATCTTGATAAAATTCAGAACCTTCGCCGGATTTGCCAGCGCATACTGCACTTTTCTGGCGAGGTTGGCGTCACTGTCCTGCCCAACGGCAACGTGCTGAACGTCGGTGATTTTCGCGCCTGCCGCATCCAGACACGCTTTCACCGCCAGTGCAGGGAATCCGCCATAGTGTTTGTGCCGATTGAGCCGCTCTTCGGCCACCGCAAAAATAGTTTTTCCGTCTGCAACGATCGCGGCCGATGAATCCGCATGAAACATGTTCAGGCCCAGAATCAGCATTTACGGCTCGTCCCCTTCTCTGTCATTCCATTTTTCTGGAGCGGATTTATCACTGCGACGAATTTCCCGGCAGCGCCGACGCGACAAACTCACTCAATTCGACCGTCAGAGGTTGCCCCGTCTGGCATGAATTCTGCAGTCGAAGGGTCGCGAGCGTCGAGCCTACGATCTGCTCAAATGGAGTGGGCGGCGGCGTCTTGCCCAAGAGCGCGTTTACAAATGCCTGCATCTCCGCTTTGTGGCCCTTGTCCTGTCTCCAGCGCGCGCGCGTGATTTGTTTGCGGCCGTGGCGAACCAGTTCGAGCCGCCGAAAATCTTCGAGGATCGCGACCGAGCCGCCGCCGAACACTTCGATTCGCTCCTTCGAAGCGGCCTTGTCGCCGTTGGCGAGATAGCTGATTGTTCCCAACGTCCCATTCGCGAACTTGAGCGATGCGATTACGTTATCCATGCTGTACTGCCCCGGATTGCCCACGGTCTGCGCTTGCACTTCGATGGGAAACGCACCCGCGAGAAAGCAGAGGAAGTCCACGAAATGGCAGACCTCGCCGAGAATGCGTCCGCCTCCTTGCTCGGGATCGTTCACCCAATGATCGGCGGGAATAAAACCCGCATTTACCCGGTAGTGGATAG
>PMBA01000376.1:0-238 GCA_003152795.1 Acidobacteriaceae bacterium | reverse complement strand
CTTTCCCCGCGCGCAGGGCGGCAAGTGCCTGGCTGGCATGAAGGTTGTGGCGGGTGGCGATCAGCACCGCTTTGATTTGCGGATCTTGGAGAATCTCAGCTTCTGAATTCGAACAGTAGGAGAATCCAAATTTCTCCGCCGCGTTCCGGCTGCGCGGCCCGGTCGCATTGCAGACGCCGATGAAGGAGACGCCCGGGATTGCCTTGAGCGCGGGCAACAGCGTGTTCTGCGCGAAACT
>PMBA01000204.1 GCA_003152795.1 Acidobacteriaceae bacterium | reverse complement strand
AGATAGCACAAAGGTGGCCTGTAACTTGAAAGCGCTTCGTGGCATCTTACCCACACAGAAGTAAAGTTTGCTGCCCCGGCAAACTGGGAACGTGGGGTTCCGATGAAGCGTCTGGGCAAGGTGATTCAGTCTGTGCAAGCCTTCGGCCGCGAACTGTCCCGCAGGTCGATTACGGCCGAGGCAAAGCGCATACCGGCGATTGGCGTCGCCCTGGGCGGAGGCTTTGCCCGCGGCATCGCGCACATTGGTGTTCTCAAAGTCCTCGAAGAAGAAGGCATTCCGGTTCGCATGGTGGCGGGCACCAGTGTGGGCGCAATCATGGGTGCCGCGTATTGCAGCGGACTCACGATCGCGGAACTGGAAGAAATCGCCCACAAAGTTCGCTTCACCACTTTCGCGCGCTGGACTCTCTCACGCTACGGTTTCGCCACCAACGATCGCATGGTCTCGTTCCTGACGCGGACCTTGAAGGCGCACACATTTGAAGAATTGCGCATTCCTCTGGGCGTGACCGCAACCGACTTCAACACCGGAGAAGGAGCGGTCTTTTCCTCCGGACCGATCATCGATCCGGTGCGGGCAAGTTGCGCTTATCCCGGTATGTTTCTGCCCGTCGAAATTGATGGACGCTGGCTGGTGGACGGCATGCTCTCGCATCCGGTGCCGACGCGACCTCTGCGCGAAATGGGCGCGGATCGCGTGCTCGCGGTGAACCTCAAAGGACAGTGGTCGAAATCGAGCGCGCCCCGCCACTTCTTTGACGTGATCGGGAAATCGTTCGCCATTGCGCAGGACATGATGAGCGCGGTATGGAGAAGCGCGGCCGACATTGTGATCGAGCCCGATGTCGCCGGCTTTGACTATGACGATTTCAAACGCGCCGGCGAGCTGATCCGCGTCGGCGAGCTCGCCATGCGCCGCGCTTTGCCCGAAGTGCGCAAATGGCTGGAGGCTCCCGCGGAAGCGGTCGCGCCTCTGAAAGCGGCTGTGCTGATCGCGAGTCCAGCGCCCATGCCCGCCGACTGACCCTGCCACACCCGGGCCTGGCGCGCAACGGACATCCCGCACCATGGCGCAGCGCAGCGCTGCGACAATGGACTGGGGATGCCCCGGTTTCACCGAGGCGAATGCGATACGATCGCAGATGACTGGAGCGCACCCCCGCATGCCCCCTGAAAGCGACCGCCCGCCGATCCATTTCACCCCCGGCCTGTGCGAGAACTGCCACTATGCGCGCCAGATCGGGTCCGATCGCGGGTCGGTTTTCCTGATGTGTGAGCGCTCTTTTGAGGATTCGCAGTTTGCGAAGTATCCGCGCCTCCCGGTGTTGGTTTGCATTGGTTATCGTCCAAACTAGCGGTCTGGTCTTTGCCAGCAGTTCCGATCGACCCTATAATCGAAGTTCGGAACGTCTCTTCACAGAGCAATCGTTGAATACCTAAGGAGAACTTTATGTCCGCACCCAGCCGCCGTCCGGAGATTCGCCGGCGCCGTACCCGCGCAGAAAAAATTGCCAAACTGCGCAAGCGCCTCGCCGCTGCTTCCGCTTCCAATGACAAAGACCGTCTCACCGCGAAGTTGCTTCGCGCCGGGCTGGTCTCTCCCGGGAATCCGTTGGTCAAGAGCGCGTAGCGCGGAGGCGCCGCTGCGCTGGCAACTGCCGAGCTATGCTCGGCTTGGACGGGCGAGGCGCCCGTCCCCACACAAAAGCCTGTCCGACGCGCGTGTTCTAGAATTCCACCGTCACTAATCTCGCCGGGCTCTTCCCCACATTGGTCAATGTGTGGGTAAAGCCCCCGGGCACCCACTTGACATCGCCGGGCTTGAATTTTCCGGGCAAGGGGCCCACTCCTTCAACGTCGCTGCGCAGATCGAGATCGCTGAGCGCGACCAGCAAATGCGGGCCGTTGTGATGATGGCTGGGCACGACCGCCCCTGGTTCGAGGTTGACTTCGGACACGCGCACCCCATCCTTCACAAATAGAATCTTGCTGCGCCCGCCCGCAAAGGTTTTTTCGCCGCTGTCTTCTGGCCAATGGGATGGCGTCTGCCGCAGTTTTTCGTCCTGCATCAACTCAATCGTCACGTTGCGAAAGGGCTGGTCGGAGAGATTTTTGGCGATGTGAGCAAAGTTTCCCGCCGCAAAGCGCGTATCCCCGTCCGCGAGTTTCACGTCCGCTGGCGGCTTGCCCTCGACTTCGTTCGAGATATGAGCATCGCCGAGTGTGACAAAGACGTAGTCGTGGCGGTGCTGATGCATGAGCGTCGAAGCCTGGGGCGCGACCTCGACCTTGAAGGCGCGAACGTACTCGTTTTGAATGGCAAGGTGGTGCGACGGTTCAGAGGTGATCTCGACTTCAGTCGCGCTCTGCGCCGCCAGGAATGGAATCAGCAGGAAGAACAACAGTAGGCGCTTCATGGTCCGGGAATTGTAGCACCGGCCCAGGTCTTGGTAGTGACTCAGTTTCGCGCTGTAACCGGCAAAACCCTGAAACCACCAAGGGCACGAAGGATCACGAAGGNNTTTAAGGTTCTCCTTCGTGTACCTTCGTGCCCTTCGTGGTTTCAGGTTTCGGCGCTCACCCCGCGTACACAATCCTCCCGCCGACGATGGTGGCCACTGCCTTTCCCGTGAACTGCCATCCATCGAAAGGCGTGTTTCTGGATTTCGAGCACGACTTGGCCGCGTCGAAGGTCCATTTCTTTTTCGGATCGAAAACAGTAACGTCGGCAATCGAGCCGCGTACAAGAGAGCCACGGCCGCGAAAATCGAAGCAACGCGCCGGACCGGCGGTGAAGAGTTCGACGATGCGGGCCAGCGGGATGTGTTTCTCGCGATGCAGCCGGGTGATCGCCAGCGCCAGCGCGGTTTCAAGTCCGGTGATGCCGAATGCGGCGCGCTCGAATTCCATATCTTTTTCGTGGGCGGCGTGGGGAGCATGNNCGGTCGGAGGCCGAGCGCAGCGGGGGATTCATCTTGTAATTGCTGTCGTAGTCGCGCATGTCCTCGTCGGTCAGCGTGAAATGATGCGGGGTAACCTCGAACGTTACACGCACTTTCGCGCGCTTGCCGCGGCGCACACTCTTCAGCGCGTCCGCCGTGGAAAGATGTGCGACGTGCAGGCGGGCGTTCGGAATCTGCATTGCGAGTTGCAGGTCGCGCTCCACAATCGAGGCTTCGGCGGCAGCGGTCATGCCGCGCAGTCCGAGGCGGAACGAGCGCGCGCCGGCGTGCATCGAGCAGTTTTCAGTCATGCGCGTATCTTCGGCATGTTGCACGACCGGGAAATTCAGCTCTCCGCCCAGCAGCAGAGCCTCGCGCATAATGCTGTCATCGAGGATGGGCTTGCCATCGTCGGTGACCGC
>PMBA01000011.1 GCA_003152795.1 Acidobacteriaceae bacterium | reverse complement strand
CTTGTTTCCGGCGAATTCTCAAAATGAAAGATGGTCGCCGATACATGTTGCGCGACGCTGCTAGTCGAGCAATCCGAGGGCGTCCACATCATCGCGAGTCATAACGGAGTGTGGTTCGGAGTGCATTTTCCCGGGTTCAACGCTGTTCTCCCCCAGTAGATCGTTGACCATGGAGCGCAACAGCTTGACTTTGTTCAGAACAGCGCCCAAACGCCGACGCTGGGGGAGGGTAACGTCGGCGGGGTCCTCTAGCACCGCAATGACAAGCTGATGAATCGAGGACAGCGGAGTAAGAAAATCTTCCGAAACATATGATCGAGGTTGGTCGTTGAGCGCCAGTTGCTCTCTCCGGTTCATGTTGAGCGCGGTCATGAGTGCCTGTCGCTCTATCGCACATCTCAGTGTGCGCCCCAATCGCGAGCCATCGAAGGTACCCTTCACGAGGTAGTCCTGTGCACCGTGCTGTAACGCTTCCAGAGCCAATGCCTCATCGTCGCAGCCCGAAAGGACAACCACGGGCAAGCCTACCGCGCGGGTGAGCACTGCGCGAAACGTATCCGCTCCGCGACTATCGGGAAGATAGAGATCGAGCAGCACTACCGCAGGCTTCTCCGTGGTCAAAGCCATCAGGCCTGTGGACAGGCGATCTGCAGAACAAACGTCGAATTTAGCTTTGTCTTCCAGCAAACGCAAACGAACCAATTCGATGTCCCCTTCGTTATCTTCGATATATAACACTCGTTTGGGCTCAGGACTCACATTCCCTCCTGTCGCACGATAAACGCGGCGTTAAACCAGTAATTTCCAATTGTCGAGGAGGGCGTCTGGCCAAGGGAATCTAAAGGTCGCAGTCGGCGTTGCATTGGTTCCATCCAGATTGTTCCGCCATTTTGTTCGACAATCTTCTTGCCTATGGAGAGGCCTATCCCGTTGGCGGGATACTCGGCGCGAGTATGCAGGCGTTGAAAGATAGCAAGAATCTTCTGGGCGTTTTCGGGAGCAATGCTGATATTGGTCATGTCACCTGCTTTGCCGTGTCGTCCTTCGGTTGGGAGGAACTCGCCGTATATCGCGAACAGTGTTCCAACCTTAGTTTCACGACTATTCTCTAAGGTGGTCAGTTTTGAACAAGGGACCTTACTTTAGTACTGGGGACGATTCGTTGAGGAAAATTGAGCAACGGAGCGCACGTCGTACCCCTCGGCAAACGCAGACATTCCCAATCGGTGCCGAGGCAGCGTAACTAGAGCCAAGAGAGTGGAAAACCAAGGAACGAAGACTGCTCACTATTGCTCACTACTGCCTAATCTTCTGACCTGCATCGTCCGGTTGACCCATCGTAACTATGGCGGCCTCCTGAGCAGCAGTACAGTTAACTTGGGATAAACCGTTCATGAGCGGTACGTAGCCTCGTAGTCTATCTCACCACACAAATGCCGCCTTCGCCTTAGCTTTCGGCTCACTTCTATCAAGGGCCTTGTCTGGATTGGGATCGCGGCGGTCGCGTTTTTTGGGGATCGGTATCGGTTATTGGTCTTGGATATGCCCACACAAAACCGTTTCATTCGGGCACTTCGCTACGCAACGATTGCACTGTTCCTCGCGGCAGGTCTTGAAGGGCTCAAGCAAGTTGTCTTTCCAACTTTTTCCGCTGGGCAGTTGCACATTGCTGCAATCTTGGTCTGCGCCTCGATTGTTTTCCTGTTGAATTTCGGATTGTTATGCCGGGAACATGGTAAGGCGGAGAACCTTGCCACGGGTCTTCTTTCGGACATTGCCGAGCGAAAGGCAGCAGAAGAAACCCTGCGAGCGCAAGATGCAGTGGCAGAAAGCGAAAGGCGCTTTCGCTCGCTGTTCGAAAACATGTTGGAGGGGTTTGCACACTGCGAGATGCTTTTTGACGACCGTGGTCGTCCAATAGACTTTGTCTATCTCACTGTCAACAGTACATTTGGAAAGTTGACCGGCTTGAGAAACGTGGTGGGCAAGAGATTTACCGAGGTTATCCCGGGGAGCAAAGACTCGCAGCCAGAATTGCTTGAGAGATACAGCCGAGTGGTACTGACCGGTAAGCCAGAGAGATTCGAGATCGAAATTAAAGGCTTGGGAAGGTGGTTTTCCATCTCAGCCTACGGCGCGGGAAAGGGATGCTTTGTTGCTACTTTTGATAACATCACTGAGCGCAAGCAGGTTGAGGAAACGCTGTTGTTCAAAACTGCGCTGCTGGAGGCGCAGGCTGAGACGACAATTGATGGCATCCTTGCCGTCGACGAGTCCGATCACATCGTCCTCGCAAACAAGCAATTTGGGCTCAACTTCGGAATGCCGGATGAACTGCTGAGCACACGAGACGACCTTATCGTGCGCAAGTACGTGACGGATCAAGTCGAGGACCCCGACGCCTTTGTCCAGAGGGTCAAGTATCTCAATAGCCATCGGGACGAAAAGAGCAGGGATGAACTCAGATTCAAAAATGGGAAGACCTTCGACCGATACTCTGCGCCACTCGTTGACGCAAAAGGTCGGTATCGGGGGAGAATCTGGTACTTTCGCGACATTACAGACCGCAAACTCGCCGAGGAACAAGTCCAGTTTTTGGCCTACTACGATGCTCTTACGCGACTACCCAATCGGACTCTTCTAAAGGATCGATTGTCACAGGCACTCGCCAGCGCTCGGCGGCGAAAAGATAAAATCGCGCTTCTGTTCCTCGACCTCGACCGCTTCAAAGACATCAACGACTCACTGGGGCACTCGGTCGGCGACCTTCTCCTGCAAGACGTTGCAGCACGGCTTAAGAGATTTGCGCGTGAACAGGACACCGTGGCCCGGCTAGGCGGAGACGAATTCCTCATCGTGTTGACTGCTGTAAAGGACTCTCGCGACGCAGCCGTTGCCGCGGAGCGGCTCATGGATGTAATGACTTCCGAGTTCGTCATTCAAGGTCACACCCTTAGCGTTAGTGGCAGCCTCGGCATCAGCATGTTCCCCGAACACGGGGCGGACGGCGAAACCCTGATCAAGAATGCCGACGCAGCCATGTACTGCGCCAAAACGAGTGGACGTAACAACCTTCGGTTTTTCACGGAGGACATGAACGCTCAGGTTGGGGAGCGTTTGACCTTGGAGAACAGCTTGCGACTTGCACTCGAAAGAAATGAACTTTCTCTCGTGTATCAACCGCAGATGGATATTGCCACTGGAAAGATCACCGGACTGGAAGCACTGCTCAGCTGGAAACATCCGGAATTGGGCCTTGTACCACCCGACAAGTTCATACGCACTGCTGAGAACAGCGGACTGATCTTGCCAATTGGTGAATGGGTGCTCAGGACCGCCTGTTCTCAAGCCCGGAAATGGCAAGATGAAGGTCTTCCTGCAGTGACGGTGGCCGTAAATGTGTCAGCGGTGCAGTTTCGTCAAGAAGGCTTCTGCAAACTCATCCGGAGGCTGCTCCATGAGACGGGCCTCGCCCCGCAATATCTCGAACTGGAACTCACGGAAAGCCTCCTCTTATCGAATGCAGACGTGACGCTCTCGGTTCTTCAGGGATTAAAGGCCATGGGGCTGAAGCTGGCAATTGACGACTTTGGGACCGGCTATTCCAGCTTCAGCTACTTGAGACAATTTCAAGTCAACAAGCTCAAAATCGA
>PMBA01000264.1:7765-8283 GCA_003152795.1 Acidobacteriaceae bacterium | reverse complement strand
CTCAATCGAAGTCAAGCGGAGGGCGGCTAGTACGCGCTCGCTTCTTCCTTCGGCTCAGTTTCTTCGGCGCCCGGATCCGGATACAGCAGTTCGGTGAAGCGCGGATCCTCCGCCAGATTCTGGAAGTCGGTATCGTTCCGCGCCTGGAAGCGCAGCGCCGGTTTGGCCTGAATCGCCTCGTCCAGCGTTTTGAGCGATTCTTCGACATGGCCGGTCAGGCAGTCCAACGCGGCCAGCCCGTAGAGAACGTACTCTGCCTTCGGATTCTGCTTCAGGAGCTTGTCCAGTTGCTCACGCGCGGTCACGTAGTCGCCCGAGTTGATCAGCGACACCGCATAGTCGTAATGCTCTTCCGTGGTCTTGAACTGCAACGCCGGCGCTGCCAGATGCTTGTCACAAGTCAGGATGTGGACCTGTGCCCGGTCGACCAGGGACTTGTTCGGCCCGGTGAGCGCTTTCTGCAGGTGGCCTTTGGCTTTCTCAAATTTGTGTTCCTGCAGGGCGCGCAGTCCGGACTC
>PMBA01000264.1:195-7713 GCA_003152795.1 Acidobacteriaceae bacterium | reverse complement strand
ACGCAGTGTACGCCGGGAACACGGTTTCCTCCGTGCTCCTCTGTGTACCCCGTGGTTTCGGGTTCTTGCTTCAATTAATACTGGCCGCCGTGCTCAAATCCACCGACTTCCATTCGCCCTTGATAATACCCGCGCGAATCTCCTTTGCCGTCTTGCCCTGCTTGTTCATGGTGTAAGTGTAATAGAGCTCTTTGAGGCAGGTTCCGCATTCGGCGCCGTGGGTGCTCGAAAAGCAGCTATGCAGACTCTTGTGCCCCATGCTGCGGTCACAGTAGCAGTAGCACGGTTGTTGGTAGATCACCTTCGGAATCTTCGCCGCCAGTTCGTAGGCGTGCGTCTGATAGGGAAACTGCGCGTTGTTGCCCCAGAGTTGGTCCTTGGTGAGAATTGGCGGAAACTCAGCGCCCGCCGCCGGGGGAGCCGTGTTGAAATGTGGCACGCCCTGCTCGGCTTCGGATTGCAGCCATGGCGCCGACACCATCGTGACCATCAAAAACAGTACCGCCGACGCAAGAACCCGTGTGTGCATGCCAGTCAGCCTCAATCCTTTATTTTACCTGAAGGCGCGGAATTGGCGAGTACCGGCCAGATTCCCGGTGGTAGCTCAGTTTGCTCTGACTAAGTCTCCGATTCCCTCCGTGAAACCCCGTGGTTTGCGTCTTTCCGCAACCCCTGAATCAGAGCTTCCCCAAACTGAGCCACTACCCAATTCCCAGGTCCAGCGAAAAGGCGCAGAACCCACCTGCGCCTTTTCGCAAACATTTTTCCTTCTCCACCGAAGCGACAGTTTCTACCCCAGCTTCTCAAAGAACAGGCAGATTGTTTCAATCCCGCGATAAAAATTCGGGATGTGGAACTTCTCGTTCGGAGCATGCAGGTTGTCGTCGGGCAGCCCAAAGCCCATCATCACCGATGGAATCTTCAGCACATCCTGGAAATCGGTAACGATTGGAATCGATCCTCCCGACCGAATAAACACCGTTTCCTTCTTGAACGTATCGTGCAGCGCCTCGGTCGCCGCTTCAATGAAGCGGTTGTCGGTACCGACGACGGACGCCGGACCCTTGCTCCAAACCTTGATCTTGAGGTCGATCCCCTTGGGCGTGAGCTTCTTGACGAAAGCGGTGAAGCGCTTTAGGATGTCGTCCGCGTCCTGGTTCGGCACCAGCCGCATGGAAACCTTCGCCGACGCCTTTGCCGGAATCACCGTCTTCGCTCCCGGAGCCACGAACCCGCCGGGAATGCCATGCACCTCAAGCGTCGGTCGCGCCCACGTCCGGTACAGCACCGAAAATCCCGGTTCGCCGGTCAGCACCTTGGAACCGACTTCAGTCTTCCGATAGTGCTCTTCATTGAAGGGCAGCCGCTTCCAGGCCTTCAGCTCATCCTTGCTGGGCGATTTCACGTTCTTGTAAAAGCCGGGGATGAGCACCTTCCCCTTGGAATCTTTCAGCTTCGAGATGATCTCGATCAGCGCGAACAGCGGATTCGGCGCCGCGCCGCCATAGACACCCGAGTGCAGATCCGTCTTCGCCCCATACGCTTCAATCTCGGTGTACACCAGGCCGCGCAGGCCCACGCAAAGAGTGGGGACATCGGGCGCGAATAACTCGGTGTCGCAGACCAGCGCGAAATCCGCCTTCAACTTCGCCTTCTGTTTGCGGACGTACTCGGCAATCGACTCGCCGCCCACTTCCTCTTCGCCTTCAAAAATAACCTTGACGTTGATGGGCAGCTTGCCGCCGTGCGCTTGCAGCAGGGATTCGAGCGCCTTCACTTCCATCCAGAGCTGGCCTTTGTCGTCGACGGCGCCCCGCGCGTACACATTGTTGTTGCGTTCGGTCGGTTCAAACGGCGGCGTCTTCCATTCGTCCAGAGGATCGGGCGGTTGCACATCGTAATGCGCATACATCAAAGCCGTCGGCTTGCCCGGTGCGTGCAGCCAGTCGGCGTAGAGCAGCGGATGTCCCTTGGTGGGGATGATCTCGACGTTGTCCATGCCGATGCGGCGCAGTTCAGCGGCCACAAATTCCGCTGCCTTCTGCACGTCGCCTTTATGTTCGTCGAGGGTGCTGATGCTCGGGATGCGGAGAAGACTCTTCAGCTCGTCGAGAAAACGCGGCTGATTATTGCGGGCAAAATCGACTGCCGGGGAAGCCATGGTCTGTTGCCTTTCTGGCGCGCGGGGCGCGCATACTGAGATGATCGCTGAAAACGGTTCAGTATATACCTGATAACACACGGCGTCTGCCCACCCCTGGAGATGCGCGTGGCCGCGACTTTGCCGGATACCAAGCGGTGTCAACGCACGTCGGAATATCTATTTATTGGCTTCGACGCTGGGTTGGGTGGCCAGACTCTTCACATCGTCCAAGAGCTTTGCCAGGGCCTGATCAAAGTTCTTGTCGCGGTGTCCCTGCAGGTTTGCCCATTCCACATGCTCCGTAAATGCCCACAGCACGATGTGCGTCTTTGGATCAAGTATCACTAATCTGAACTTCGGCTCATCGACTGGGCCAACGCTATCTCCCTTGAAAACCCTTGCTCCTACCATGGCATCGGTGAACTCGATTTCGAATACCAAATCGCAGTCGGCGGGATTGGATGCGAGTTGATAGTGGCCCCAGCTTTTTACGGCCGAGTAGAACTGATTGTAGGTACGGTTGATTCCTCCGCTGTAGTCGGCAAACTTGCTCGCATTGGGATTGTATTCTTGCCCGGCATTGGCGATGAACACCTTTTTGGCGCTGACGATCTGCGCCGGTAACGGTGCCGGTGCTGGCGTGTTTTCCTTCGCTGGTTGGGCTTCCATGAATGCGGGCGACAACAGCGCCAGAACGGTCGCCAGACAGAAAATTCCGGGCATTGCGATTCTCGGCATAGCCTTCCTCCAGAATTAGTAGCGATTGAAAACAGGGAAGAGAGATTGCCTCCCCTATAGATATTAAGATGCAGCGCGGTCACTTCAACGCGAAAATCTGTGGGCGGAAAACGTATTAAGGTTCCGGGCGGGAGTCCGTCCGGTCATCACCTCTGCCATCACCCTCGCCGTCACCGGCGCCAGCAGAATCCCATCCCGAAAATGTCCCGTCGCCACAAAATATCCCGGTGTCTGCGTAGCACCCAGAATCGGCAGCTTGTCGGGTGTCCCCGGACGTAGCCCCGCCCATGTCTCCAGAACCGGCGCGTCAACAAATTCCGGAACCAACTCAATCGCCGCCTGCCTCAGTTTCTCGATCGTCTCCGGCACCATCTGCTTGTCGAAGCCAGACTCTTCTGAGGTCGCCCCAATCACCATGCGCCCGTCGCTGCGAGGAATCAGGTAGACGTCAGGCGTGCGCACCACGTGGCGGACAAATTCTTTTCGTGGCATGGCAACGCACAGCATTTGCCCCTTGACGGGACGCGTCGGGAATCCGTGCGGCCCAATCTGCCCGGCCCATGCTCCCGCGCAATTCACCACCATCCCCGCGGAAAATTGCGTCGTGTTGGTGCGCACTCCGGACGCTTTACCGTCCGCCACTTCCACGGCCAGCACCTGGTCGCCAGACGAAAAATCAATGCCACGATGCCGCGCGGCGGCAATAGCCGATGCGGTCAGCTGCCGCGGATCCACGCAACGTTCCTTTAGATACAGCGCGGTGAGATGCGGCGCGGTCGCGCCCGGAGCACGCAATGCGGGTTCCAGATCTTGGAGCGACGCGGCCAAAGCAGACGCGGGCACAGCAAAAGGATAAGAGCCCTGCGGGCTGTGGTCTCGCAGGGAAGCGACCTGAGAATCAAGAAAAAGCAGCGTTCCCACCGACCGCAGATCGATCTTCAGCCCGGACTCATCCTCAAGCTGACGGACAAACTCGGGATACATGCAGGCGCTCGCCGTCGCCAGTTCCCGCAGCCCGGGCGGCGTTTCGACGGAAGAGTCGCACAACATCCCTCCCGCCGCCCACGAGGCCTCGCGCCCCGGTTCGCCTTTCTCCACCACCAGCACCCGCAACCCTTGCTTGTTCAGTTCAATCGCCAGTGAGAGCCCGATGATGCCCGCCCCCACCACGATCGCGTCCCAGCTCTTCACGCCTACATTCTAGCTGCAAGTTACGCCCGGCCAAGTACCTGAAACGCAATTGACACCAACCCATATCTCACAAACAATAGGGTCTACTACCCACTTCAAACGGAGACCCCCTATGTCTGAAGGTGAGCAACCGACCGTATACCACCCCGAGCCGCAGAGCAACGTCGGCAAATGGGTCCTGATTGTGCTGGCGGTTGCCTTTGCCGGCGCATCCTCGTACTTCATCTACGACCAGCATGGCAAGCTCGACAAAGTCACGCAAGACCAAGCCGCCAGCCAAAAGCAGATTGGCGATCTTACCAAGCGCATGCAGTCCGCCGAAGCGGATTCTGAAACCCTGGCCCAGCAGTTGGGCATGACCAAGAAGGAATTGGCAACGCGGGCCGACGAGTTGCAGCATCAGCAACAAGTCGCGGCGGCCCGTATCGCGGCCCAGGCGGCGGAAGAGAAAAAGGACGTGGGCGCGGTTTCCGGAGAAGTTGGAGCCGTGAAGACCGACGTCGGCGGGGTCAAGACCGACGTGGCCGCCACCAAGGCATCGCTCGAAGCGACCATCGCGAAACTTCAGGGCACCATCGGCGACCTCGGCGTGCAGAGCGGACTGATCGCCAACACGCGCGGCGATCTCGAAGCCCTCAAACACAAGGGCGACCGCCAGTACTACGAGTTCGCCTTGTTGAAGGGAGCCAAACCGCAGGCGTATTCAACCGTCGCCCTGCAGCTCAAGAAAACCGATCCCAAGAAGGGCAAATACACGCTCAGCGTTACCGCCGACGACAAGACCATCGAGAAAAAAGACAAGAACCAGAGCGAACCGGTGCAGTTCTACACCGGACGCGACCACATGCTCTATGAACTGGTGGTCTGGTCGGTGGATAAGAACAAGATCACAGGCTACTTGAGCACGCCCAAGAACGCGCCCCTGCCGGTTACGGCAACGCCGCAGTAGCGGCTATTGGAGGGATGAGGTCAGAGGTTAGAGGTCAGATTGCAGAGGTGAAATCGCGGGATCGCCGACCACCGTCAGTGCGATAGGTCTTCACCTCTGCAATCTGACCTTTGACCTCTGACCTCCCTATGCTGCCCGCGAACGCTCACACGCTCCTCGAAATCGCACTCCGCACCGGAGTCATCTACCTCCTCGTCCTGATCGGTATTCGCATCAGCGGCAAGCGCGAAGTCGGCCAGATGACTCCGTTCGATCTGGTACTTCTGTTGCTGCTTTCGAACTCGGTGCAGAACGCGATGACCGGCCCCGACACCTCGCTCGCCGGAGGCGCCATCGCCGCCACCACACTGCTCATCCTGAATTATCTGGTAGCTGAGGTATCGGGCGGGAATCGCCGCTTCAGGAAATACATCCAGGGAGAGCCCAGCCTGCTGGTGCACAACGGCCAGGTCCTTGAAGCGCACTTGGCCAAAGAACATGTCAGCATGGATGAACTCGAACGCGCGTTGCGCGAACACGGCGTCGCTACTTACAAAGAGGCCGCGCTCGCGGTGCTCGAAGTGGATGGCTCCATCAGCGTCCTGAAGTACGATGACATCGGGCCCACCGCCCAAACCCACCTCAACCGCCGGCGGTTCCCGAAGAGGAACTAGAGAACTCGAGTGAGAACCGAGCGTCCTTGCCGGGTTCATCACAGCACCATTCCGTACCCGCGAGTGGCTTTATGGACGGTGATCGCTGGACGCAATCGTCCGGCGGCAAATGAAAAAGGGCCGCAAAATAGCGGCCCTCAGAGCCAATCGCCTAGGAACTGGCTACTGCGTGTAGGGGCCTTTGTAATTGGTTCCATCCACGCATCCGGTGCCCAGCGATGTCGAGTAGCCGGGCCCGTTGGGGCTGGTGCCATCATTCGCTGCGTCCGACCATTCGCCCTGTATCTTCCAGTTTGTCCCGTCCAGGAAGGTCACATAGGGGCCACCGAACGTCCATGCGCAGTTATCGCCGTTCTCATTTCCAGTCAGGGAGTACCAGGCGTTGCCCTTCGGATCCGAGCGAGTTTCGGAAAGTTCGTGCCCGCTGACATTCGCGATGGCGGCCAAGCCTTGGGATTGACCAGCGACGGTGCTCTTCGGATTGCACCCGCCGTCGCCGTCGAGGTTGAAGAAGAAGCCAAACTCCACGGGCGTGCCGCTGCACGATCCCCAACTATGATAGGCGCAATAACCCGCCGCGCCGCGCTTGCGGTCAACGTACACGGGATAGTAGGCATTCGCTATCGGGCTGGAGATTACTTTGCAAACCTCCGCCAGAACCGCTGAGCTGGTGAGACTCTTAGGGAGAGCAGTCGCGTCCACGATATGCCCGCCATAGGTAACTGACGAACCGACACGCTCGCCCGCTTTGTCTGTGTATTCGTTAACCGTGGCTTCATAGCTGGAGCCCGCTCCGCCAGCGACGGTGCCGATGCCCGAGTACCAGGTATCCATGCCGCTGATCTTGTCGCCGGTGTAGGTCCCCCAGGTTGTGCCCCAGAAAATAGCTTGTGTGGTCACGCTCGGCAGGATCACGCCATTGTGATACAACAAATCGCCCCGCTTGTGGGCGACCGGTGCTTTAGCGAAGTGTTTTGCAGCTTCCTCTCTGGTCAAGTGTGGGCCAAGAATCGGAGGCTCATTCTTGTTGGCGTTTTTATTGGGACTCTGGGCGCTCAGAAGCGTTGAGGCGAGGAACACCATGGCAAGGGCAAAACGGGTCATTCGGAATTTCCTCCACGACGAAATGTCCGCAAAGTTTACAGGCGCGCCGCCTGATTGAGCAAGCAAATTGTTACGGCCTCAGATCGCGCGCAGACGAGGGGATATTCCTCGAATTGGAGCAGGCGGAATCCAAGAGCGATTTGCCTGAGTCCGTGGACAGGGCGGCTGTTTCTAGATTGGTCAGCGAAACGTATTTGCGGTACTGGAATAAGTCTGAGTGATCTGCGGATATTCTCTGAATGCTGCGTGTCTTGACGGGGCGGTCGTCAGATCATCCAATGACCCGATCACCCGATGACCCGATGCAGCTACGGATGCGTCATCTTCTCCGGCTTAACCAGCGAATCGAATTCCTCGCCCGAAAGATATCCCAGCTTCAGCGCCGCCTCGCGCAGGCTGGAGTGCGCGACGTGCGCCGTGTGCGCAATCTGCGCCGCCTTGTCGTATCCCACTTTTGGAGCCAGCGCCGTGACCAGCATCAGCGAATTCTTCACGTACCAGTCCACCTTGGCGCGATCGACTTCAATGCCCTTGACCATGTACTCCACATACCCATGACAGGCGTCGGTGACCAGCGTGACCGAGTGCAGGAAGTTGTAGATGATCACGGGCTTGAACACGTTGAGCTCAAAATTGCCCTGCGATCCGGCGAACCCGACCGCCGCCGTCGCTCCGTGAACCTGCGCGCAGACCATCGTCATCGCTTCGCATTGCGTGGGATTCACTTTGCCCGGCATGAT
>PMBA01000264.1:0-137 GCA_003152795.1 Acidobacteriaceae bacterium | reverse complement strand
GCCGTCCCGCCGATCGCCAGATCGTAAAGACCGTCAAGGGCCTGCTCCAGTCGCTTGATATCGCGGTCAAGCAAACTGGCCCAGCCGCCAAATTCCTGGCCAAAAGTCAAAGGAACGGCATCCTGCAGATGGGTGCG
>PMBA01000268.1 GCA_003152795.1 Acidobacteriaceae bacterium | reverse complement strand
AAGGCGGCCCGTGCGCAGGCTGCCCCTCGTCAACAGGCTGCACCCCGGCCTGAGGCTCGTCCACAGAGCGCTCCTCGTCCGGAGACTGCAACTCGTGCGCAACCTGCCCCTCGTCAACAGGCTGCACCTCGTCAACAAGCTGCACCTCGGCCTGAGGCTCGTCCACAGAGCGCTGCTCGTCCCGAGAAAAAGGCGCCTGGAGGTAAAGAATAGCTTCGCCGGCAGCGAATTGACCGCAGCGTGCGACGTCAGGCCGTTAGGTCTGTGGAATTTACAAGTAAGAACGATCCACTCTCATAGTGCGGATCCATGCCGTGGGTCCGCGCCATTTTTTCTGTCCCAACGGAGCGATCCAGGCAGTTGACATGTCGCGGAAGCGCTATCCGCCCACATTCCCCGCTCGCGATCGCGTCATCCCGTGCTTTCGACCCCATTTCTTCACATTGAGCAGTTTTGACCATTCAGAATCCAGCCGAACGCTTATAAACAAAGCTGGCTCTCCCCCGGTGTTATTTCCGGCGCGGCATCTTGAGGAATGTGAGGCTGCGCCGGAACAGGAAAGAATCAAAGCGCTGCGGCTTCAAAAGCAACGTTCGGACCGTCGTTTGATTGCGGGCGAAAAGGAGTAAGACATGCTTGGAACTATATTGATCGTGATTTTGATCCTGGCTCTGTTTGGTGCGCTACCCCGATGGTCGCATAGCAAAGACTGGGGCTATGCTCCGACCGGAGGATTGGGTCTGATCCTGGTAATCGTCGTCATTCTCCTGGTTCTCGGCCGGATTTAGCTGAAAGGCGTCGTCACTGCGAATCAACTCTGGCGCGGGTCCACTCCATGGGGCTCGCGCTATTTCTTTTCCCGCTACGGACGATCACAGGAATGCGATCGCCGTACCATCTTTCGAAATCCGCGGTGACTCTACCCTCATTCTGTCTTAGCGCTGAAGAAGCCGCTCATGTCCGGAGCACTACGGGCAAGGCCGGGGAACTGCTCGACTCCGAGCGCTCTCAGGCTCAAACGCAGGACACTTTCGTGATGGTAAAGGTCGTCGCGGGTGGTGCCGGCCGGGGTTCGCGAGCTGATGATGAGGGCGGGAATGTGGCCTCCGCCTCTCAAGTCAGGCCGTTTCGGATCATATCTCCAGTCCGCTTTCGGGCCAGTCTCGCATCCCTCGTCAAAGACAATCACCAGCAGGCCGCCGCGTTTGAAGGTTGCCGATTCAATCAGCGGCTCCATGTTGTCCTTCAGCCAGGTATCGACCCCTTGCAGGGCGCGATGATCTCCACAGGATGCCCTGCGGAGGGTCACCGCATTGTTGTGGCCGTCGTTGTACAGGTTGGGGACAATGAATGAGTAATCGGGCAGAGTGTCGTGCTGCAAATCACGAGCAAAGCTCTCAAAGGAAACAATATTCGCTGCTTGCGAGGCTTGGCCGGAGGCAACGCTTCTCTGGCGAACGCTCTCGAAATACGCGAAAGGGTTGTGGCGTTTTACGTAGGGAGAGTGATCGCCATTCACATAGCCGCCTCGGGGTATGCTCTCGGCGTAAGATCTCCAGGTTTTGCCGTTGGCAGTGAGAACGCTGGCGATGTTGTCTCCCGCCACTTCCCCGGGAAATTTGTCGGCCAGATAACCGATCCAGGGCGATCTGGTGCCGCTGCGCCCGGCGGTCAAGTAGAAGTAATTGTTCAGCGAGGGATGGGTATTGGCGTAGTAATTCGTAGCAACGCCGTACTTTGCAGCCAGCGCGTTCAGGTACGGCAGGTCCTTTGTGTTCCCGATCACCTCGTCGTAGTTCTGGTTCTCCTCGACGACCACAAACACATGTTCAAAACGGGCCATCTGACTGGGAGGGGGAACCGCAGGAACCTCTGAAACCGCCGCCCGTTGCCGGGCGCAGGAAACCCAACTGGCAGCGATTAGAAGAAGCAGTAGCCAGACTCGCATACCCGGATAGCATACAGGCAACCGGTTGGCCGTATGTGTGCATTCTTGACCAGAATCACAGGGTTATCAATGCCAGACTGGTTCTGGAGATTTTCTGCAATCGCCCGGAAAGTGCGCAAATCCATGCGAAGTTCTAGCCTGCATCGCCCGGTTATGACTGGTCCTGTGGGCAGGCAATCGTTACCGTGGGGACCCAACAAAGCTGCAGGCTGGCGTCGGCTGGCTATCCGCGTTGTGACCTTTCTTCTGGTCGCGGTGATGAGCAACGGCGCTTCGTTCGCTTACTCGGTTTTGACCCACGAGGAAATCGTGGACCTGGTCTGGACCGACGAGATCCGCCCGCTGTTGCTCAAGCGTTACCCGGGGCTGACGGAAGATCAGATCAAGGAAGCGCATGCCTATGCCTATGGCGGCGCCGTCATCCAGGATCTGGGCTATTACCCTTTCGGGAGTACGGAATTCAGCGAACTGGTGCACTACGTTCGCAGCGGAGATTTTGTTCGCGAGCTGTTGCTGGAAAGCTCAGATGTTAACGAGTACGCCTTCGCTCTGGGGGCACTGTCGCACTACGCGTCGGACATCACCGGGCACCCGGCAATCAACCAAGCGGTAGCCATCGAGTACCCAAAATTGCGAGCGAAGTTCGGCAAGTCGGTCACGTATGCGGAAGACAAGACGGCGCACCTGAAAACGGAGTTCGGATTCGACATGATCCAGGTGGCGAAGAACCGTTACGCCTCGCAGCAGTACCACGATTTCATCGGGTTTCAAGTGTCGAAGCCCCTGCTGGAGCGAGTCTTCCCCGTGGTCTACGGATTGGAATTGAAAGACGTGCTTGCCCATGAGGATCTCGCCATCGGCTCGTATCGCTTTGCCGTCAGCCGGATGATCCCGGAGATGACCCAGGTCGCGCTTCAGACGCACCAGAAAGACATGATGCGCGAGCGACCCGACTTCGCGAAACGGAAGTTCCTGTACCGGCTTTCGCGCTCCGATTATGAGAAGGAGTGGGGGAAGGACTACGTCAAGCCCGGGATTGGAACCCGGCTGCTCTCAACCCTCTTGCGCTATATGCCGAGAATTGGTCCCTTCAAGGGGCTGGGCTTCAAGAACCCGACGCCGCAGACCGAGGACCTGTATTTCAAGAGCATCAATCTGACGGTCGATCAATACCGGACCTTCTTGCGCGCAGTGGGCAATGACTCGCTGGTGCTTCCCAATTTTGATTTTGACAGTGGCCAACCGACCAAGGCGGCGGAATACTCGCTCACCGACGAGAGCTATGCCAAGCTGCTGGGACAGTTATCGAACCGGAAGTTCGAGGGGACAACCCGGGAGCTGCGCGCCGACATTCTAGACTTTTATTCCGACATCTCAGCATCGTTCGAGACGAAGAAGAACCAGGATGATTGGAAAAACGTGCTGACGGAGCTGGACCAACTGAAGTCGACGACTCCAATGCCTGTGGTTGCGGGGAACCCCGCACCGTGATCCGTAATTCAGAAATGCTAGGCGCTAACCCGTACCGAGACCAACTCCGGATTGCAGTGGGAGTTTTGCATGGACTTGACCGCGTCTTCGGCTGTGAATCTCCCCATGACCAGGGCCAGCTTGCGATTGGTTGTCGTCTGAATGGGAAGGCGATCGATCCGCAGCACGTATTGAGTGGCATGAGCGCCGCGGTTCACTTTCACAACGAACTTGATGTTTTTCATGGATCCTTCCCGATTCTATCGATCTGGTAAACAACGAGGTGACACACAGAACGAAGGCGATCGTAAGCCGACGCCTGTTCTCTTACCTACCATTCGCCATCGAAAACCCGTCACAAGTTCCGAAATGGGCATTGTCGTCGCGCGTTTGTCGCTGTAAACCTTGATCGGCTTGGGTTTGGTGTCGGAAAAATCCCCAGCGGATCAACAGCGTCGTGGCTCAGACTTCTCCTCGGAGCTATCCCATGAGGAGACAATTCTCAGAAAGGCAAACTTAGTTCAGAGGACCTGAAACAATTCAGACTAACAGTGCTTGCTCTATTTGAATGGTAGGCTTGTTCGCGACCATTGTCAAGCTGGTTACCCCAGGCCATGCCCAACAATGTCAACACGATGAGGTTACTGGAGCTCCCGAAGGCAATCCGAGGAACGGGTGCTGGCCAACGTGGAAGTCCTCTGACCTCAAACTGTGTCGGGGGATTTCAGGTCGCGCCAGTGCCCTTTTCAAGGCGATCCACGCTGCGAGTGGCGCCATGAAACGTGCTAGCGGAGAGGCCGGGCGTCCCCGGCCGGCTGAACGGGCGAGGCGCCCGTTTCTCCACCTTATAAAATGTCACGCGGTCGCGCTGCTAGTGATCGCGGTCATGCCCGCGATCCCGCTCGTGATTCTCATGATCCCAATGGCCTTCGTGCAACTGCCAGCCTTGCCGGTAGTGATCATAATGAGGATGGTTCCAGTATGCCCCCTCATAGGGCGGACGGTCCCAGCGGCCGGCTACCCATCGATAGTGACGCCCGTTCGGGGCCCAGTAGCCGTCGACCCAAGCGTAGCCTGGACCTGGAAGGGACCCGCGCCGCTCGAAACGCAACGGCGGCGGTGCGATTCCGACGTACACCCCGACCTGCGCCAAGGCAGGGATGGCGAGAGCGGTTGCCAATATTGCGCCACATATCCAATTCAGTCTCATTCTTTATCTCCTGTTGAGTACTTCGGCGGAAGCATTGAAAAACTTCTCCCATATTCCGGCCACCCACTGTAAGAAAGCTATCTAGCCCACTCAGGCAGAGTCTGTTCCCTACTGCTCAGTGGGGCAGATATCGGTTACGGGAAGACCGACTACGGCCTGAGATTGCGAAAGTAGCGGAAGCGGACCAGCGTCTCAAAATTAAAGATCGGCCTAGTAGTTACCTATCAATGGGAACTTCGCTCGCAGCGTTTTCAATGACTTATCAGGACCGTTGGTGGCACGGTGATTGCGGTCATTGGGCAAAGTTTCTGGCGTGGGGTAAGTGTGACTTCCATATTCAAGGTCATGCGCTACGGCGGATGGTCGGCCACATCGATCCAGGCGGTGAAGTGAGAGCCAAGCTTCCAAAGAACGAATCGGAACAGTCCCGCTGGCAAGGACTTGACGCGCGGACAATTTGGCAGCCCGGCAGGGATTCGAACCCCGATACGCAGCTCCAGAGGCTGCAGTCCTACCGTTGAACGACCGGGCTGTAGAGGAATTCTAAATCATTTTGCGGTGGCTGCAAAACGGCGGGCTCTCACCGAGCGCGCGCAACTTAGCAGACCGCTGCGATAGAATCTCTGGCAGCGGCGCGAGGAGTTACCAATGCACAGCAGCGGAACTTTGCCGGAGACTATTACAGGAACGATCATCCCAGCCGACAACGACTACGCCGAAATGGCGCGCCGTCCGCTGGAGGCTGAGCNNCTGGTGACGACGCAATACGCGAAGGGCTTGGGCAACACGGTGCCAGATGTTGCGTCGCTGCTGCCGGATAGTCCGCCCATCGACAAGCTGATGTTCTCCTGCTTCGGCAGCGATGTGTTCTGCTCATTGCTGAAGCGCCTACCGGGCCAACGGACGACGGTCCTGCTGTGCGGTATGGAAACGCACATCTGCGTGACGCAGACTGCGCTGGGGGCACTGCGGGAAGGCTA
>PMBA01000465.1 GCA_003152795.1 Acidobacteriaceae bacterium | reverse complement strand
GTTTTGCAGTCCGTTCGTTTGCGGCTGAGGAGCGATGTGCCGATCGGAGCATTTCTCTCCGGGGGCGTGGACTCGACTTATATCGCATGCGCAATTCGCGAATTACAGCCCGCAGCCAGGTTCAGCACTTTCTGCGCTTCATTTNNCTTCGGGCGATCTTCTGGCGATCTTCGACGAACTGATCGATTATTACGATGAGCCGTTTGGCGACGTATCGATGTTTCCGACCTTTGCGGTTTGCCGGGCGGCGCGGCAGGTCTGCAAAGTGATGCTCTCGGGCGATGGAGGCGATGAGTGCTTCGGCGGATATACAGAGATGTTTGGCTATCATCGCTGGCACGGGGTGCGGCGAACCGTTTGGGCAAACAGCGCAGCCAAGCGCCTCCTGCATCTCTGGAGAAGAGGCTGGAGAGGCGTCGGGCTGCTGGGCTTCTTATCGAAGAGCGACTGGGAACTGTTGTACCCGGCGGAGCGCCGGGATGAAATCACTTCATATTTCCTGCCCGATTATCGCGGCGCGGCGGAGAGCGGATTGCGGGAACTTGAGGTGCGCGCGCTGGAACACGCGCGTCTTCCCTATCCGCTCTCGGCGTTCGAAGCCACCGCTTCTTCTTATTTGCCGGAACAGATTATGGTCAAGGTCGATCGCGCCAGCATGCGCGCCTCGCTGGAATGCCGCGCTGCTTTCCTGAATCCAGACCTGATGCATTTCGCGACGAGTTTGCCGGTCGAGTATCACTTTGCAGCGGGCATGGGCAAGGCGATCCTCAGGGATGCGCTCCCGGCATGGGTTCCTCGTGAAATTCGCTGGCGGCAAAAACGCGGATTCACTCCTCCGCTGGGCACGTGGCTTCGCGGTGAACTTAAGGAAAAAATGGGAGGGTCGGTCAGCGGAGACATGGGAGAACTGAAATACCTGCTGAATCCGTTGCCGGCGCGAGAACTCTTCCGTCAACACCTGGCGGGCTTTGATCACGGCAACTCGTTGTTTCGCTGGATGGTTCTTTCGCGTCGTTGCCGCGACGCGGTCCTCAACTAGGCTTTACAGTGGAGACGGGCGCCTCGCCCGTCCAGTCGGGCGCAACGCCCGCTCTGCACTGGGTGAGTAAGTCGGACATAAGTTGGACATAGGATGGTTCATTGAGCGTTTCCAAGTCGATGTTGCGTTACGGGGGGTTTGCACTCTCTGTAACAACTGCCCGCGTTGTGGGCACCATACTTACGGCCGCCACCTTTCCCTTCCTGGTGCGGCGCCTCGGTGTCGATATTTATGGACTGTGGAGCTACGTGGTTGCGGTGTGCGGCTTCACGGCGCTGGTGGCGAATCCGGGCCTTACCTCGTATGCCGCGCAGCAGGTGGCGGCTCGGCGCGAGGCAGCTTTTGAAACCATTTCCGATGTCCTGGTGCTGCGCGTTCTGGCGGGCGGAGTTGCGGCGGCTGCAGTCCTGGTGGTGGCAAGTTTTGAAGTGCGGCACGATGTCCGCTTCCTGCTTAAATTGTACGGCGTGGCCTCGGTGTTAACCGGCAGCCTGTCGTTGGACTATCTATTGTCTTCGCTGGAACTGTTCCATGTGCAATCGTTCATTTCGATTGCTCAGCAATGTCTTTATGCGGTTGGCATTTTCACGATGGTTCGATCTCCCCGGGATGTAGTTTGGGTGCCCATCAGTATCCTGGCCTCTTCGTTCCTGACCAGCCTGATTGGTTGGACGTTTCTGTGGCGGCAGGGATACCGCTTCCGGTTTTCGATTGCGCCGCGGCGCTGGGCCGTGATCCTGGTGCCCAGCTTGCATTATGCGGGGTCTTCGCTGATGTCAAATCTCTATCATCGCAGCGGACATCTCGCAGTTCGATGGTATCTCGGCGAGCACGCCCTGGGCTTATATGCCGCCGCGGCACGACTGGCCGATGTGCTGCGTAACTTCCTCTCGGTTACTCAGACCGTTTTGATGCCGCGCATGGCCCTGCGCGCAAACTCCGCTGATGGACTTCCCCGGCTTACCAGGATCGCTGCATCAGTCCTGGTCTGGTTTGGCGTTCCATTGACGGTGGGCGGTATTGTCACGGCTCCGGTGGTTGTCCCATGGCTGCTTGGCGCTCAGTTTCAGGAGGCGGTGCACGCATTTCAATGGGTCTCACTGTATGTAATTACGGCGCCGGCGGCGACTCTTTTCGCGGGAACTATTCTCTACGCGATGGGCCGTCATCGAGCCTACTTCGTTTCCACCCTTGCCGGCGCCGCCACTGCCGTAGTCCTTAATCTGGTCCTGCCGCCGTGGTTCGGAATTGAGGGCGCCTGTGTGGCCTTCGTGCTGGGCGAACTCGGGGTTGCGCTGTGTGCCTTCCTGCTCTGCCCGCCACCCGTGCGCGCTGCCGCGAATACTCCGCTGCTCAGCGTCGCTGCGATCGCCAGCTTGATCATGGGAGCTGTTCTATTTGTCGCGCTCCCAAGGCACCTGCCCCCGTTGGCCTTGATCGGCGTGGGGTGCGCGGTATATGCCATCTGCTGGGCCAGCATCGGCCGCCATCTGCTGCAGAGGGAGATCGAGGGTATCGCATGACGGTGAAATCGAAGCCCAATGAAGTCCTTCGCTCCAACGTTCGGCAATCCATGACCGAACCCAGGGACAGCGGAATGGACCTGGTCCGTCCTTCACTTCGGGACTTCACCTATCTCGACTGCCGTCGCCGCGCCGAGTTGATCGCAGAGCAGGCAGCGAAACTGCCTCCATCAGCACACAACCTGTTGGATGTGGGCGGAAAGGGGAAACCATATGCTTGTTTTTTCGCTGGCCGCGTTGCCAATCATTATGTCCTGGACGTGGCCCCCGCATATTCCGTGGATGTTGTCGGCGATGCCCGGCTCATGCCGTTTTCCGATGGGTCGATGGACGTCGTTCTGGCGACTCAGGTACTCGAGCATATCCCCGATCCCATTGCGGTAATTGGCGAAATTCGGCGAGTGCTGAAACCTGGCGGAACGCTCTTGCTGAGTGTTCCGTCCATCTTCCCCCAACACGGGTCGCCCGGCGATTACTGGCGGTACATGCCTCAGGGGCTGGAATGGATCCTGCGTGATTTTCAGAGCATGACGGTCAGGGGAGAGGCGGGAACGATCCCGAGCATTTTTCTGGTGGCCAACGTGTATTTGCAATTGCTGACCAGTCCGTTGCCATGGCTGCAAGGATTGCTCCGGTGGACAATCTGTCCGCTGAACAATCTGGCGGGACTGCTGGCGGGAAAGATCTATCGAGGCGATCAGTTCGCCAGTAACTACTTCGTGGTGGCCGTGCGCTAGAATCAATCTTCTCGTTTTCCAGTTTCTCGCGAATTTGGGGCGTGATGAAGTGGGACCCAATCCGAAACGGATTTTACTGACAGGTGGCGCGGGTTTTATTGGATCCCACGTAGCGGAGGCACTACTTCGCCGCGGGGCAACGTTGTCCATCGTGGACAACCTCGATAACTTCTACTCTCCCAGCCGGAAGCGGCTCAACCTCAAGGAGATTGGCAACGCCGGAACCTATGAGTTCTTCGAGGCTGACGTGCGGGATATGGATGCCCTGCGAAAAATCGCGGAGCGCGTCCAACCTGAAATCGTGATTCATCTTGCTGCTCGCGCCGGGGTGCGGCCTTCGATTGAACAGCCTGCATTATACGAAAGTGTGAACGTCGCGGGGACCCTGAACCTGCTGGAAATGGCGCGCGCGTTCAAAGTGGAACGGTTTGTCTTTGGATCGTCGAGTTCGGTTTACGGCATCGCAAACACCGTTCCGTTCTGCGAAGACGACCTCAACACTCGCCCGATCTCGCCCTACGCAGCGACCAAACTCGCGGGAGAGTTGATGTGCTACACCTACGCGCATCTGTACGGTTTGACGACCCTCTGCCTGCGGTTCTTTACCGTCTACGGTCCGCGGCAAAGACCGGACCTCGCGATCCACAAGTTTACGGCGCTCATCGAATCGGGAAAGCCGATCCCGGTTTACGGGGACGGGTCGATGGGCCGCGATTACACCTACGTTGACGATATTGTGGCCGGGGTGGTTGCGTCTCTGGAATACGTGCCGCAATCGAAGCTGCCGTTCGAGGTTTTCAATCTGGGGAACTCGCATCCGGTACGTCTGGCGGAATTGATTACGCACCTGGAGGCGGCAACCGGAAAAGAGGCGCGCCAGGAACGGTTGCCCGATCAACCGGGAGACGTGCCGATCACATGGGCTAACATCGATAAAGCAAAACGCCTGCTCGGATATGCGCCGAAAACGTCGATGGAGCGCGGTCTGCGGAATTTTGTCGCCTGGTATCGCGCGACTCTTACAAGCGCTGGCAACGGGTGAGAAAATGCGATCAGGCGGCCAGTCAGTGTCGCTGCATCGCGGAGGCAACAGCGGGTGGAATGTCAAGGATGAGCCGGCGGCTTGTGATCCTCACGGAGATCATTGCTCCCTATCGCATCCCGGTTTTCAACGCACTGGCGCGCCATGCGGGACTGGATCTGCATGTAATATTTTTGGCGGAGACCGACGAGACGCTGCGGCAGTGGCGTGTTTATAAGGATGAAATTTTCTTTTCGCATCAGGTTCTGCCGTCCTGGCGCTGGCGCGCGGGGAAGAACAGTTTCCTGATCAATCGGGGACTGTGGTCCACCCTAAATAAAGTGAGTCCGGAGGTTATCATCTGTGGCGGATACAACTATGCCGCCTCCTGGGAATCGCTCCTATGGGCGCGGCGCCACCGGGTTCCATTTGTGTTGTGGTCGGAGAGTAACGGCCACGACGCACGGGGAGGACGGTCATGGGTGGAGTCCTTGAAGACCTATTTCTTGCGGCACTGTGACCGGTTTGTGGTACCAGGGAAGGCCTCGTTCGAGTATCTCAAGACGCTGGGATCTCCGGCAGAAAGCATCTTGACCGCGCCCAATGCCGTCGATAACAGTTTGTTTGCGGCCCGGGCGGAGAACACCAGGCTCCACGCTCCTGAGTTTCGAGAGAAACTTGGGCTCCCTTTTCGGTTTATTCTTTTTGTTGGCCGCCTGGTTCCGGAAAAAGGTGTTTTTGATCTCCTCGATGCCTATGCCAAACTGGAGAGCAGCCTGCGATCCGAAGTCGGTTTGGTGTTCGCCGGCGACGGCGCATCCAAGGAAGAACTGACGCAACGGGCAAAACGGATCGGGCCAGGGGCAGTTCATTTCCCCGGATTCGTGCAGCGGGAAGATCTGGCTGGTCTCTATGCGCTCGCGGAGACACTGGTTCTTCCGACGCATAGCGACCCGTGGGGTTTGGTGGTAAACGAAGCGATGGCATGCGGACTTCCGATTATCGTGAGCAGTGTGGCGGGATGTTCGGGCGACCTGGTCGAAGATGGGTGGAACGGTTACGTCGTGCCGCCCCGAGATGCGGAGAAACTCAGTGTGGCGATCGATTCTCTGGTGCGGCAACCTGAGCTCGAGCAGCAGATGAGCACGCGCAGTTCGGAACGAATTCGAAATCACTCGCCGGAAGCATGCGCCGATGGGCTGGCCGCGGCTGCGATCTCCGCCGCTACGGAGGCTCGATGCATTCCTTGAAACCGCTGCAGTGGGCAGCCATCGTGCTGGGCTCGATCCTCGCACTGTATTTTATTTATTCCCATTTGCAGTACTTCGGCAACGTTTCTTACCTGGGTGGGATCTTGATGCTGGAGGTGATCATCATCACCCTGTGGAAATATGACCAGCGCTTTTTCGTTCTGCTGATAATCACCTTTGCTTGGGCGGGCATGAATATCCCCGGGCAAGGCGCCTGGACCACTGGACGCTGGCTGGTGCTGTCTGCGGGCGCAGTCGTGGGCTACATTGTTTGGACGAAGACTTCGCCCAGGCCTTTCGGATCGTTGCATCTGATCGCTTTCTTTTGCATTTGCGCCGCGTTTGTCTCCGCCACCGTTTCCGTGTACATGCGGATGGCGTCCTTCAAGGCTTTCAGCCTGTTTCTTCTTTTTTTATATTGTTCTTCAGGTGCTCGCTTGGCCGTTCTCGGCCGCGAGAAGCGCTTTTTCGACGGACTGCTCCTGGGAGGCGAGATCGCGGTCTATATCACGGCCATCTGCTATTTTGGCTTAGGGCAGAGCATTTGGGGGAATCCCAACTCGCTCGGTGCGGCCATGAGCATCGGATTGTTCCCGGTCCTGTTGTGGGGATGGCTCACCTGCGAGGGGCCGACGCTGAAATTCCGCAGGCTGGTGGCCCTGCTTCTTTGCACCTATCTTATTCATTTCAGCATGGCACGCGCTGCCATGGTTTCGGGAGCGCTCGTTACCCTTATCTTCTGTTTTTGCCTGCACCAGTACAAATTGCTGGTGAGAGTGGTGGCTCTGGTTCTATTGCTGATTGCGGTCACCGGGATGTTGTCTCCCGGAACTTTAGACAAGCAGATTGGGGACCTCTCGGATGCCGTGCTCTATAAGGGGCACAAGCAGGAGGGCATGCTGGGCTCGCGACGGACACCCTGGGAAAAGTCGGTCGCCACGATCAAAGAGCATCCGTTGTTTGGAACGGGCTATGGCACCAGTCCGACCGGCGAGGATCCCGGATTGGATTTTGGAACTGTCGCTTCCACCTCTGAAGCAGCTCGCGAACACGGCAGCAGCTACATAACCATCGCAGAATGGGTGGGGCTGTTGGGTGCGTTGCCCTTCGTTGCGATCCTGGCAGTGACGGCGGCGAACGTATGGAGAGTCTGCACGTGGATGAGGCGAACCGCCAACCCACGCCATTACTCGATTCCGCTGGCCATGGTGGCGTTATCCGGTCTGGTCCACGCCAGCTTCGAGGATTGGCTTTTTGCCGTGGGTTCGTATCTTTGCGTGTTTTTTTGGTTTTTTGCATTTCTACTCGCGGATCTCGTTCCGGCCGCGGTTGAGGCCCCGGTTGCCGGAGTTGTTTCCCGAGCATCCCGCCCGGTGCGGGCCGGTTTTGGAGCCGTCGTGCCCAACCGATGATCAGATTGTTTATCAATGGCCTTGCCGCGAGTGCGGGTGGAGGCCTTACCTATCTGCGTAACGCAATCCCCCATCTTGCGCGAAGACCGGATGCGGAAACTACTGTGCTGTTGAATCCGGCAATTCGCCGCGAATTCGGAGAGCTTCCGAACATTTCATTTGTCGAAATCCCGGAAAGCCCAGGTGCCCTCCGCCGTTTCGTTCGGGAGCAGACTGAACTGCCGAAACTGATCCGGCAGAGCGGCGCTCAGCTGTTAATATCCGCAGGCAACTTCGCGCTGTGGAACTCTCCCGTCCCGCAGATACTCCTCTCTCGTAACTCGCTCTATACTTCCAGCGATTTTCTTCGCGATGTTCGCGCTCGCGGAGACTTCGCGATATGGGCGGACACTCTGGTCAAAGGCTGGCTGGCACGACAATCCATAAGGCGTGCCGACATTACCATTGCCCCAAGTGCGGCTTTTGCCCAGGAACTTACCGAGTGGAGCGGCAGGAAAGTACTCTCGCTGCACCATGGATTCGATCAAGATGTTTTTACTGGCGGTGCAGCGCCGTTGCCAAGTTCAGTTCAAAGCCAGCTTGAGCAGGGGAAAGACGCTCTTCGCCTGCTTTTTGTGAGCCACTACAATTATTACCGGAATTTCGAAACATTACTCCGGGCCGTGCCGATCTTGAGCAGCCGTCTGCGGGGAAAGAAAGTAAAGCTCCTTCTAACCTGCCAACTGAAATCGGGCGAGAATCCGGGGACATATCGAACCGAGTCCGCGGCGGCGCTGGCTAACCGTCTTCGTCAAGGCGCGGACGTCGTCGAACTCGGAACCATTCCCTATCGCTCGCTTCATCACCTGTATCGTGCGTGCCACATTTACGTAACTCCGGCTTATGCCGAGTCCTTTGCTCATCCACTAGTCGAGGCAATGTCGAGTGGTTTGCCGGTGGTGGCGTCGGATTTGCCGGTACATCGCGAAATCTGCGGGGATGCGGGAATTTATTTTCCGCGTTTTTCTCCCGCAGCGCTGGCGGACCGCGTAATGCAAATTCAGGAGTCGCCGGAGTTGGCGGAAGAACTGTCGCGCCATGGACAGCGGCGCGCTCGCGATTTCAGTTGGAGCGAGCACGTTGAACGCTTGCTCGTTCTGGCCGTGGAATTGACGCGGCCTGAGAGTGAGCGGAACTGATGTCAGGATCGGCGGATGCTGTCGCGGCGCTTCACGTCTTGACGCTCACTCCATTCTTTCCTTCGGACCAGAATGAAGTGAGCGGTTGCTTCATCGCGGAACCGATCGAAGAGATTAAGCGGCTCGCGGTCGTTTCCAGCGTGATCGCGGTATCCCCGATTTACCATCCTCAAAAACGGCCCATTCCCCCCATTGCGGCAGATTGGGTGCGATATCCGCAAGTTCCTGGAAATCTCGGGCTCTCCAGTGCGGGAAACCTGCTGTACGCCCGCCTGCTCGGACGAATACGGAAGCTGCACAGCGCCAAGCCGATCGATGTAATCCATGCTCACGCGGCCCTGCCCTGCGGCCACGCGGCGGCGCTCCTGTCCAGGCGTTTGAACATTCCATTCGTAGTTACGATTCACGGATTGGATGTGTTCAACACCTGCTTTCTCGGAGGAATTCCGGCGGCGTGGCGGCGGAAGGTATCGGTGGATGTCTATCGCGCGGCGCGGACCGTGATCTGCATCAGCGGCAAGGTGCAGGAGATTCTGAAAACCGGAACGCCGGCAGAAACCCGCAGCGCCATCGTGTACAACGGTGTGAATCCCAGTCTTTTTTCGCCGGACCCCGCTGCGATGGAACCACCTGATCTGGAGATTCTGATCGTTGGCAACCTGCTGCGGAGCAAAGGCCACGAACTTGTTTTGCGAGCGCTCGGAAATCTCGGATCGACCTTCCCTCAGCTTCGATGCCGCATCATAGGAGAAGGCCCGGATCGCGCCCGATTGGAAGCGTTGGCGCGCGCATTGGGCATTGAACGACAAGTTCAGTTTGCCGGACGGCAGACCCGGTCCGAAGTCGCCGAAGCTATGCGGCGCTGCTCCGTATTCGCCTTGCCCAGCCGGAACGAGGGACTGGGATGTGTGTACCTGGAAGCCATGTCATGCGGCAAGACGGCGATTGGATGTCTCGGGCAGGGGATTGATGAAGTGATTGAGCACGGCAGGAATGGCTGGCTCGTCCCGGTGGATGGACTCGAACCACTTGTGCAGGGGCTCTCCACGCTACTCGCGTCGTCCGCATTGCGCGCCCGTGTTGGGACGGCAGCGCGCCAGACGATCCTCGAAAATCTGACGCTATCGCATCAGGCACAACACCTGGCAAGAATCTATCGCCAAGCCATCGCATGAGTGGCCTGGCCATCTCAAAAGACAGTTCGACAGCCTGCTCTATAATGGCGTTCACCGTTGCCGGAGGATGGGTTGCTTCACCAGCGCTATAAAGACATCGTATTCTGGGGCATTGCCAAGGCCACGGTTCCCAATTATTTCCTGCGCCGGTATGTGGTGAGCGCGCGGCCCCGGAACGCCGCCTGTCACCTGCATCTCGGCTGCGGTCCAAAATACCTGCCCGGCTTCCTGAACATCGACGGCAATCTCTTCAACAAGATTGACCTCTGGCTGGACGTGCGCAACGGGCTTCCCTTCAGTTCGAACTCGGTGGATTCCGTCTATTCAACCCACATGTTCGAGCACTTCTATCCCGATGAGCTCAAGCGCCTTCTTCAGGAATGCGCGCGCGTTTTGAAACCGGGCGGCGGCGTCCGGCTCATCGTCCCCAGCCTGGAGAACGCGATTGCAGCCTATACTCAGGAACGCAGCAACTGGTTCGACGATTCCTTCCCCCGTCACTTCAACTCACTCGGCGGCAGGTTTTCGAATTTCGTTTTCTGCGATGGACAGCACCGGACCGCCTTCGATTTCAGTTATCTCTGCGAGGTACTCCGGGAAGCGGAATTCCGGGAGGTGGAGAGATCCGCGGAAGGAAAGAGCCGATTGTATGGCGCCAGTGTTCCGTCCTATGAACCGGGAGACTCAATGGATTTGCCGCATTCTCTCTATGTGGAGGCGTTCAAGTAGCTCCTCCCGGATACTGATTCATGGCTAAGCACGTGCCGTAAGGAAGCGAGCAGGCATTTCAGATGTGCGGCATCGTTGGGATCGTGGCGCGTAATTCCCGGATTTCCCCTGCCCTTCTGGAACAAGCCACCCGCTCGCTCGCCCACCGCGGACCCGATGATTCCGGTACCGTGCTGCTGACAATCCGTGAACCGGAACCGCTCGAGATCGGCTTGGGCCACCGGCGGTTGGCGATTATCGATCTGTCGCCTCTCGGCCATCAGCCCATGCACGATCCCGTTACCGGCAACTGGATTGTCTTCAACGGCGAGATCTACAACTTCCGCGAACTGAGGAGAGAACTCGAAGCTGCCGGCGTCGAGTTCAAAAGCCACTCCGACACGGAAGTGATCCTGGCCGCTTATCGCGTGTGGGGTGAGTCTTGCGTGGTCCGACTGGGCGGGATGTTTGCGTTCGCCCTTTGGGACGCGACACGCCAGCGGCTGTTGTTGGCGCGCGATCCGCTGGGAATCAAACCGCTGTATTACCACCAGTCAGAACAGATGTTCATCTTTGCTTCGGAGGCACGAACGCTTTTGCGGACGGGACTGGTGCCGCGAAAGGCAGATTCCACCGGCGTTTTGAGCTACCTGGCGTTCGGCTCGGTGTACGAACCGTGGACGATTGTAGAAGGAGTCAGGGCGGTTCCGCCAGGGCATGCGCTCACCATAGAAAACGGATCGGTCAGCAGCCGCGAATACTGGAATCCTCTGCAATCGTTCTCGCATTCACAGTCCGAATTGGAGACACGATCGGAGAATGGAAGCGCCACAGTGGCTCAACTGCCCGCGATCTTGCGCGATGCGGTGTTGTCGCACCTGGTGAGTGACGTGCCCGTGGGCGTGTTTCTCTCGGGCGGAATCGATTCCAGCGCTCTGGTGGCCGTCCTCAGCCATAACGGCGTGCGCGCGAACACCTTCTCGCTGGTCTTTAAGGAAGAGGAGTTTAACGAGGGACAGTATTCGCGGGAAATTGCCCGACGTTTCGGCACCGAACATCACGAGATTCCGGTTTCGCAGCAGGATACGCTGGCGGCGTTGCCGGAAGCTCTCTGCGCCATGGACCAACCGACCATTGACGGCATTAACACGTATCTGGTCTCCGCGAAAACCCGGGCTGAGGGGGTGAAAGTCGCGTTGACCGGCCTGGGCGCCGACGAGATGTTTGCGGGTTACTCGAATTTCAGGCGCGTGCCCAGGATGGAAAGATTTTCCAGACAACTTGGACGGCTGCCGAGGCTGGCGCGGCGCTCTGTTTCCGCTTCCATGGCCCTGTTTGCGGGCAAGGGCGATCGCAGTCGCAAGCTGGCCGAGTTGGCCACAAGCGAAGATTTCGCCGTTCATCCGTACTTCCTGGCGCGCATGCTGTTTGGAGCGGCGCAGCGCGAGGGGTTGGTGGACGCGGGCTCGCATGACTCGGAGCGTTCACTGG
>PMBA01000003.1 GCA_003152795.1 Acidobacteriaceae bacterium | reverse complement strand
CGCGGCGACGTGGTCGGAGACAAAACCTTCGGCGACGGCTCGGTGCAAAAACTGATCGAGATGCCCGACAACTCCGCCCTCATTCTTTCCATCGCGAAATACTACTCGCCCAGTGGAAAGGCAATTCAGGATGCCGCCGTCACGCCCAACGTCCTCATCGCCGACACGGTCGAAGACGACGGTGGCTTGCCCGACGAAGATCAGCAGGCAGCCCCCGGCGAAAAGCCCGGCGACAAGAAAGAAGAGAAGCCCCGGAACCTGATCGACGAACAACTGAACAAGGCCCTGGAAGTGTTGCGGAACCGGGAATCAAAGGGGTAAGAATCAAGGTTTCAAGGTTTCAAGGTTTCAGAGTTGCAAAAGTCAAGATCGCTCGCTTCGGCGGGCGATTTTTTTGCTTATGAGGATCATGCGTGATGGCCAAGACCTTGACCTCGCACACCACGCTGTCGGATCGGGCTTTACCGTCAGGCCGTAAGAAGGTTCTTGAGGGTAATGGCTGGAGGGCGAACAAACGGCGCAAGCTTGTGCTAACGCCTTGATTTCATCAACAATCAAAGCCGGTTTTCGAAATCCATCGTAAAATTCACGCTGACGACCGGTGGACAATAGTTCGGAGGGGCGATGAAGCGGCTGTGCAATGCACTTCTTCTGGTGGTTATCGGAGCTTGTGGGTTGGCGCAAGAATCGGCTGCCCCGAGCGTCGCAATTCCCTTGATCGCGACCGACTCGCATCACAGGCCAGTCAGTGTGACCGTGGAATCGCTGATAATCAAGGATCAGAAAACACTCATCACGGGAGCAAGTCTGGTAAGGGGTGTCGATCTCCCAGTGGAATTGGGCATATTAATTGACACAAGCGGCTCGCAGCGTTCGAGGGACCTCACGGAGTTTCTGAATGCGGCGAAGCAGTTGGCTAGTGAGATCATTCGCGGCCCAGAGGATCGAGTGTTTGTCCTCAAGTTTTCCGCCACTCCAGTTGCGACTGAATGGCTAAAGGGAGGACAGTTGCCTGACACCGCTGTCCATGGGACGGGCGGCGGAACGGCACTTTACGATGCTGTGGTCATGGCCTGCAAGGAGCGAATGGGGGTACGCAACTGGCATAAACCGACACGACGGATACTGGTCCTGCTCAGCGATGGAGAAGACAACCTCAGTCATGCTACGCACAATGAGGCTGCGTCGGAGGCGCTGAAGGCCGGCGTCGTGATTTTTGCCATCGATACCGACCCATCAGGTCTGTCCTACCGGGGTGTAAAGATCATGCAGAACTTGGCCGGGGTTACCGGCGGCGAGTATTTCAGTCCGAACAACGAGAACGACGTGAACAAGGCCTTCACGAGCATCAGGGATATGACGGAAGGAATGTACTGCCTAAGATATGTGCCGCCGGATGCGTCAAAACGCGCAATCCACGAAGTCGAAGTGAAGGCGGCTCCAAAGGAAACATTCAAACTATCGTACGCTAGTAAGTACCTATGGAATCCTTGAGCGAAACCGCCGCTCGTCGAGCAGGGGGGCCATGGGTAGTTGGCGTAATATCTTAAATTCTACTAACTACCCCTCCGAGGCAGGGCCGGCAGACGTAGTTGGTGAAATCGCCTCCTGTTTTCGCCAGTTATCGCACTCACACCTTCGGGGTGATGCAAATAAAAGCCGCCCAAGCATCGGGCGGCCCCAAAAGAACCTGTGTTAGTGATTTTGCTGTGTTACTTCGTCACGTCAAGGCGGTATGTCACGTCAAGAACGAAAGACCCATTCTTTCCGTGCAGGTGCAGCATGTGATGACCCAGGCTCAACGGCGAGACCATCACATACCATCCGTCGTCGACAGCAGGATAATAAGAGCCTGCGGGAAAATTGTTAAACCCAGGAGGGTATATTGCAGCAAGCAAATTATCGGTGGGGATCGTGAAAACGAATGCGGTTGACTGGACACGGAAACTGTTCTTGAGGTGCATGATTGGTACTCCATCCACCGAGAACGAGACGGTGGATGGACTCATCCCGGCGTCTTCATAGGAACGCATGAATCCGATCTGTTGAGCGGCCTCGTTGCCCGGGTTCTCTGCCACAGACTCCTCCAGTGCCGAGTCCTCACCGTTGAAGATTGCGACGTACAGGGCCTTGCCCACCGGGACGCTGCAGGAGCGAACAACATGTGTGTAAGAGCAAGTGCCGCCGTTGTAGCAGAACTTTCCCCCAAGGAACCAAACCGGACCGGACTGACCGACGCTGCAGTCTCCATTGTCAAACAGAGGATGCTGGCTCGCTGGAATCGAGTAGGACCACTGCTCCCAAGCAGCGGACCACTCACTGTACGTCCTACCGTATGCGACGGTGTCCGGCGCGATCACAAGCTGAGCAAGAGCACTTGGAACCGCCAGAAATACCAGGCCCAGGACAATTGCAACAACTACGATACGTTTCATAGTATTTCTCCTTTTTTTCTGGTTTGGGCTGCGAGCCCGATTGCCTCGCTCGCGGCGCGTTGGTCAAGCGCGGTACCACAGAGTTGTCCTGCTGCTCTGCGAATTTCGTTATATGTATGTAACCGTTCTTCAGAGAAGGGAGACAATCTAACAACGCAGATTGCAGAGTAGTGCCGACAAGGCCCGTTGATCGACGGATCGATCAGCACTGGTGTCGCGGACATGTGCAGGGGAAAACGGGGATGGAGTAACAGGTTTAAGGTGCCCGGAACTTACCGGCACCTGAGTTCGGGCAGCCACCTGCAGCAGCGGGATGGGGAACAGAGGAACGCCTTCGAAAGGCAGTGCCTCCGATTCATCGTAAGCGGTCTCCGGGACATCTTCAGCCGGAACCGCCAGCGCCACGCCGAAGGCCAGAAGCACGAAAATGATGAGAACCGACCAGGGCTTCCTCATAAAGGATGCCTTTCCTGCGAACTGGTGGCCATCCGCCTCAGGGGGCATCTCAACGGGCGGGAACTGCTCTTCGAAGAGGCGGAGGTGCAATGAGAACAAAAATAAACGCGTTCTGTCAGTGAACTTTGTCACATCTTGATGTGCGGGGATGGCCAGGATCCGCAGCGCAATGGCGGTCTGTCAATTGACGTAACATCACGTGGGTGTTGAAAAACTCTTTTCGGCGAATTTCAACAACGAAATTCGTTCGCAAGTTATTGAATCTTCGTTCGCGGTAGACGCCAGAATTCGCTGGAATTACTCCTTTGTTTCCTTTTTCAACAGCCACTCACAATTACACTAACTACCCCTCCGGGGCAGGGCCGGCAAACGTAGTTGGCGATAAATCGCCTGTTAGTAAGAGTTGACTTCCGTTTGTGCGTGAGCTGTCTGGAACCTGCCGTTTCTGATCAAAAGGTCCCGGGAGATACAGACTGATCCCAGGAGATTTCCTGGTCCATTCGCTCAAGGTCGTTAACACGTGCCGGGTTTGCGCTGCATGACGAAGTGGGGTCCGGCACAGGTATGCTGGTACTTGAAGTCGACAACTGCCCGCGACGACGGAGAATGATTATGACTATCTGTATCTTCCTTGCCGGCGCTTCCGGNNGCCCCCCTCCTTCTGGAGAACGGATGGCGTGTGTTCGGCTCCACTCGATCCGTGGTCAAGGCTGCGGAATTGAAGAAGGCTGGAGTCGGACCGGTCGTGGTCGACGTGTTCGACGCGGATGCCCTGCGGAACCATCTGTACGAGATCCGGCCGGACGTCGTGATCCACCAGCTCACCGACCTGCCCTACGCGCTGGAAGCGAGCAAAATGACGGCCGCACTTGCGCGCAAT
>PMBA01000395.1:3583-7084 GCA_003152795.1 Acidobacteriaceae bacterium | reverse complement strand
GGGACTTCGGCTCACTCACGATTGCAAAATACTCTCGCGCCCGCGCCGGTGTCAGGAATTCCTCTTTCGTTGCATATTGCAGAAAGACCGCTGCCGGCGCTGCATGTGCCACATACTTCCCCTGATCAAGCCACCCGTACTTACCAACAAAGGCGTCAAACTTTTCCGCGCCAACTTGTTTGCGGAATTCCTGAACCTCCTTCGACCTCATGTCCACCTCGTCCGAAAGGTTGCCGGCCATCAGCACAAACGCCTTGAATCGCTTGTCGATTCCCGCCAGAAACCCGCCCGTCGCCGCGTTGTAACTGTGGCCGACATAAGCAAGGCGTTTCGGATCCACATCGCCACGCCCCAACAGCAGATCGGCGCCCCGCCGCATATCCAGAATCTGCTGCACTCGATAGCGAATCTGCACATCCCCCAGCGGATCTGGGTCGCGCACAAACCCCGCCCGCGCGATTGGCCCATCCGTGAGCAGCGAGACGACGCCCGACGACGCCAGCGCCACCGCTTCGTCCAGAAATTCCTTGCGGTTCAGAAACGCCGAGCCTTCCTGATACCAGTGCCCCCAGATCACCGCCGCAAACGGCCCTTTGCCCTTGGGAACGACCAGATACGCCGGCACCCGTCCGCCCTTGGGACTGGCATAGGAGATATCGTGAATGCCAACGTCGCCCCGCTGCTCGACCCCGGCCTCTTGCACCTCGAGCGGAGCTTTCCCGTCATAATCAAAATGGCGCAGTAGTCCCGCATCCACCCCTTGCGCCAACAGACTCGATACCAACAAAAAAATCACGGCCACAACGCGGCTCATGAAAACCTCCCCCCGAGCGCCGATATCTTACCTCGAAACAATCGCGAACACATGCGATTCACCCATCCGGGGGCACAAAAGCTCCTCCCGCCATGGAATGCGCATCCTTAGTCTGCTTACATCCGGGAGAATTGCGTGGGGTTGTATCATATTAGTCTGATGGCATTCCCTATCCAGGTGTGTTCCGTCTGCGCGGAAGAGTTCGAACTGAAGCCCGGCAAACCCGGCTTTGCCAACCGCTGCCCATCCTGCAGCGAACCCGAACCAGTTGGCCCCGTAACCAGCCCCGGCATGGACGCCGACGAACGCAAGGCTCTGAAAGAGGCCAACGAAGCTCGCCGACGCGCGATGCGCGACCTCCTCTACCGCAAGGATAGCTAACCCTCCCTCCCCAACCGTTCCACCACCGACTCAATCAACATATTTGCTTTTTATTCGCCCTGTGGCATACTGCGGTCAACATGACCCTGCAGCTTGCCGAAAAATCCTGTTTCGATTCGCGGCACCTTGGGAAATGCGACCTCAGAGGCTTGCGGAGAAACTCCGGTGGTGACGGGGCTTTGCCCCGTCCGGGAGTGCCAGAAACTCTGGCCCCCCAGCTTTGGGAAGGGCACGACTTCAGTCTGTTTAGCCGGAATTTTATTTTCGACCCGGTTTTCCTCCTGTGCTCCTCATACGTCCACAGGCAGAAATAAATTACGATGCAACGTACTCACCTCAACATCGTGGCCACTCTGGAAACCACTATCGGCCGTATGCCGGCGAACATCGATGCCGAACGCTCCATCCTCGGCGCCGTCCTGCTCGATAATCACGCCTTCAACGACGCCGCCGAGCACCTCAAGCCCGAAGACTTTTCCATCGACTCCCATCGCCGCATTTATGCGCGAATGATGGATCTGAACGAATCTTCGCGCCCCATCGACATCATCACCCTGGTCGAAGAACTCGAGCAAAAAAAAGACCTCCAGGCCGTCGGCGATGTCGGCTACATCTCCGGTCTCCTCGACGGCGTACCCGATCGTCCTTCCATCGAGCACTACGTCAGAATCGTCCGCGACAAGGCCATCCTCCGCGGCCTGATCGCTGTCGCCAACACCGCTATCGCCAAAGCCAGCGACCAGGCCGAGCCCGCCGACGAAATCCTCAACGACGCCGAAGCCGCCGTCTTCCAGCTCTCCGAAAAACGCATTGGCAAAGGCTTTCAGGGCATCAAGGAAATTGTCCGCGACTCCTTCGGCTCCGTCGACGCCCTGCTCCAGCGCGGTCAGCGCATCACCGGTCTAGCCACCCACTACACGGAACTCGACGAGATGACCAGCGGATTCCAGAAGGCCGATCTCTTGATCCTCGCAGCCCGCCCTTCCATGGGCAAAACTTCTTTCGCCATGAACATCGCCGAGAACGCCGCCATCGACGACGGCAAAGTTGTCGGCATCTTCTCCCTCGAGATGTCCAGCGAGGCCCTCCTCCAGCGCCTCCTCTGTTCCCGCGCCATCGTCGACGCCCACAAGATGCGCACCGGCTCCCTCTGGGGCGACGACATGAAAAAAATCGTCCGCGCCATGGAGGAACTCTCCAACGCCCCCATGTTCATCGACGACTCGCCCAGCATTTCCCTCAGCGAGATGCGCGCCAAAGCTCGCCGCCTCAAACAGTCCCAGGGACGCCTCGACCTCCTCGTCGTCGACTACCTCCAGCTCATGTCCGGCGGTAGCAAACGCTTCGAAAATCGCACCCAGGAAGTTTCCTCAATCTCCCGCGGCCTCAAGGCGATCGCCAAGGAACTCCAGGTCCCCGTCCTCGCCCTGTCCCAGCTCAGCCGCGCTCCCGAAAGCCGCGGCGGCGATCACCGCCCCCAGCTTTCCGACCTCCGCGAATCCGGCTCCATNNCAGGACGCCGACCTCGTCATGTTCATCTTCCGCGAAGAGATCTACAAGCAGGACGACCCCGACCTTCGCGGCCGCGCCGAAATCATCATCGCCAAGCAGCGCAACGGCCCCATCGGCAAGTTCCACCTTGCCTTCATGCACAATTCCACCCGTTTCGGAAACCTGGTCGAAGGCAACAACGAACCCGGCGACTAGCCGCCTCCAAGTGGAGACGGGGCTTGCCCCCGTCTCCCCCCACTGTCCGCCATGCCCATACCTCAACCCCGACCCGCAGACACCTCTACCCTGTGGAAAAGTTTGTGGATGCCAAGGACTCCCCCTGCATTCCTCCCCCACCAACCGCTCAGTGGGTATATTTCAGGGCCATCTCTAGCTTTCTAAAGCTATGTTTCTAAGTTGGTTACCTCTCACTCTGGCCGCGATCGGCGGAACCGCTTACGAATCAGTACTTTCGTCACAAAATCGGAGATTTGCACATTATCCGAAAGGCTGTGCCCCCCATTTCACTGGAGAAACGCGCACCTTGGCCCTTCCAGCAATGTGCGTCCGCCTCCCCCCCGCCCTCCACCCCACAAGCTTTACGTCACAACCAACCGTGACGCCCCTCATGGCGCTGCAATTCGCCAATCCATACTCTCTTACCGGGAGGAGGAACTGGCGGGTCCTCATAGTCCGAGTCGGCGCGCCGCCGGGCAGCGTCGGCGTTTTCTTCGCTTCCACCCCGGCAGTACACGCGAGTTCCTCGTCTTCACATTTGTCGCGGTCAAGAATGCTCTGGATAGGTCCGGCCATTC
>PMBA01000395.1:0-3575 GCA_003152795.1 Acidobacteriaceae bacterium | reverse complement strand
ATGACTCCCGGCCTCGCCTTCTTTTACGGCGGCCTCGTCGGACGCAAGAACGTCCTCGCCATCATGATTCAGAGCTTCGTCTCCATGGGCTGGACAACCGTCATCTGGTACTTGTACGGCTATTCGCTGTGCTTCAGCGGCGACTGGCACGGCGTCATCGGCAATTTCCACAACGCCCTTCTGCGCGGCGTCGATCTCTCCACTCCCTCCCCCAACAACACCATCCCGGCCTTCGTCTTCATCGCCTACCAGATGATGTTCGCCATCATCACTCCCGCCCTCATCTCCGGCGCCTTCACCAACCGCGTCACCTTCAAGGCCTACATGCTCTTCCTCACCGGTTGGCTCACCTTCGTCTATTTCCCCTTCGTCCACATGGTTTGGGGAGGTGGCTTTCTACAGCAGTGGGGCGTCCTCGATTTCGCGGGCGGCATTGTCGTCCACAACATCGCCGGCATCGCCGCTTTGGCTTCCGTCCTCTACGTCGGCAAGCGCCACACCGCCGATCGCGGCCCCCACAGCATCCCCCTNNGTCGCCCTCGGAACCGGCCTCCTCTGGTTCGGTTGGTACGGCTTTAACGCCGGCAGTGAAATGCGCGTCGATTCAGTCACCGCCACCGCATTTCTCAATACCGACCTGGCTGCCTCCTTCGCCGCCGTCGCCTGGTTGTTTGTCGCCTGGCTCAATGAGAAGAAACCGAAGCTCCTNNGCCGTCATCATCGGCCTCGTCGCTGGCGTCGTTTGCTACTACGCGGTTGAGATGAAGAACAAACTCCAGTGGGACGACGCCCTCGATGTTTGGGGAGTCCACGGCGTTGGCGGATTCCTCGGCATCGTCATGCTCGGCATCTTCGCCAACAAGCAATTTAATCCCGCCGGCGCCAACGGATTGCTCTACGGCGATCCCACCTTCCTTCTTAAACAAGTCGTCGCCGTCACCTTCTCCTCAGTTTGGGCTTTCGTCTTTACCTACGCTATGTTGCGCATCATCGATGTCTTCACCCCGGTGAAAGTCACCGAGATGAGCGAGGAAATCGGCCTCGATGAATCCATCCACGGCGAACATGCCTATGAGGAGGCCCCCGAGCACGAGGACCTCGTTCATGCGGATGTCCGCTAGCCGGCCTCAAGCCTCTTGCCGGCAGTCCTTCAGTCAATGGATTGCCGCTGGCACCATCGTGGCAGGGATGATCGTCGGGTCATCCCTGCTCGCCCATTCTCAAACTGGCGACCCCGCCCCGGCCCCCGCTCAGGTCGCCACCACCCCCGATCCCAAACCCTGGTGGCGCGGCATTTCCACCGACGGCTTCCTGTCTCTCTCCTACTCCTACAACAGCAATGTTCCCGCCCTTCGCATCAACCAGTTTCGCGTTTTCGACTTCAACGACAACGAGCCCCAGCTTGACGTCGCTCAACTCGTCATTCAACGAGCCGTCGCCGAACCCAATCAATTCGGCTTCCGCTTCGACCTCATCGCTGGCTCCGGCGTGCCCGAAGTCACCGCTGCCTATGGCCTCTTCCGCAACACCCACTCCGGTATCGCCCACCACGTCGATATCCCTCAACTCTTCGTCAGCTACGTCCTTCCTCTCGGAAAGGGCCTGCGTTTCGACCTCGGAAAGTACGCCACCCACATGGGATATGAAGTGATCGGCGGCTACGACGGTTTTGACGACAACTTCAGCCGCAGCTTCATTTTCGGATACGCCATCCCCTTTACCCACACCGGCCTCAAGGCCACTTATTCTTTCACCAGCAAGTTCGCGGTTATGGCTTCCATTTGCAATGGCTGGGATGACGTCCAGCGCCTCAACCATGCCTATACCGCCGCCGCTCAGTTAGCCTTCACTCCCGCCAAGAACTTCAGTCTCACTTTCAACTTCATTCACGGTCCCGAGCGCCGGCAGGATACTCACGACCAGCGCACAGTCTACGAATTGGTCACGACCTGGAAGCCAGTCCCGAAATTCACCTTGGGCGGCGACGGTGTCTATGGTCACGAAGAGAATGGCGTCGCCATCGGTCACGACGCCCTTTGGAGAGGCCTGGCAGGATACGCGAAATACAACCTCACATCTAAATTCTCGCTCGCCTTTCGCGGAGAGGTCTTCAACGATGACGGCGGTTCCCGCACCGGCACCGATCAGACCTTGCAGGGATTCACCTTCACTCCCGAGTACGATATGAGCGCCAAATTGTCCCGCCTCAACTCTCATTTCAGGAAAGCAGACGGCAAGTTCGTCGTGCGCGGCGAGGCGCGTCTGGACCGCTCAAACAAAAGCGTCTTCTTGGAAGGTACCGACCCCACGAAAAATCGCCAGTTCACCAGGGCAGTGAACTTGATCTATTTATTCTGAACCATCGATGGAGCCACGGGCCCAGACAACCAGCCGCGAGTCTCTGTCTCAACTCCACCTCGACCGCCATCTTCGACCTCGAACTAGCCTCAATGCCGCACCCCAAAGTGATAGCTGGCCTCAGTTGTCACTACCGACGGCTTCCCGTCTACCAGTTGCGGCTCATAAACCTCCTGCTTCACCGCCGCAACCGCCGGACCAACGAACGGTTCATCGCCCCCCACAGCCTTCACATCCTTTACTTTTCCGTCCACTCCAATTGTGATCGTCAGATAAACCGACCCCCGCTTGCCCGCCAATTCCAGCGGCAACTGCGGCTCAACACTTGTCACCTTCCGCGGCGCCAGCACCAGCACACCCTTGTCGTTCATGACCCCAGTCCGAAATTCCGGCCGGTCGGCAATCGTGGCCATGCACTCCACATGCCCGTTAACCCCGCTTGCATTTTTCTCCGCCGAGAAGTGGAACCCCAACTGGCTCTCCACCATTCCCACCGGAGTTCCATTCAACAGGTACGGCCGGAAGCGGAACTCCCGCATCGCATCCACACTCGCCGCGACCAGCAGAGGATCGCCTTCGACCGGTACCCCCAGTACGATCTTTCCCGTCTCATCCACGTCGATCTTGAAAACTACGTCGCCTTGAATTCCCTTCGTCATCGCCTCTTCGGGATACTCCGGCATCGCCTTGTGTTCCACCAGCCCGAGCATCACTCCGCCAGATACCCGTATCTTTGTTGGCCGGGCGGGTTGAACCTGCGCTCGAGTGTCAGCGCCTTCTTGTGCGAACCCCGCGATCGTGCAACCCACCAGTAGTGCAACCATCATCCCAATTCGTGACATGCAGCCCTCCATGACCCGTGTGGCGACGGGCTTGCCCCGTCCGGGAGTGTCAAAAACTCTGCGCCTCCTCGGCCGCCTGCCCCCACCTTCAACCCGCTCTACTAGTGTGGTGTCCTGTTAATTGTGGTGTCCCGTTAATTCGCGGAATAAGTTATTGCCATAAGTTAGTGTTGTCATCCTGAGCGAAGCGAANNTATGTATTTTGTTTGTGCTACGAAGCACTGGCCCCGAAACCGCGCCCCGACTCTATTCGCGTTTGTCCGGGACACAACACTAGCTCCCCTCGCCCACCTTCAGCACCGCCAGAAACGCTTCCTGCGGAATATCCACCCGCCCGATCCGCTTCATCCGCTTCTTGCCTTCCTTCTGTTTCTC
>PMBA01000324.1:10720-12948 GCA_003152795.1 Acidobacteriaceae bacterium | reverse complement strand
TCACTTGAGGCGAAAACCCTCCGGCAGAAGATCGGCGATCCTACTCTGCTTCGGACCTTTCTTGCCCTGGTAGAAAATCATGGCGCGGGGCCCGAATTCATAGATAACCTGCCGGCAGGCGCCGCAGGGCGAGCATGGAACTCCATGATCGTTGGCGACGGCGACGGCGTAAATCTCGACTTGGGGACCGAGCTTGGCGATGGCAGAAAAGATCGCGGTGCGCTCGGCGCAGTTGGTCATTCCATAGGAAGAGTTCTCGACGTTGCACCCCGCGAAGACTTGGCCCTCCGAGGTGAGGATGGATGCACCCACTCTGAAGTTGGAAAAAGGGGCATAGGCATTCTTCATAACTTTGCGCGCCGAACGGAGCAGGCGTTCGCGCATGGCGACTGACACTCTTGTCTTTTGCATACCCAAACCGGTTGCGCTCGAGATTAAGTGGGCAATTGTACCGCCTGACCCGCCTTCGGCAGTAGAGATTTTCGCGGCCCTAGTACATGATGGTCCTCGTAAGATGATGAGGCCACCAGGTAGTGTGATAGTGGGTCCAGAGGCGCGCGTCGATCTGCGGGATGACGACTTGCCGGTCGGGCGGGCGAAGTTGATTGATCTCCTCCGCTAGTAAGGCGCTGGCGTAGATGCAATGCGCGCGAATCTCAACTTCCCACGGGCTGTCGCGCGGAATCATCTGGTAAGAGTTGATCGCATTTTCGAGCTCGCCGGAATAGCGGGTGATCCCCAGCAGCCTCAATGCAACCGGGACAATATAGTCGGCGAACGCGGACATCGTTTGCAGATCCTCCACCCGGAACTGCCCATTCTTCCCCAGGCTGGTGTAGAGGAACCAGATCGCCAGTTGCGGCAGTTTGTAGAACTTGATGGTGTGCCCGTCGTAGAGGCTGACATCGCGGAACCGCGGAAAGTCGCTCACCAGCCGATCCACCAGGCCCTTGCCGCTTTCCTTGTCATAGAGCTTCGGTGAACAAGACCGAACGAAGTTGTGAAAACGCCCCTTATACTGCTGCGCGAGAACGGCTCCCACCTGGTTTAAGATCCGAGTCTTTTCCTCGAGCATGGGCAGTTCGATATTGCCTGCGAACAGCGTCTTCATCTCCTCCAGCGTGACTCTATCGAGAAAGGCGCCGTCGAGGATGGGGATGCCTTTGTCNNCCCTTTGTCGATAGCGCGCTTCATACAGGCGAACAGCGCATCGGAGTCTGACCAGTTGCGTCCGCCGTAAACCGCCTGGAATTTTATATGGCTGAGGAAATCGGTGAAGGCGGTGTCGATGCAAGCGGCGGTAAGGATGAAGTCGATCGTATCGTCGGCATCTCCCGCGCCGATGCCGAAGGGCAGCGCGTAGTCGGGTATTGGCAGTTCTTCGTAAGCCATCCAGCTGGCGACTTCGACGATTTTGTCGACCCGCGTTTGCACGTCGCGCGAGCGCTCGATCACTGGACGAATACTGTCAAGCACTGGACTGCCTTCCACTGCCGGCCAACGCATGTCGCGGATTGTTCCCATGGCTCCCTGTTATGAATCGGCGGTTATTGAGTTTTGTCGAAAGCGCCGGCCAGCCGCTTGGCTTCCCGTTGCTCGGTAGTCGCCTGCGCGGGACGACCGGTAAGTTTGTACACGTCCGCAAGCCCGCGGTGAGGCGCGGGTTCCTGCGGCTTCAATTTTGCCGCCTCGTGAAAATAACCAAGTGCCTCGGGATATTGCCCCGCGGCCTGTGCCTTGCGCGCCAGTCCGAGCGTCGTAAGGTACAGCAGATCGCCGGTCGCAGCGTCCTGCGCATTGAGTTCATGCGCGTGCTGGAGCGCCTGATATGCCGGTAGATCTTCCCCTAGCTTTGACAGGACTGCGCCATAAAGCGCAACCAGTTGGAATATGTCGGGCCAGCGCGTGACCGCGTTGCTCAGAGGCGCGCGGGCCTGCTCAAACTGATTGAGCTGGTAGTAAACCAGCGCCAGGTTGTATTGCATCTGGGGTGCTTGCGGAGCGAGTTCCGCGGCCCGGCGCAACGGTTTCAGGGCGGCTTCGATGTCGCCATGCTGGCCGTAGATGGTGCCGAGCTTGGTAAGCTTCTCGGCGTCATCCGGATCGTAGAGTTGGTCGCAAATTGCGTGCGCTTCCTCGCGGGGAGCGCTGTCAAGTTTCTGCGCGCATTCGACCCGCATCTGAATCTGGCTCGAATTGCGCTGGCGTTGCTGTCCCGACAGTGCTAT
>PMBA01000324.1:0-10695 GCA_003152795.1 Acidobacteriaceae bacterium | reverse complement strand
TGATTCAAATTCCGAATTGCGCTTTCGAACTGCAGGTCATCTAAGTCAAGACGGCCCAGATAATACGAAATGTTGGGGTGCTCTCCAGTCTCGCGGCGGACGGTTTCAAACTCGCGGCGCGCTTCCTCCGGCCTTTTCATCTCGAAGAGCGCGACCGCCAGGGGAAACCGTGCCCTCAGGACCAGCTTGGGATCAAGCTTCAGGGCGGCTCGAAATTCGTCGGCAGCCATTTCGTATTTGTCGTCTCTCAGAGCGTCGTAGGCCCGCCCCAGGTGCGCATCGGGCGAGTCGTGCGAGGTTGGTCTCTGGGCAGCCGCGGATTGTCCCGTGGCACACGAGACGGCAAGCGTCAGCACGCCCAACATGGCCAGACTCCATCGCAATTTCGACGACTGGATCATTCCAATACCGCATCATTATAGCGGTCCAATCTTGACGGTCGTGGGTGCGGGTGTTAATTTCAGGCCACACGTGGGCATCCGGGAGAAATCGTTCTGAGCCGGCCAGAGAAGATCCGGAATTCCGCCGGACCGAATCCCCTGGCCCTTCGCCGGCGCGACTTTCTTATCACTTGCTGCCAGGGAGCGTCGGCAGCGCTGATTCCTGCGGGATTGCGCGGTTTCGGCTGGCCCTCTCTCTACGGTTTTAATTCGCCTGACTCCGATCTCTCCAACCCTGAATTCCACCTCCACCCTCACTACCGGACGCCCCGGCCCCTCGATGCCTTACTCCTTAAGACGCAGGCTGGCCTCGACGAGTTTGTCAGCGAAAAATACGCTGACCAGATCGCGGCGATCCTTGCGCTGTGGACTTCTGGACTGCTGCAGGTTCCCCCCGATGTCACAGCGATCGAGAAAGTCCTGCTGACGAATTTCTCGGGAACTTCTCCACGGCCTGTGGAATCGCGGGTTGTGCGCCCCGGCCCGGCGATCGAGGTGCGCCACAATACATTCGCCCGCGACGCGGCCCTGGGGCGGGACGCATTTCTGCAGGAAGTGCGGTCCGCCATGAGCGGCTTCTCGAGGATCCTCACCGCGGAATTTCAGGTCACAGGTATTGACGCCGCTTCTATGCCGGCGGCTGCGCTCGCCCCCGGCCAGCTTCAGACTCGCATCCGGTATGAATTAGTGGCTACCGGCCGCGACTTCTACCGTGAACAACGTGTCGGTTACTGGCAGCTTGTGTGGGAGCGGTCTGCGTCGAATGAGTTCCGATTGCGGACCTGGGAAGCGCTGGAAGAAACCCAGAGTCGCTCCTCCGGTCCCGGCTATGTCGACATCACCGCGGCCGCGCTCGGGGGCAACGCTTCCTATTCTTCGCAGCTTCTGCGTGGAACAGACTACTGGCGGACCGTGCTCGACGGCGCTAGCGGCATTGATATCTACGGTCACAACGGCGTTTCCATTGGCGACATCGACGACGACGGGTTTGATGACCTCTATGTTTGCCAACCGGGCGGACTTCCGAACCGGCTTTATCGAAATCGCGGCGACGGCACATTCGAGGACATTACCGAAGCGTCCGGCGTCGGCGTCCTCGAAAACACAGCGTGCGCGCTGATTGTCGACGTCGATAACGACGGGCGGCAGGATCTGATCGTGGTTCGGGCGACTGGCCCAATGTTGTTCCTGAACCAGGGCGGCGGAAAGTTCCGCCAGAAGGCGAACGCGTTTCAGTTCGCTACGCCGCCGCAGGGAACATTTACAGGAGCCGCGATTGCCGATTATGACCGCGACGGCTGGCTGGATATCTACTTTTGCCTCTACGTCTATTACCAGGGCACCGACCAGTACAAGTATCCGTCTCCTTATTATGACGCCGAGAACGGCCCTCCTAATTTCATGATGCGCAACCACCGGGACGGCACGTTTCGCGACGTGACTGCCGAGACGGGTCTCAACCGGAACAACACGCGCTACAGCTTTTGTTGCGGGTGGAGCGACTTCGACCGCGATGGCTGGCCCGATCTTTACGTGGTCAATGACTTTGGCCGGAAGAATCTTTATCGCAACAATGGCGACGGGACTTTCACTGACGTTGCCCCGCAAGCCGGGGTCGAGGATGTCGGCGCAGGCATGAGCGTCTGCTGGCTTGACTACGATCATGATGGCTTCGAGGATCTGTACGTGGCGGACATGTGGACGGCGGCGGGCGAGCGCATTTCAATGCAGGATCTCTTCCAGACAGCCGCCCCCCGCCAGGCCCGGGCGCTCTATCACAGGCACGCCATGGGCAATTCGCTCTTCCGGAATATCTCTCGAAATGGCGGCGGCGCTTTCGAGAATGCGACCGGCCCTGCCGGTGTCGGGATCGGGCGCTGGGCGTGGTCGAGCGACGCCTGGGATTTCGATCATGACGGCTTTCCCGATCTCTACATCGCCAACGGCATGGTGACCGGCCCCTCGCGCGAGGATCTCAACAGCTTTTTCTGGCGCCAGGTGGTTGCCAATTCCCCTGATGCGTCCACCCCCTCTCACAACTACGAGCAGGGATGGAGCGCGATTAATGAGTTGATCCGAGCCGATGGCACGTGGAGCGGTTACGAGCGAAATATTTTCTACGCGAACAACGGCGATGGTACGTTCTCCGATATTTCGGCGGTGGTCGGGCTGGACTTCCTGGAAGATGGACGGGCGTTTGCCCTGGCCGATCTCGATCATGATGGCCGTCAGGAAATCTTCCTCAAGAATCGCAGCGGCCCGCAGTTGCGCCTCTTGAAGAACGTCATGGAGAGTTTGCCTCCATCCATCGCGTTCCGCCTGCGCGGCACCAAGAGCAATCGTGACGCCATCGGCGCGGTAGTGACGGTGGAAACTGAACTCGATCGCCAGACGCGATCGCTGCAAGCTGGATCGGGCTTTCTTTCGCAGCACAGCAAGGATGTCTTCTTTGGCCTGGGAGCGGCGAACGGCCCGGCGCGCGCTTCGATTCGCTGGCCCAGCGGAATGCTGCAGGAACTCCGCGATCTGCCCATCAACCACCGCATCTGGGTTGAAGAAGGTCTCACCCCATCTCGAATCGAAGCCTTCAAGTCGCCCGCCGAGCGAACCCGGTTCGCGGATGCTAAGGCCGCCGGCCCGAAGCCGCAGGAAAGCGAGACCCTGCCCACCACCGCTGAAACATGGCTTTTGGCGCCGGTCGAGGCTCCCGATTTCTCTCTTCCCGACCTCGCTGGGCAGGCACAAACGCTATCGTCGCTGCGCGCAAAGCCAATCCTGCTCAACTTTTGGGCCGCTGGAGCGCAGCGCTGCAAGCAAGATTGGATCGCATTCAATCAGCGCCATGCGGCTTGGGCGGATCAAGGCCTGCAACTGCTGGCGGTGAATCTGGACAGCTCAGCCGATTTGGAAGGTCTCAGGGCGCTGGTCCGGGAACATCGTCTTTCATTTCCAATCCTCCTCGGCTCCGAGGACGTGGCCGGAATCTACAACATTCTTTTTCGCTATCTGTTTGACCGTCATCGCGATCTCTCGCTTCCAACATCATTCCTCATCGACGCCCGGGGAGAGATCGTCAAGGTTTATCAGGGACCGGTCGACGCGGAGCACGTTGAACAGGACTTCCGGCACATCCCCCAAACCACCGCGGAACGTTTAGCCAGTGCACTTCCCTTTCCCGGCGTAACCGACACAATCGAGTTCGGACGCAACTATCTCTCTTACGGTTCGGTGTTTTTTCAGCGCGGCTACATGGATCAGGCGGCGGCTTCTTTCCGGATTGCCTTGCTCGACGATCCTTCCAGCGCCGAGGCTCTCTACGGTATTGGAAGTGTGGAACTGAACCAGCAGAAAACGAAGGAAGCCCGCGCGAGCTTTGAACGCGCCCTAAAACTTCGCGCGAGTTATCCCGACACTCTGGCAAATTCCTGGAACAACCTCGGCCTGCTGGCCGCGCGCGAAGGACGCATGGACGAAGCGGTCGGCCATTTTCTACAGGCCCTCAAGCTGAGTCCCGATCACCTGATTGCGCTCGATAACCTCGGCAGTGCTTACCGCCAGCAGAAGCGCTGGCAGGATGCCCGCCGGACTTATGACCGGGCCCTGGAGATCAACCCCAACGATGCCGAGGCGAACTACGGCCTGGGGATGGTCTTGGCGCAGAATGACGACACCGAGCGGGCGTTCGATTCTCTACAGAAAGCGCTGAAACTGCGCCCCATTTATCCTGAGGCGCTGAACAACCTCGGTATTCTCTATCTCCGCACGCAGCGGCGCGATCAGGCGGTTGCCAGCTTCGAGGAATGCATTCGCGTGGCGCCTGCATTCGATCAGTCTTACTTGAACCTGGCCCGCGTCTACGCCCTCGAGGGCACGCCCCAGAGAGCCCGCACCGTGCTTCTCGAACTCCTCAAGCAGCATCCAGAACATGAGCAGGCGCGGAACATGATGGAGCAGCTAGGGCGTTAGGAGATTACTAAGGCGACGACAGCTTACCCGGACCCGGCGTCTCCGCGGTCAATAGCTCCACAAGTAATTTGTAGAACCGATCCGTGTCCAGGTCGACCTGCATCTCCACCGACTGAACCTCGCGCTTGGGCTTGTCGCGATCCGTCCAGGCCAGAGTGTCTCCGTAGCCAGGGCCCCGATCCAGGTTCACGTCCATGAAACGCATTTCTTTCTTTGTAATCAGGCTTGGATCAAGCCACGCTGCCGACGTTAGTTCGTCCCATAGATAGTTATAGGAGCCACGTAACTGCGCGTACTTCCCGATGTATTGCGCGGATGCCGAGTGACCTGCCTTGATCTTGTCGATCAGCTCGGTCGTCATTCTTGTCTTCACGGAAATATCTACCGGGGTGCAGACAATTTTTTTCCAAGGCGCGCGCAACACAATGCGGGCCGCCTCCGGATCGAACCAGAGGTTGAATTCGTGATGCGGACTGTTGGCAAATTCCGGATCGGCCGTTCGCGGATTCAAACTGCCGCCCATAAATACCAACTCTTTTGCGAGGCTGGCAAATTCCGGGTCGATGGAGATCGCCAGCCCCAGGTTTGTCATGGGCCCGCCTTCATAGATAGTAACCTCATGCGGATACTGATGAACCATGCGCACCAGAAAGTGGGCGGCATCTTCGTCAGCGGCCTTGGTAGTGGGCTTCCCTTCCGGCATCGCTCCCAGTTCCCGGGGTGCGTGATACACGCTCGGAGTCCAGGCTCCGAGCCAGGTTACCGAACCGTAGCGTTGCTCCCACTGCTCCGTCTCTTCCTTGGTTCTTACCAATGGATATTCGGCACCGCGTACGACTGGAATGTCGGTTCGTCCAATTAGCTCGAGCATTCGCAGTGTATGCGCAACCTCTTCCGTGAGCCATGCGTCCCCCGTCACCACGGTAATCCCAAGAACTTCCGCCTGCGGAGATTGGACCAGCAGCAGGATCGCCTGTTGGTCCGTGCCGGCGGGTCCGGCCGCATCCTGATCGATGATGACCTTGCGCCTGTCCTGGCTTTGGGCGGCGAGACATACCGCCAATATTACAGTTACTGTCGCAATAAGAACCCTTAGTCGGCACCGCTTCATTCGCGTACCCCCGAAATCTTCGGATCTCTCGCCAGCAATGTTACTTGCTTCCTGACAAACGCCCAATGAGCAAGTCAAAAAAACGCGCGGAATCCACTTCCACCGCGACCTTGGTATTGGGCACAAACTTGTCGCGCAAGACGGGAGACGACTTTGTGCTGGCCAGGGTCGGGGCCGACCCGCGAATTGGCATGTTCGCGGCTGCCGCTTCTTTCTCGGTTCCGGGGCGTCGCTTCAAATCTCCGGCAACTGGACTATAGCCGAGAGTTTCGCCCGCCGTTAGTTCACCCGTCGTCTCCACATCAACGTAATAATCCTGCAGTCCCAGAATCGCTGGGTCAAGAAATCCGGCAACTGCCAGCGAGTCGTGCATGTTCGGCCCAACCAGGTATCCGCGCTCGCGGTTGTGGTTGATCGCGTTGCGTCCGATCTTGGCCGCCGCCTGGCTGACGGCGTTCTGCGCGGCTTCAAGTCTGCGCACATGTTCGTCGGTCAGTGAAGTTCTACGCGTCACGTCCAGGCCAACCATGGTCACGGGTATCCCCGATTGAAACACGATGCGCGCAGCTTCCGGGTCCACATAAACATTGAACTCGGCGGCCGGTGTAATATTTCCTCCGGAAAGCGAGCCCCCCATCATCACCAGCCCTCGAACCATGCCGGCGAGTTCCGGATCGGAATTAAGAGCGGCAGCGATGTTGGTCAGTGGGCCAATCGTGAGCAGCGTCACCTCGCCGGGATACCTGCGCACAATCTGGCGAATCATCTCCGCCGCGGGCGTGGCAACTGGTTTGGTCGTCGGCTCGGGAAAGACCGCGCCTCCCAATCCGTTCTCGCCGTGTGCGTACGTTGCCGTCACCAGGCGGCGCAGCAGCGGGGCGCGTGCTCCCGCGGCAACTGGGATATCGGTGCGGCCCGCGATCTCAACCATGCGCAACGCATTTGGCAGCGTCAGATCGAGCGGCACATTTCCCGCGACCGGAGTGATGGCCTCAATCTTCAGCTCCGGCGACCGCATCGCCAGCAAAAGCGCCAGAGCGTCGTCCACCCCAGGGTCGGTATCGATGATCACGCGAGCCGGACCGCGAACCGTTCCCGCGCCGGTCTTTCCTTCGGACTGTCCCTGCTCCGATGGACTTCCGGCCACTGTGTTGGCGCCGTTGGCCCCCCGCGCGAAACCGCTGGTGGCTAAGACTGCCGCTGAGGACGTCACAAATTGCCGCCGCGTGATGGGAAAGATTTCCTGTTTTGTCTTCACGTCCCTTGCTCCTTGAAAGGCGTGCAATTGTAAAGCCTATCCACGAAATTCCGCCAACTTTTTCATGAACCTGCACGCGTTGCAGATGCGCAGGGCCGCGAATAGAATTGCCAGCGACGATCAACCCGGATTCGACTTGCATTTGGAGATGCCGCCTTCTGCCTTTCTCAAGGAGCCGATTCGTATGACCACCGGCCAGTTCCGGCGAGCTGGAATTGTCGTTGCCCTCTGCCTGCTCGGGTCGCTGTTCGCTGACGGGCAAGCGCAAGAGACGGCATCGGCGACTGCGAACGTGGGGAGCCTGCAGGGTCATGTGCGCGATGCCAGTGGCCAACCGGTGGCGAATGCAACGGTCTCGCTTCACCTTCCGGAAGCGTCGCCGGCGACGGTTGGGATTCCCTGGCTGCCGGTCCAGATTACGCACACTGACTCGGAGGGAGCGTATCGCTTCCCGGCTGTTGCAGAGGGTGACTACGTCCTCCTCGGTGACATCGCAGGCAACATCATGGCTCTTGCCGGTTCGGTGCGCATCACGCGGAACGAGACAAAGACAATCGACTTCGCGGTTCCGGCTAACCGAACCGTTGAACCCGGGAGCACTGTTCCAGCAAGTGCAGCCAGCGCAAAACCCGGTGTATCAGCACCCGATTTTTTTGACGAGCCTCAATTCACCGTAGCCGGTGTGACCCAAGCCACGAACTCGGGTGGACACGGTTCCGACACCGTGCTGCGAGCCACCGAAGCCCTCGCCAAAGCAACGGTTTCATTGAGCAAAGCTCCGGACGCCGCGGCGCAGCAGCCCCCCGCTGCAACCGAGAGTTCTTTGCGGGACGCGGTGNNGGCAACATCGAGGAGACACTCGGCCACCCACTGCAAGCGGTTCGCGAGTACCAGCAGGCGGCGGAACTTGACCCCACCGAGCCAAACCTGTTCGATTGGGGCACCGAGCTCTTGACCCATCGCGCCCTCGAACCGGCCATCGAAGTTTTCACCAGGGGCAATCGCCTGTTTCCAAAGTCCGTCCGCATGCTGGTCGCGCTCGGCGTTGCCTCGTACGCTCGCGGTTCCTACGCGCAGGCAACCCAGTATCTCGGAAACGCGTCCGACCTCGCTCCCGACGATCCCACTCCCTATCTGTTTCTGGGAAAAATGCAGAGTGTGGAGGTCAATCCCACCCAAGAGTCGGCTGAGAGGTTGGCGCGATTCGCCCAACGGCATCCCGACAACGCGCTGGCGAACTACTATTACGCCGTAAGCCTCTGGAAACAGTCCGCGGGTGCCTTGGATACGGACCATGCCACTCCGCGTGACACCGAGCGCTCAGCGCGTGTGGAAACTCTGCTGCAGAAGGCGGTGCTTCTCGATCCCAAACTCGGGGCCGCGTATCTGCAACTCGGGATCCTGTATTCGCAGCACAAGGACTTTTCGCGGGCCATTTCCGCTTATCAGAAAGCGATCGAAGTCAGTCCGGAAGGCGATGAAATGCTCGAAGAAGCACACTATCGCCTGGCGCGGGTTTACCTTCGAACCGGGGCCGCGCATAAAGCTCAAGAAGAACTTCAACTTCACGCCACATTGGCCAAGAAAACAAAGGAGGACGCCGAGCGAATGCGGCGCGACATTCAGGAGTTTGTGATCGCGCTGCGGAACCAGAATTCCTCTTCACCCCCGCCGCGTTGAGTCGTATCACCGGGCCGGCGTGGGGGCGCTCATCAGGCTCACGAACATGCGATAAAACTTTTCTTTGTCCAAGTCAACTTGGATCTCTGCCCGCTGCACCGTGCCTGCGGGTCTATCTTTCTCCGACCAGGTCAGAGTATTGCCGTATCCAGCGCCACCATCGAGATCGACGCTCAGGTAGCGCATCTCGCGCTTCGTGATGATGGACGGATCAATCCAGGCAGCGGCGGCAAGTTCGTCCCACATAATGTCGGCGCCCGGAGCAGACTGGTAAAAACGGGCAACGTAGCGCGCCAGCGGAGTTCCGGCCTTCCCGATCTCGTCGATCATCGCTCGCGTCAGCCGCGTCTTGACTGAGATGTCGGTGGGCGTGCACACGATCTTCTTCCACGGCGCCCGCAAGACGATCCGCGCAGCCTCGGGATCAAACCAGAAATTAAACTCGTGACGAGGGTTACTGGTGAACTCGGGGTTGTCGGTTTCGGGGGCGATGCTTCCCCCCATGAAGACCAGCTCCTCTGCCAGTTCGGGAAATTGTGGATCGAGTGAAATCGCCAGCGCGAGGTTGGTCATGGGGCCGCCCTCATAGATCGTGACCTCATGGGGATACTTGCGCACCATGCGAATCAGAAAGTGGGCGGCATCCTCGTCGGCGGGCTTGCTTGCGGGCTGCCCCTCCGGGAGCGCCGGCACCACAAAAGGTTCGTGCCACCAACGGTCATCCCATGCGCCCGCGTAAGCTACCTTTCCGTAGCGCTCCTGCCACTGCTGCGCTTCCTCGCGGCGCCGGACAAGCGGGAACGCCGCGCCCGGCACCACAGGAATATCGGTGCGGCCAATGATCTCGAGCAGCCGAAGAGTGTGGGCCACCTCTTCGTCGCGCCACTGGTCTCCGCTTACCACCGTGATCCCGAGCACCTCCACCTGCGGGGATTGGATCATCACCAGAAGGGTCTGCAGGTTGCTGCCACCGGGGCCCGAGCAATCCTGATTGACGATGACCTTGCGCCNNCCTCCTGGAATTGAATCATCTGTTCCCTTTCCCCACCACGGACGGGCGCGACTCTTCCCTGCATTACTTTCCCGCAGGCCGCGTCATCAAGTCGATGTAAATTTTGTAGAACTTCTCCGCATCGATGTCGAACTGGACATTCGCCAAATGCAGGTATGGCGGAACCACTGCCGTTGAGTTCCAGAAAATCGTCTTGCCGTAGCTGGCGCCGTGATCAACTTCGATATCCATATAAAGCTGCTTCTGGCCTGTAATGATCGATGGATCGATGAGCGCCACGCCCGCAATTTCATCCCACATGTAGCCCGGCAGAGAATACTTCTCCAGATACCCGGTCACCGGAGTACCCGCCTTCGCAATGAGTGCCCTCATCTCGTTCGTATAACGCGTCTTGACCGAGATATCGATGGGGGTGATGGTGACCTTCTTCCAGGGGGCGCGCAGCACGATACGCGTCGCTTCCGCGTCAAACCACCAGTTGAATTCGCGGCGGGCGTCGATGGCTCCAGGATCGATCGCACCCTTGTTGGCGTACAGTCCTCCTCCCATCATGACAAACTCTTTCGCCAGCGTCGCAACCGATGGGTCAAGCTTCAGCGCCAGCGCAAAATTCGTCAGCGGGCCGCCCGCCCACAGCACCACCTCGCCGGGATACTTGTGGACCATCCGCACAATGAACTCAGCGGCCGTGCCCGGCTGCGCCTGAATGTGGGGCGCTCCTTCCTTCAGCGGAGGCACCACATCGGGCGCATGATACGGCTCGTCGTAGAGGGTCGAGCGCGTCGCCTCGAAGCGGTCAGTCCAGCATCCCTTGTATTCCAGCTTGCCGTAGAGCGCTTCCCAGCGTTCCGTCTCTTCTTTGCTGTTGAGCAGCGGAAACTCGGCGCCCTGGATGACGGGAACGTCGGTGCGCCCGGCAATCTCCAGCATGCGAAGCGTGTGCTGCGTCTCTTCCTTCACCCACTGATCGCCGCTGACGGTGGTGATGCCGAGGACGTCAAATTTCTCCGACTGCAGGAAAACCAGCAGCGCCTGCTGGTCGCTGGTGCCGGGGCCGCGCGCATCCTGATCGACGATGATCTTGATCTTCTCGGCGAAGGCGGCGGTTGCCAGCAAAAGAACGAGCAAAAGAGCAAGCGAAGATAGAAGCGCGAGTTTCCGCGTCCGGCGAATCAGCATGTCAGCATTCCCTAACCGAGTCTTGGATTCGAAAGCTAAGGGCAGACCG
>PMBA01000430.1 GCA_003152795.1 Acidobacteriaceae bacterium | reverse complement strand
GCTTTGATCACATCCGGATCGGTTTCCGCCCGCACTTTCAAGCCTTCTTCCTGGCCGAACGCATCCACGAAAAGTTCGCTCTTGAGGTTGGAGCGCAGCCAATCGTTGCTTTCGATCATTTCGGCTTCGGTGTAGGGAATTTTCTCGCTGTCGAGGGACTTGCGGAAGTCCAGCATCACCGCATCGTCCACTTCGAAACCCGGCGTGATCTTGTGCGTCAGCGCGTAGCGCTTGGCAAAGTTAAACAGCGCGTAGTGCTGCAGCAGCGAATCCTGAAACTTGTTGGACTTGTATGGCGCCAGCTTCACATCCGGGGTAATCCCGCCCCCGCCATAAACCGTGCGTCCGCCATCGGTCAGCTTAACTTCATGATTANNGGGTGTAGTACTTGGCGGTGGTCAGGGCCAGGCCGGTATTTTCGGCCAGCGGATACACGGTTTGCACCAGACCCTTGCCGAACGTCACTTCCCCTGCGATCAGGCCGCGATCGTGATCTTGAATGGCTCCCGCAACAATTTCGGCCGCCGACGCGGTGCCGCGATTGACCAGCACCACCAGCGGGTATTCCTTGCCGCTGTTGCCGTGAGCGGCTACGTACCGCTTTTCCGGAGATGACCGGCCGTGGTGCGAGACGATGAGCTGTCCCTTCTTCAGGAATTTGTCGGCCACGCCCACGCCTTCACTCAGCAGGCCACCGGGATTTTGCCGCAGATCCAGGACGAGGCCTTTGAGATCTCCCATCTGTTCGAGCGCCTCGGCCACTTCATGCTCGGTGGTTTCCTGGAATCCGGAAACGTGCATGTAACCGATGCCGGGCTTGATCATGAAGTGCAGGTCGACGCTGTAGCGCGGAATCTCGTCGCGGATTACGGCGAATTCCAGCGGATGGTCCGAGCCTTCCCGCAACATGGTGATGCGGACCGTGGTACCCTTCGGTCCCTTGAGCAGATCGGCCACGTCGGAGGTGCTCATGTTGTCGGTCGGCTTGCCGTCGATGGCCGCGATAATGTCCCCCGGCCGGATGCCGGCTCGATAGGCCGGGGTGCCGACGAAGGGAGCGATGACGATGACTTTATTGTTGCGCGGCCCGACGGTCATGCCCACGCCGTAATACTTGCCGCGCTGCTCTTCGCGCAGCGCCGAGTACGACTTCGGATCGAAGAAGTTCGAGTGCGGATCGAGCTGGTGCAGCATGCTCGGGATGGCGCCGTTATAAATCGCCTTGTCGGCATTCACCGGGTCGGCATAATTCTGCTCGATGGTTTCATAAACCTCGGTGAACTGCTTCATGCTGTCGCGGACGTCGGAATCGCTGCTGGGCGTGGTTGCCGGGCTGATTCTTTGCGCGAACAACATTCCGAGCAACCCAAACAGGGCAAGCACGAAGACAATCAGGAAGAGAGAACGGCGAGAACTACCGGCCATGTATGGAAATCCTCGGGCGGGGACGTGGAGGGACCCAGCCACCCCATCTGACGCAGTATAACATGCAAAAGCGCCTGTTTACTTGGATGCAAACCGGCGGCGGGGGTTACGCCGGGGCGACATCTTTTGGGGATAAAATTGGCCAGTCCCGGCATGTCCGAAGCCTCCCTAGCCCCCCCGTGGCCTTTCCCCCGTGTTTTCCTGTGCCCCTCCCGTCGTTCCCGCTTTTCCCCGTAGCGGGACATTCCGCGCAATCCCACCCTTGACGAAGGCGTCAAGCGTAGGACTCCCCGGCTGCAGCCCCCCGGNNCTCGACGGACCCAGATCACAGCGGACTGGGTCTGACATGTGGTAAGAGCGTGAGACGGAGCTGAAATGATAATTAAGGTTTGCAATGATTCAGGTTCAAAATGCTCCCGGAGGAACGGTGTATGAAAATATATCGCCTTGCATTTGCGCTCGCTATCGTCAGCCTTGCCATCCTCACCGTGGGATGTAGCTCAACCGAGAACAAGCCGCAGGAGAGTACGGCCGAAAAACCGGCAACCGCGGCACAGCCGGAGACTAAGACACCGGTGCCTTACACCGGTCAGGAGGCGTTCAATCGAATGATGGGTCTGGCGTTGAAGTGGGCGCCGGACGCTCAGCCGGCCCGTTTGGAATCTGTTCTCACCCCGGAAGCCAACGGGCAGAATGGAAAATCAACCATCTGGCGAGGGTACTTTGCCTCGCCCAGCCGCCGGTCCACCAAGACCATCGTTTGCTCCGGAAGCCGCCGGCCCGATGCGCCGCCGTTTGGAGTTTCCGCCGAGGGCACAGAGGGCTCCTACAACGCCGCAGCCGCCAATCTCGCCTTTCTACCGCTGTTGCTGAAAGCCGATACGGACAAGGCATTCGCGGTCGCGCAGCAGCACGGGGGTGAAACCATTGTGAAGAAGGACCCTCAACAACCCGTGACCTACGTTTTGCTCAAGGACCGTAAGCAGAATATGCCCGTCTGGTATGTGATTTACGGCACCAGCGAGTCCGACAGGAAAGGCATTGGAGTGATCAACGCGACCACGGGCGCCTTCGTGAGTGCCGGCAAATAACGGACGGCGAGACAAAAGAACACAGAGACTGATCACCCTTGCACGTTTGGGGATCGGGATGCTGTCGTGCGCGTGGCCGGCCCCGTAGCACCCGACTCTGGCTGTGCGAAAGTAATCCGACAACCTGCCTGCAATTCGCGGTCGAGTTCAAGGGCGGCGGTTTCCTCCCATTGAAATCCGCAGCCGACGGCGCCGCCACGCTCCAATCCGGGCCCGGGCCGCGGCATTCCGCGTAGTTTGCCCAAGAGTGTGCAAGACTGACCACTATGCAAAGCTGAAATCAGACATACTCATAACACCGGACAGACCCAAAACGGGAATGGTCCATTCTGGGTACGAAACAGTGTGCGGTGAGGCACCTCTGACGGAGGTTTTGCAATCATGGCTACGAAAGTTACTACAATTGACAAACGCATTCTGGCTCGTATGGAAGATGCTGCCGCCATCCGCGTGCAGAGCATCATTGCCAGCAGTGCCAGCGACAAACCCCAGGCGGGCCGGATGCAATTCGACTCCGGATACCTCTCACCCTACTTCATTACCGACCCCGAACTCATGGAAGTTGTCTTTGAGAACGTCTATGTGCTGATTCACGAAAAGAGAATCACATTCAAGCAGGATCTGCTCCCGCTGCTGGAACAGGTCTCAAGAAGCGGCCGGCCCCTGCTCATCATCGCAGAGGATGTTGACGGCGAGGCGCTGGCTACTCTGGTGGTGAAAAAGCTGCGTGGCCCGCTGCGGGTAGCCGCCGTCAGGGCCCCCGGCTTCGGCGACCAACGCAAGAATATGTTGCAGGACATCGCCCGCCTCACTGGCGCCAGGGCCATCACCGAAGGCCTCGACGTCCCATTGAAGGACATGCTGATTTCCGGCCTCGGCCAGGCCGAGAGGATCACCGTCGACAAGAACCACACCGCGATCGAAGGCAGGGACCGGCCCGGCTGGCCTTCCTGTGAGTCCACGTTACGCTTGCCTGAAGTATGCAGTTCCTCGATCGGTTCGTCGACGAGTTCGCTTCTATTGGTGTGACGTGGATGGCTCATCGCCACGATTCCTGCAATCGGCGGGGGCCGACAAGGTAAAGCGCGCGGGAGCGGTCGCATCACCGCGCTCGCCTCTCACCGCCTCAGAAAGCGTGGTAGACGTAATGCGCAAAGAGGATCGCCATCAGCAAACCTCCGATGCCGCAAATCCAGAGAAGAAAATGTTCGGTCAACTTTGGGGAATTGATCTCTTTCTTATCCATCGCTAAAGCATACTCCCTGACCTTGTTGAATCAGGTTCAGGACAAAGGACGCGCTCGGAAACACGCGCACGCGGCTCGCCTGCAACCTGCTTCGTGGGCAACCTAGTCGTGGAGGACAATGTTCAAAAGCGAGCTGTGGACTTGCAACCCGCCATTGTATTTAATAAATCCCAATTTCCGGAACCGGTTCATGAAGAAGCTCACCCGCGACCGCGTCGTGCCCACCATTTCCGCCAGCATCTCCTGACTGATCTTGGGAACGACCTCCTCGGGTTTTCCTTCTTTGCCAAAATGAGCGAGCAGCAGAAGCACGCGGGCCAGCCTTTTTTCACTTGAATTGAAAAGCTGATCGGCCAAATCCTCTTCGTACCGGATGTTCCGCGCCAACAGGTAGGCCACGAACATGTCCGAGAATTCGTGCTTCCGGTGAAGTGCTTCCATCATCGCCTGCTTGTCGATTCGCAGCACCGCGCAATCCGTGATGGCGGTCGCAGAGCCCATGCGGAGAGCTTGCCCGGCAAGCGCACCTTCGCCGAAAAAGTCTCCTTCCGCCAGTATGCCGATGGTTGCTTCCTTGCCCGTCTTTGACACCACCGTGAGTTTCACCTTGCCAGTCTCTAGATAAAACACCGCATCGGCCGGGTCCCCTTGGGCAAAAATTCCCTGTTTCTTCTCGAGACGCAGAAACTTCCTCCCCTCGCCGATAGTGGCTAGAAATGCCTGCGGATCGAAGGCGCGCCTCTTCGCGGACGCGGCACGTGGAGCGATCGCCCTACGCTGGGTTGGGGGTGGCGAACTGATGGGAGTTGAGCGGGCCGCTTTCCTTCCGCCTGCAGAACCACTAGGTTGGCGAGCAGGAGACATAAGGCACCTCCTCTGCCGAGCAAACGCTATTTTATCACTTTCTGGACTGCGTAACGAATCGAAAAAGGTGCCCGCCACGCGCGGCATTCACATCGGGGAAAAAGCCCGACACAAGCGAGACTATCTCCGGTGGCTAACGAAATGATCCATTGTGCACAGTAATGCCAGAACAAGTGAGCGAATCTGATCCTGTCCCAAAAAAGGCTGCGATCAGCCACCGGTTGCATTGGGATGGACCGCACGTGGTCAGCACCGGAGCCAGGAGAAGTCATGTTTCTCGCGGGCAAGATCGGGTGGGCTGGCGTCGCCCTCACGCTTCTGATGACGGGAATGCTGCTGCAAGGCTTCCCGCGAAGCGCGGCAGGCGCGGACGCCGGCAAGGAAGTTGCGGTATTCGTCGTCAGGAGCGAGATCAGGAAAGTCCAGGAGACTCTCCGCAATAAAGGACACTACGACGGCAAAATCGATGGCGTCTTCGGCCTGCGGACCCGGGCCAGCATTCGCGCCTATCAGAAGGCTGAGAATTTGCCCATCACCGGGCAGGTGGATGCAAGAACCGCAGAAGGACTCGGGGTCAGACCGGAAGCAAGCTGGGACAATTCCAGCAGTATCGGCCAACAGGTTGGGCGCAGCAGCGACATTGTTATCGGCGCCAGCAAGAGAGATAAACCTTCGGCGGGCATTCGGCGGGTAGACAGCAGAGCAGGCAAGACCTCGCGAAAGGAAGTCTCCAAGGCGGCCGCCATCGAAGACAACCGCGGGGGCGGCGCTATCAAACAACCAGCCGAGAACGAAGAACACGACCGGTAGTTCGGTCAGGTGTGTCAACTCTTCTGTTTAAACAACCTGTTTTGTTTTTGGGGATGGGTGCGCGAGGGGAGGGGCAACGTCCCTTCCCTCGCCCGGCGATCTCTTTCGCCTTTGCCGATTCATTTCGGAACGCCCCTATTCGGAACGCCCTATCCAGTTTTTTTCACGTCCGCCAACTGGTCTTTCAACTTTGCCACGCCTTCTTTCGCCTGGCCAATTCGCTGTTCAATCTTGCCCGCATGCTTTTCAACTTTCCCTTCCGCTTTCAAGTTGCAGTCACTCGTTAGCTTGCCGACCTCCTCCTTGATGGTTCCCTTCACTTCGTGGAAGCTGCCCTTGATCTTGTCTTTCGTACTGGTTTTCATGTTTCTCCTCAGCCCTAGTAAAGCGCGGTTTGGGACTCTTCTGAGCCTCTTTGGAGGGCTGCCACTTTTCTAGCCTCCTGGCTTTTCCTGGTCTGAGCAAAATTGAACACATCGGCGATGGTGCTGGCTTCATCCCAAAATGGGCCGGGATTTCTTCCCATCGCTTCCCGGCAATGCGAAGTGTGCACTATTGCACAGACCTCTCAAATCCCGATTTGCTAACGTCGGAATCGACCTGGTGCGCCTTAATATCCAGCCGGAATTCGGTGCGGGTGTATACCGCCGCAAAGCTGGAGACGCGGCGCGGAGGTCACAGAAACGAGGTTGTCCTATGAAGAAATTGATGTACTTGCTTGCGATGTTGAGTCTTGGCACGCTGTGCTGGGCGGGGTCGGCGAGAGAAGATGCCACCGACCGGCTGGACAGCGCCACCACCGTGTTGCACGAAATCATGGGAATGCCCGATAAGGGAATTCCGGAAGAAGTTTTGGAGCATGCAAAGTGCGTGGCCGTTGTTCCGCACATGGTCAAAGGTGGCTTTATTTTCGGAGCCAAAGCAGGCAAAGGCGTAGCCACCTGCCGTACCGCGGATGGCTGGAGCGCGCCAGCGTTCATCACGATTTCAGGCGGAAGTTGGGGCCTGCAAATCGGGGTGGAAGCGGTGGACGTGGTCCTGATTATTCAAAATGACAAAGGCATGCAAAGGCTGCTTGAGAGCAATTTCCAGATTGGCGGGGACGCTTCCGCGGCGGCGGGCCCAGTTGGCCGCCATGCCGAGGCAGGCACGGATTGGAAGTTGGATACAGAGATCCTGACCTACTCCCGTGCCAAGGGTGCGTTTGCCGGGCTCACTTTGGAAGGCGCATCGCTCCGTCAAGACAATGATTCTCGCCACGCAATATACGGACCCCACGCCACAACGCGCGCGTTGCTGTTGGGCAAAGTGCCAGCCCCGGCCGCAGCCAAGCCCTTCCTCGCGGAAATTCACGCAGCAAAATCCCAAGCCGTAGCTGCGGGAAAATGAAGCCAGGGAGAAAGTGAAAGATCGGAAGTAGTACAGGCAGCGAACNNTCTAATTTCGCGGGTTACTTGCCGGCATAGGTCCGGGGCGAGCCAACACCGGTGCACAGGTCCCAGCCGGGCACGCAGCGCGCATCGCCCTGGGTGATGTCGTTGAAATCGGCTTGGTATTCGGCTGGATTGGCCAACTCGCCGTAGATCCAGGTCAGCTCGTCCTGGCTTGACTGCTGCTTGTTGCCGGCGGCGTTGACGATGCCGGCAAAAGTCGGTGAGGCCCAACTCGTGCCTCCCACCGCATACCAGGCGCCATTGAGGTAAACACCCGCGCAGCAGAAATCAGCGGCCACGTCAGGATACCCGCGATGGGTTCCGACCATGCCTGCAATGCCGCTCTGGTAGGTGGGTATGGGCTCGTAGGGACTAATGTCGCCGCCGCCCCCGCCGCTGTAGTAAACCTCGTTCACAAAGTTGCCGTTGCCGTCGCGGCTAAAATACGTGCCTCCAACTGAAACCACATTGGGAGACGCCCCCGGATAGATGCTGACGCCGATTCCGGAATCGCCGCTGGCCGCAAAGTACACGACGCCGGGAGTGGTGAAGTACTTGTCCCAATTCAGCTCTTTCTTAACTTCCGGGTCGCCCCAGCTCATGCTGACCACACCACCGCCATTCTTGGCCACCAGTTTTGCTGCGTACTGCACCGCTCCCCAGGTAGGATCGGTGTTGACTTGCACCGACTCGACCAGGAAAAGTTTGGCCTTCGGCGCCATGGCGTGAGCCCACTCGATGTCTAACGCCTCCTCAACCTCCCAATCGGAGTAGACCGGAGGCTTCTTGCCGGAATACTTGACCGCGAAGTTGGCCGCGGGCAGTCCGTAATAACTGGAAAAGGCTGCCAGATCGGCTGCCGCAGTCGGGTAGTCCCCAGCATCCACGATGGCAATTGCGCCCCAGCCCCCGGTCGGAAGATTGGTGCTCGTGGCAATCGGGCAACCGGCTGGCCCCGTCACCAACTGGTAGACACAGGCCAGGGATCCTGGCGTCTCCACGCCAGCAGGCGGGCCGCTCGGGCTCGGAACGTCCGAGTCCACAAAGAAGTAATTGGTGTGATGGCGGCCAGCCCGCGGAATGCTGGATTCGGGAATGATAATCCTGTGTCCGTTGAAAACCGATTCGGTGCGTGTTTGCGCGAAAGCCGGCCCAGAAGCCACGCCCAGCAACAACGCAGCCCCGATTACGATCATGGAGATTACAAACGCATAGACTGCAACTGCAAAACAACGCTTCATTCGCCGACTCCCGTACGCCGCCGGTAATGATGACGTTTGGACGGGGCAAATGCAAGCCCGAAAACGGCGCCTGGGGCGCGCTTTACGCAATCATTTGTACTCTGTGGCGTGGGTTCGCAGCCCGCGCGAAGGCAACGACATGGTCATGGTCAAGGATGCGGCGGCCGGGATCGTGGGACAGTCCCACGATACAACCAAAAAGCCAAGGCCACGAAGCATCACGAAGACTTCCAATCCCGAGTAGGGTTTCCTTCGTGTAGCTTCCTGGCCTTGATGGTCAGCAGTTTTGCGAACGGACCCAGCAACGCGGCCAGACAAATGTCTGCCTCACTGGCTGACCGATTTCAGGTCTCTGCGGATCAAAGCGGAATCCAGGAGGAAACCGAGCCCGGCTGCAAGCGGAACAATGCCGACCGCCGCCGCCTTCCACGCATCCGGTTCGGCTCGCGCAATCATCGCCATCATCGCCATGTAGCCCAGCGCGATGGCAGCCAGCAGGATTCCCCAGCGCCGCGAGTGCGCGGCCTCGGAGAGATCAGGCTCCATGGCAACATTCGCTCCACGGGCGATCGCCGCCAGCCGTTCCTCCGTCCGCAGTTTGCGAACCCGGTAGTACGTGTACATCGCCGCCAGGGGAATTCCAAAAAACAGCGTCACTGCTACTAAACCAATAAAGTTGCCGTCCATGGTGCGCTCCTTTGCAGGCGTCGTCAGTTCCCTGCTTCATCTGGCCATAGATACGCACAAGGTTTCACGGAAGTTCCGCGCGCCTCTTGAGCTGGGCAGCGTTTGGCTGGATGGACTGAGGGCCGCCGTGCCTCCGTGGCCATTGCGTCCGCAAACAAAAAGGCCCGCTTTTTGCGGCGGGCTCTGACTCTCGCGGGCAAGACTGTCCACGTCACACGATGCAATCTAATGGCTAATAGCGAATTGCCTGGTTCTTCGATAACGCCACAAAATTAACCCCAGGCCGGAACCAAGCAGCACCATGGTCGACGGCTCAGGCGCGGTTGACTGTTTGTGGTGATGGCAGTGGCCCTTCACAATCTGGTCCTCGGTGGAGCAGTTTCCGGAGGCAATCGGCACCCCAGCCGGCACATAGGGAAAGAAGAAGGCTCCGGCGAAAAGTGTGGGCGGAGCCGGTTGGCCAATCGGCAAGTCCGGCGGCGCGAGCACCGGCCTGACGAGAAAAGACGGTCCTGGTTCGAGCGCCGCCACGGGCTGGTCCAAAACATCTTCTTCCGGCTCTTCATTGGACACTTCGGGCTTGGCGGTATCGGAAATCTGGTTGCCACAACGCGCACGAGCCGTAATTTTGCCATCGGTCAGCAGCAATTCACCGATGTGCAGGCGCATCTTTTTGCGGGTCCAGAATACGGTGTCACGAATGCGGTACGAAAGATAAACTTCGCGCGCTTCGCTAGCATGTATCAGATGCGCATTGCTGAAGTCGAAGTGGGCGTAATGCCGCCGAACTACATAATCGCGCAACGCCGCGTAGCGGAGATCGTCCCCATCTTTCACGCCTCCGGGCACCACCGAGTAGGCATAAATGTTCGGGTTCCGGTCCCGCCACTTCGGACTGGACGACTGCGCCCCCATCAAGGCGAGATTCCTGCGTACGTTCCCCCGCATCCAGAAAGAGTCGGGCAAGGCCCGGGAGGCATGCAAGGTGGGCAGGGAAAAATAGCGCGCCGCATTCTTCCAGCACGCCCCAACCAGCACTGTCCCGACCACCACAGCGGCTAGCGTTCGCTGCATGCGCAGGCGACGCCGATACCAGCTCCGCCTTCGTCGTACGCGCTTTCCTGTCTCCGCGTGGTCTAAAACACCGTCGTCCAAAACAGCACTCCTACCTGGCACTGGGCCAGTGAGCGGTAGAGGGAGATCCAAGCCGTATAGAGCATCTATAGAGCATTTCAATATCCAAAACCGTCGCTCCGAACCACGCTCATTGACAGGACTTAGGCCCTTTGGAACACCTCATTTTAGCAGAGTTATGCAAGGAATTTTCCTCCAAATGGTACTTGGATCGACCGGACTTCCCGAATTGGAAGATGCCCTGCAATGGCACCCTCGGCCAGCCCACTTTACCCTCCCGGAGCGGCTTTTGGCCAACCGTACCCGCCACCGAGAGCGCGTCCGGCATACAGATTTTCCATGCCGTCCCCAACCGGGGCCTCCCGGTCTCCCGTAGAGACCCCGCCTCCCTCGTCTCCAGGGACGAGCAAGCCCCGCCTCTACCGGCGCAAATTGCAATGTGCATTCAGCTATGATTGGAAGCGCATCCGCCGGCAAAGAGCCGCCAGGAAAGAACCACCAAGGACGATCGCATGAATAGACGATCCCAAGCGTCAGATGGCACCTCTCCAGCGGGCAGATTGGAAACCCCAGATGAACTTCGAAGCCACCTATAAACGATGGGCTTTATTCGGGACCATGACCGTACTTCTCTGTTGCTCGATTTTCCTGCTTCCGGTGAAGTCTCAAGACAAGCCGCGACCCAAAGTGGTCGAATTGGACAGTCGGGGAAAGGATTATCTCCAGGTGCTCGCAGGTCCCCCTGAGACCGTCACCATGAAGTCTGGACTGGAGGTCCTCTCACCCGACCAATCCGTAGGGAAACACAGCACCGGGCAACACGAGGAATTGCTGGTTGTGCTCGAAGGGCAGGGCGAAATGAGTTTCAAGGACGGTTCCAGGCTGGACGTCAAAGCCAACCATGCCATCTACTGTCCGCCGGAGACCGAGCACAATGTGACCAACACTGGCAAAAATGTGCTGCGGTACGTTTACGTCGTCGCGAGCACCAGGTAAAACGCCAAATTGAGACGGCCATGCGCACGCTTCAACTTCACTGGCCATGCCCATGGTCGCGTGCCGGCGCCTTGTCCTGAAGATCGCGAACCTCGCAACGCACTTTCCTCCGCTCTTCGAAAGCCTTGAACCACCAAGGCCGCGAATGATCACGAAGGCCTTTGTCCACGAACATTTCGCTTGGCGGCGAACGGTTTCGCAAACCCACCACTACCGCTGTCCCAGGGCTGCGGACGTACCAGCGACTGCGTACAATGGTGGAGGACCTTAAATGGACCGGACGGGCCTTCAGACCTTAAACGACATTTTTTTGGCTGTGTGCGGGAACCGCCGCGAACGCGTCATGCTGCACAAACGCGCCCAGGGCTGGATGCCGATCTCTTCCGCGGAGCTTTACCGCAGCGTCGTCGGTGTGGCTCGCGCGCTTGCCTCCTGGGGCATCGGCAAAGGCGACCGTGTCGCCATCCTCAGCGAAAATCGCCCGGAGTGGACCATCACCGATTTCGCCGCGCTCACCCTGGGCGCCGTCACAGTTCCGGTGTATGCCACCCAGACCGCGGATCAGACTTCGTTTCTCCTCAACGACTCCGGGGCCCGCGTCATCGCGGTGTCCACGAAAAGCCAACTGGAAAAGGTGCTCACCATCCAGCGGCACACGCCGGTGGAGCGCATCATGGTGATGGATGCGGTCGAAACCGCTCACGCCGTCCATATGCAGGGACTCATGCTGCAGGGTCCGGCTGATTTCGATCCGATATTCGATGCCTGCGCGCGATCGATTGCACCCGGCGACCTGGCGACAATTATCTATACATCAGGCACGACGGGTAATGCCAAGGGAGCGATGCTGACCCACGGGAACATGGCGTCGAATATCTCCTGTTCACTCGATGGCTTCGCGCTCGGATCAAAGGATGAGGTGAGCCTGTCGTTTCTGCCCCTTTCCCATGTGACGGCGCGGCACGTGGACTTCGCCTTGATGTATCGTGGCGTCGTGCTGGCCTATTGTCCTGACCTTGGACAACTGGCGCAGGCTTTGGCGGAAGTACAGCCCGCCGTCTTTGTTGCTGTGCCCCGCGTGTACGAGAAGATCCGGCAACAGGTGATCCTCAAGACCGCCGGCTTTCCGAAAAGCGCGATCTACGGGTGGGCCCTTGCAGTCGGACGCGCTCACCAGGCCGAGACTCTCGCTGGCACCCGGCCATCGGCGCTCGCCTGGAAAATCGCCGACCGGCTGGTGTTTTCCAAGGTGCGCGCCGGCATGGGAGGCAAAGCGGAGGAGTTCATTTCCGGAGGCGCGCCCCTGGGCCGGGAATTAGCGGAGTGGTATGCCGATATCGGCATTCCGATTCACGAGGGCTACGGCCTGACGGAAACTTCTCCCGTGATCGCCGTGAACACGCCCAGAACCCACAAACTTGGGACGGTCGGCAAGCCCCTGGCCAACGTTGAAGTGCGGATTGCCGAAGACAGCGAGTTGCTGGTGCGCGGACCTTCCGTATTCCGTGGCTATTGGAATCGTCCGGAGGAAACCCGCGACGCGTTTGTGGACGGCTGGTTCAAGACCGGCGACATCGGGCATCTCGACAGCGAGGGATACCTTTCGATCACCGATCGCAAGAAGGATCTGATCAAGACTTCCGGCGGGAAGTTCATCGCGCCGCAGCCGATCGAGAATTCGCTGAAGCTGAACCCGCTGATTGGGACCGCCGTGGTGCTTGGCGACCGGCGGAAGTTTCCCGCCGTTCTCATCGCGCCCCACTTCCCGGTCCTGGAAGATTGGGCCCGGGCCAACCATGTCGACTTTGATTCGCGACAAGCCCTCGTCGCCAACGCCAGGGTGCAAGCGCTGTATGAAGGCATCATCCAGGAACTGAACCAGAACATGGCGCGCTTCGAAAGACTGAAGCGGGTGCTGGTGGTATCCGAAGAATTCTCGGAGTCCGATGGAACGCTGACCCATACCTTTAAGGTCCGGCGGCGGGGGATTGAGTTGCGCTACCGGACGTTGATCGATGAGATGTACGAGAAGGCGGAGACATCCGGAGGGTGAGCCAGCCCCCGGGATTTCGACTTTGTTTTGAAGGGCTGCGGCTTCCCGCCGCGCCGTAAGCTTGGCAAAACCACCGCCGCCTTTAGCCGCTGCGTTGCAGCCGAGTCGCGAAGCGACTTTTTCCGCAGCCTGCGCAGCCGTACAATAAAGGCCATGACGGACTCGTTCATTATCGCTGGCAGGCAATTCCGCTCCCGCCTGATCGTTGGGACTGGCAAGTACAAGTCGTTTCAGGAAACCGCCCGCGCGCTCGAGGCGAGCGGCGCCGACATGGTGACCGTGGCCGTGCGCCGGGTGAATCTTGACCGCAGCAAGGAATCCCTGCTCGATTACATCGATCCGAAAAAATATTTCCTTCTGCCCAACACTGCCGGCTGTTATACCGCCGACGACACCATCCGCACAGCCCGGCTGGCGCGTGAGGTTGGACTCTCGGACTGGATCAAACTCGAAGTGATTGGCGACCAGGCAACGCTCTATCCCGATGTGCAAGCGACGCTCGAAGCCACCGCCGTGCTGGCGAAAGAGGGATTCACTGTGCTCGCCTATACTTCGGACGACATCGTGTTCGCCAAACGCCTGGTGGACGCCGGAGCCGCGGCGGTAATGCCGCTGGGCGCTCCGATCGGCAGCGGGCTTGGCATTCAGAACACTGCCAACCTGCGAATCCTGCGCGAGCTCATCACCGGAGTCCCGCTCATTGTGGATGCAGGCGTGGGCACCGCTTCCGACGCGGCCATTGCCATGGAATTAGGCTACGACGCGGTGCTGATGAACACTGGCATCGCCGGCGCTCAGGAGCCAGTACTGATGGCGGAAGCGATGATGCACGCCGTGCTCGCCGGACGCCAGGCTTACCTGGCAGGCCGCATGCCGCGGAAGCTTTACGCAACTGCCAGTTCGCCTCTTGAAGGCGTGCTGCGCTAGCAGGCGGTTCGTGTGGCGACGGGCGCCCTCGCCCGTCCAAACCCAGCGCAGCTCGGCCTCTGATTGGGCTGGACGAGCGCGACATCTCCACCGGAAAAACAATTGGGCGGCCAGAAGGACCGCCCTTTTTGGATCGGTTGGATTCGTTGGCCCTAGAGCATCTTTACGCTTTCAACGTGGATCTTGTCGCCGTTGATGTGCCCGGTGACCGCAACGTGATGTCCATAGTGCTCCTTCAGGGCATCGGGATTTTCCACCGCCAGAACCTTCTGCTCTTTGTCGGTAACGACAACCGGACTGGCCCCAGCCGTGATGCACTTCTTCGTGCACTCTTCCGCGCTCGCGTTGGCTCCCTTAACGCCGCATTTGGAGTCGCTGACCCAACCATTCACGGTTTGGGCATCGCCGGCAAATGACACCGAAGCCATCAGCAAAATCAACGCTCCGGCCAGTAACAACAAGAAAAGTTTCCGCATGTCACCCTCCTTAGATTTGGTTCCCACCTTAGATTGGTTCCCACACGTGATGCGATCTCTGAACTCTATCACAGGAGGAGCCGCGGCGGCCTGCTACGATTTGCGGGCCAACTGCGTCGCTCGGAGCTCACAGCTCGTAGCTCGTAGCTCGCAGCGCCTACCTGTCGTTCTTGGCGCGACCGCTGGCCGGCTTCTGCGGAGGATCGGGTGCAACATAAACAATTTCACCGCGCCGAGTGTAATGAAGCTGCTCGCGGGCCTCTTTCTCTATGGCGGCCGGATCGGACTTCAGTGACCTGATCTGGTCGGCGTACTGAGCGTTTTCCTTCTGCAACCGCTCGACCTCACTCTGCAGCGCTTGCATCTCGTCGTGCTTCTGGCGATAGATCACCATGCCGTTGGCCCCGAACAGGGCGTGCAGGAGTAATCCGACAATGAGCACAACGGCAGCCCCCGTTCCCAGGCGGCGCCACTCCCGCCCCAGCCATGACCATGCCGGCCGTGTCCCTTCGACCCAGCGCGCCATCAGCGCTTCAGCCCTTGGAGCCTGACCCATCGCTTGACCGATCACCGCGCGGAAGCCTTCCTCCCTCAGGGGAAGAATGCGCACTCTCGATGGTGGCCCTAGTCGAAGATCCATGATTTCGCCGCCGCGCTCAACTTTGCGAGATCCACCTTACTGCGCGCTTCGCTGTACACGCGCACCACTGGCTCCGTCCCCGAAAGCCGGTAGCAAACCCACGATCCGTCGGCCAGGACCAGTTTCAGCCCGTCGATTCTTACCGCCTTCGCAACTTTAATGCCATAGAACTCGCTCGGATCGCCCCGTAACTTCTCAGTAAACTTCTGTTTTACTTCCGGCGTCAAGTGGAAGTTCTCGCGCAGCGGATAGAAGGAACCAACTTCGGCAAATAGCCCGGCTAACCGTTGGCCGAGCGAGCCGCCCCGGCGCGCCACCATCTCGCAGCAGAGCAGGCCAGCCAGCACCCCGTCTTTCTCCGGCACGTGTTTGCGGATGGAGAGTCCGGCGCTTTCTTCTCCACCAATCAGAATCTTGTCCTGCTTGATAAGTTCGCCGATGTATTTGAAGCCAACCGGGGTTTCGTAGAGCTCGATTTTGTGTCTTTCGGCAAGCGCATTGATGAGGTTCGTGGTGGCGACCGACTTCCCCACTCCGTTTCTCCAGCCGCGGCTTTCGACCAGGTAATCAAACAGCAGCGCGATGATGTAGTTGGCCTGCAGAAATGTGCCGTCCTCGTCGACTATGCCAAACCGGTCGGCATCGCCATCGGTCGCAATCCCAATGGCCGCGCCGGTTTCGCGCATCTTGTGACGCAGGTCGTCGAGCAGGTGATCGTCGGGTTCGGGAGCGTGGCCTCCGAACAGCACGTCCCGCGTGTCGTGCACCGTGGCCACGGTCACGCCCGCCTCCCGCAGTAACCCGTCAGAATATCCCCGAGCGGCGCCCCACATCGGATCGAAGGCAATTTTAATGCCCGCTTTCTTGATCACATCGAGATCGACGATTTCCCGCAGACGCGACAGATACATGCGGCGGGGGTCGATCGACTGTGCTTGAGACTGAGATTCGCCCCTGGTTCTCCGCGGGGCTTCCGGACTTGCGTCGAAGGCTGCAATCTCGCGCTCGATGGCTTGCGTGGCTTCGGGGAGAGCCGGCGCTCCGTCGGGCGTCGAAAACTTGATCCCGTTGTATTCCGGCGGATTGTGCGAGGCGGTAAAGTTGATGGCGCCGTCGGCTTTGGACTGGATCACCGCGTAGGAAATGGCGGGCGTGGGCGCGGGCTCCGCGATCACCAGCGGCGTGATGCCATAGGAAGACAGGATGTCGGCAGCCATGGCGCAGAAAGTTTCGCCGAGAAAGCGCGGATCGCGGCCAACGATAACTTTGGCTCCATTCGATTTCTGGGATGCCACATAACGCGCGATGCCGTGCACGGCCCGGTTGACATTGGCAAACGTGAACTCTTCCGCCATCACCGCCCGCCATCCGGAAGTGCCAAACTTGATTTGCGTTGCCATCGGCTGCCTCGTATGCTTCCAGTGAAACTTCGTCTCTCGACTTTCGATCTTATATCTCTAGGATCGATTTTATATGACCGACAAAAGACTTGTTCTTACGACTTGCGGTTCGCTCGAAGAAGCCCGCGGCATCGCCCATGCGCTGGTCGAGCGGCAATTGGCGGCTTGCGTCAACATCGCTCCCCAGATTGAATCGGTCTATCGCTGGCAAGGCGAAATCGAGACCGCAACCGAGTGGCTTGTCGTAATCAAGACGACGGCAGACGCGTTCACTCGTCTGCGCGACACTCTCACTGAGTTGCATTCCTACGAACTTCCCGAGTGCGTTGAGATTGCCGTTGAAGATGGCAGCGCCGCGTACCTGGAATGGATTGGTGAGTCGGTGCGGTGAAACAGTTGTCCGTTAAATCATTCTTACTGACGACTGATGACTGACAGCGAGTGTAGTGCGTCAAACAAATCGACCCAACGCACTGCACTAGATTGCGGCCAGCGCCTGATCCAGATCGCCCAGGATGTCTTCCGCGTCCTCGATGCCGACAGATATGCGCACCAGGCCATCGGTAATGCCGATTTTGCGGCGCCCCTCTTCGCCCACGGCTGCGTGGGTCATGGTCGCCGGATGCGAAATCAGGGTTTCGACCCCGCCCAGAGACTCCGCCAATGAACAGACCCGCACCTTGCGGAGCATCCTATTTGCGTTCGCCAACGACCCGGTTTCGAAGGCGATCAACGCTCCAAAGCCCGACATCTGCCGCTTGGCCAGTTCGTGCTGCGGATGATTGGGTAATCCGGGATAGAAAACCTTCTCCACTTTCTTGTGTCTGGCGAGATACTCGGCGACTTTGCGGCCGCTCCGGTCATGCTGTTCCATGCGAACCGCCAGCGTCTTGACACCGCGCAGGATCAGCCAGCACTCGAAGGGCGACAAAATAGCGCCGGCGCATTTTTGAAGAAACGCGAGCTTTTCCGCCTGCTCGGGTTTGGTGCAGACCACGACACCGCCCAGCCCGTCGCTGTGTCCGTTAAGGAATTTCGTGGTCGAGTGCACCACCATGTCGGCCCCGAGTTCAATCGGACGCTGGAAATATGGCGACATGAAAGTGTTGTCTACGACAACCTCTACGCCGTGCCGGTGGCTCAGTTCGCTGATGGCGCGGAGGTCGCAAAGCTCCATCAGCGGGTTGGTTGGCGTCTCCAGGAACACGAGCCGGGTGTTCTTCTGGAATGCGCGCTCAACCTTGTTGACATCGGATGTATCGACGTAGGTGAATGTTAGACCAAAGTTGACCAGGACCTGATTGAACAGGCGCGGCGTCCCGCCGTAGAGATTGTGGCCGGCCACCACGTGGTCGCCTGCCTTCAGCATGGTAGCAACCCCGTTGATCGCCGCCATCCCGCTGGCAAACACCTTCGCTGCGACTCCGCCTTCGAGCGCCGCCAGGTTCGTCTCCAGCCGGTCGCGAGTTGGGTTCGATACCCGCGAATATTCGTAGCCTTTGTGCTTGCCGATTTCTTCCTGAACGTAAGTAGAAGTCGCGTAAATGGGAACAGTGACCGCCCCGGTAAGGGGGTCAGGCTCCTGGCCGGTGTGGATAGCGCGCGTCGCGAATCCCGGTGGTTTGGTGGTCAAGATTTCTCCTGGGTCGTCACTTAACTGGCGCGGTGCCCTGCAAGTTCATACCACAAATTCACACGGTCATCCTGAGCGAAGCGAAGGACCGATTGGCTGTTAGCTTGCCTCGGCAACCAATAGGTCTAAATTGCGAAGCGAAGGACCTATGCATTCTTCTGCGCGCAAGCAAAATGCATCTACACTCCGCCTTCAAAAATCTTC
>PMBA01000418.1 GCA_003152795.1 Acidobacteriaceae bacterium | reverse complement strand
TATCCGCCTCCGGCGACGCACATGCCCATGATGGCGGCGATCTGCGGGATGCCCATGGCCGACATAACGGCATTGTTGCGGAAGACGCGGCCAAAATCGTCGGTGTCGGGGAACACATCCTCTTGCAGCGGAAGAAAGACTCCGGCGGAGTCGACCAGGTAGACGGTCGGGATGCGATTCTCGATGGCGATGTTTTGCGCGCGGATGACTTTTTTCGCGGTCATGGGAAAGAACGCGCCGGCTTTGACGGTGGCGTCGTTCACGATGAGCATGACCATGCGGGTGTGGATGCGGGCCAGCCCGGTGATGACGCCAGCAGCCGGTGCGCCACCCCATTCTTCGTACATCTTGTGCGCGGCATAGAGGCCGAGTTCGAAGAACGACCCGGGGTCGGCCAGCAGGTTGATACGCTCGCGAGCGGTGAGGCGCGATTTTGCGTGCTGGCTCTCGATGGCTTTCGGGCCTCCGCCTTCGCGGATTTTCTCCTCTTCATTGCGAACCTGAGCCACCAGGTCGGCAAGCGCGCGCATATTGGATTCGAAGCGGAGAGAACTGGGGTCAGTTTTGGTGGCGAGGACGTTGTTGATTGACACAGCCGTGGAATCGGTGCGTTCGCGCATGAGGGCAGATTTCCAAACCAGTTACGAAACTACTTACTATATCAGCGGGGCGCAGCCCGAGGCGGGCGCTACAATCTAAAAATGTCGCGCAGGCTCGCATCCCGGCCAGATTGGCAGATCGCGCTGGCAGTCACCGCGGCGTTGCGCCTGTTCTATACGGCCATGGCAGCGGCATTCCTGCCATTTCTGCATCCCGACCCGGCGGCCATTCAGAGCAATGCGCTTACCGAAAATTTGCCCCCGCCACACGGTCTGTATTATGCGCTGCTGGGGATTTGGGAGCGCTTCGACACGCTCTGGTTCTTGCGCATCGCGGAGCGCGGTTACGACCGGCCCATGGCGGTGATTTTCTATCCGTTGTATCCAGCAGCGATTCGGCTGGTGAATGGACTGATGCCGGCGATGGCGGCGGCGCTTCTGGTGTCGACCGTTTCGGCGTTCTTCCTGTTCTGGGGTCTGCTGCGCCTGGCGGGCGGCGAGTCGTCGGAGGTGGGAAGACTTCGCGTGCTGTTGCTGTTCTGCGTGTGGCCAACCAGTTTCGTGTTGTTCGCCGGCTACGCGGAATCCCTCACTNNTTTGCGGGCTCCTGGCGGGCTCGGCGCGTCCTACCGGCGTGCTGGTTTTCATCCCTCTGGCGGTGCTGGCGCTGCGCAGCCGCCAAGCCCGGTCGCTGGCGGTGGCCCTGACACCGCTTGGATTGCTTGGCTATTGGGGTTGGCTGCGCTGGTCGGGGCGAATCTCTGTGGTCGAGGCTTACCGGCTCCATCAAGGCATGACCATGGTTTCGCCATGGCGGGGTTTAGCGGAAACTCTGCGCCTGATCGTCACCGGCCACGATGCTTTGCTGGCACTCAAACTGGGAATGGTCATCCTGGTTGCCGTGGTCAGCCTGCGCGGCGATGCGCGGACCCAGGCTCGGAACCCGGTCCGTCTCGAGGACAGAGCGTTCGCGCTGGCGGTAATTCTGCAGATGCTGATGTATACCGGGCGTCCTCTGCTGGGGGCTGTCCGATACGTGCTCATGATCTATCCCGTGTTCCTGATCTGGGGCGCATACGCTGAACGTTGGAAGGGGAAGCAACTCGCTTTCTATGTCACGGCGCTCGGGTTCCTGAACCTGGTGTGGATGTGGGCATTCTTAAGCTGGTCGCTGGTGCTGTAGCGCGTGAATTGTGTGGCGCGGACACTCTTGTCCGCGAACGCCAGCAGAGATTCGTGAGAGCTGTGGAAGTTGCACGCGCTGCATAAATCAGCGAGATGCCTGCAGTTGGCGCAGCGCCTCGGCAACGGGATCGTCGGCGATNNATCAGGCGCGGCAGGCGCTGCGTGCCTCCCCATCCGGTCATGAGGCCGAGAGCGGCGCCGCGATGTCCGAAGACGGCGTGGGGAGCGGCGATTCTGCGGTGACAGGCGAGCGCAAGATCCAGACCTCCGCCCATGCAGTGGCCTTCGATCGCGGCGATCACAGGCGTGGGATAGCTGGCGATGGCGTTCATCAGCGACTGGCCCATGGCGGAAAACTCATAGGCTTCGGGGCCGGTCAGAGCGGCGATTTCATTCAGGTCGGCGCCAACCGAGAAAAACTGGCGATTGGCGGCGACGATCAGAGGGCCGTGTTGCCTCTTGAGTTCGCCAAGGGCCGCGGTTAATGCGAACACGCAGGCTCGGTTGAGGCGGTTGGTGGCGTCGGACGAAGTGAGACGCAGGACACGTGCCGGACCGTCAAGCTCGATCTGGAAGAAGAGAGCGCACACGGCAACATGATGCACTATTTGGACGAGTGGAAGGCGTTGTCTTTGGTGGCGCGCGCGAAAAAGCCGGTCTTTCGCTTCGCTCAAGATGACAAATCTTGCAATGGGGAGGACAGAGATTGCCTGGGCATCGCGGCCCGGATCGCAGCCTAAACGGCCGGCACGCCGTGCAGCTTCACATGCTCGCGGATGAATTTAACGATGTCGTCCATCGGTGTGCCAGGTTGGAATATGCCGGCCACCCCGATCTTCTTCAGGCCTTCGATATCCTGATCGGGAATGATGCCGCCGACCAGCACCAGCACGTCGTCCATTTTGTTTTGCTTCAGCAGGTCCATCACGCGCGGCACGATCGCGTTGTGCGCGCCCGAGAGAATCGAGAGCCCGATGACCTGCACGTCTTCCTGGAGCGATGCGCTGACGATCATCTCCGGCGTCTGGCGCAGGCCAGTGTAGATGACCTCCATGCCGGCATCGCGCAGGGCGCGAGCGATCACCTTGGCGCCGCGATCGTGGCCGTCTAGACCGGGCTTCGCTACTAGAACGCGAATTTTAGGGTCGATGGACACCGACATCATTTAACCACAGAGAGCACGTGGAACATACGGTAAATTGGACGGGCGGGGCGCCCGTCTCTCCACGATCCTCGATCACGGTTTCACCCCCAGCTGCCAGAACAGGAACGAATACATATCGGTGCTCTCTTCGATCTGCTTGGTGATCGGCTTGCCCTGGCCGTGCCCGGCTTTGGTCTCGATGCGCAGCAGAATTGGCCGCTCTTTGCTGGCGCCGTTGCTGGCCTCAGCCTGCATCAGAGCCGCCATCTTCTTGGCGTGCATGGGATCGACGCGCGTATCCGTATCTCCCGTCATAAACAGGATGGCGGGATACTCCTGACCCGGCTTCACGTGGTGATAGGGCGAGTAAGCGTAGAGCCAATCGAACTGCTTGGCGTCCTCGGCTGAACCGTACTCCGGAATCCAGAGTTTCGCGATCTGGAAGTTCTGATAGCGCAGCATATCCAGCAGAGGAACAGCGCACACGACGGCGCGGAACAGGTCCGGCCGCTGCGTAATCATGGCCCCCATCAGCAGGCCGCCGTTCGAGCCGCCAAAGATGGCAAGACGATCGCGGCTCGTATATTTCTCGGCGATGAGATATTCGCCGGCGGCAATGAAGTCGTCAAAAACGTTTTGTTTTTTCTCCAACATGCCGGCGCGATGCCAGTCTTCGCCGAACTCGGCGCCGCCGCGCAGGTTGGCGACCGCGTAAATACCGCCATGCTCCATCCACAGATACATGCTGCGGCTGAAAGTCGGCGTCAGCGAGACGTTGAAACCGCCATAGCCGGTCAGCAGGGTGGGGTTCCTGCCATTCTTCTCGATTCCTTTNNATTTCGTTGCGGTCGTAGCGGCCGGAGGCGCTGAAAACACTTCCAATGGCGGGCAGCGCAATATCGGCAAGTTTCTTGCCGTCGAGCGCGAACAGCTTCAGTTCAGAGGTCGCGTTGTGCTCGTACTGCGCCAGCAGTTTGCCGCCGGTCACGCTCGCGTCCTGCAACACGGCATCCGATTGCGGGATTATTTCCTTCCAGTTTTCGCGCTTCGGATTAGCGGCCTCGGCAACAAAAACGCGATAGTGAGGCGCATCTTCGTTGGTCGTGATGTAGAGTCTGCCCGCAAAAAACTCGGCGCCGTAAAGAAAATTCTTGCCGCTGGTAATTTCGAGCGGCGGATTTTTCGACTGCAGATCCTGCAAGTACATTTCCGACTTTGTCCAGCCTTCGCCAACATCAATCAGGAGCCAGCGGCCATCTTCGGAAAGCGTGACGTTGGGAGTGTCCTGCGGGTTGCGGCCTTCGCCGAAGATGAGTGGATCCTTGACGGGATCGCTTCCAACCTGGTGGTAGAAAACCTTGGAATGGTAGACCTCTTCTCCGTCCGGCACCTCGCCTTTCCTGGGATGCCGGGTGTAGTAGAAAGCGGAGCTGCCCTTCGTCCAGGCGACGCTGGCGAAGCGGGTGCGATCGATGCTATCCGGCAACAATTTGCCGGTCGCGCTCTCGACGATATGGAGCGTGCTCTCTTCCGATCCGCTGGCCGACGTTCCGTAGGCAACGTACTTGCCGTCTTCGGCCGCGTACCACCAGTCGAGCGCAACCGTGCCGTCGGCGGCGAGTTTGTTGACGTCAAGCAGTACGCGATCATCCGCGTTCAGCCCGTCGCGCACATAAAGGATGGGCTGGTTCTGGTCGCCATCACGGCGGGTATGAAAGTAATACTTGCCCCCCATCTGCGGCGCTCCAACCGTGCCAATCTCCAGCAATTGCGCGAGACGCGCGTTGATCTTGTCGCGTCCCGGGAGCGGGTCCAGCAGGGCGCGGGTGTAACTCAGTTCCTGCTCGACATAGAGCCGCGTGTCGGGATCGTTCGGGTTTTCCAGGTAACGATAGCGATCGACAATTTTGTGGCCCTGAACTGTGTCCTCCACCGGGGCAACCTTGGCCTTCGGCGGACCGGCAGGAGCGGAAGGAACGGCGGAATCCCCGGCCTGGGAATCCTCTGCAAAAACC
>PMBA01000133.1:15423-16070 GCA_003152795.1 Acidobacteriaceae bacterium | reverse complement strand
TCACCCACCTGTGCAAATCCGAAAACACCGGGTCGCGCGAAAAACCACACCGGCACTGCTCCGCCTGTCTCAGCTCAGGAAACTAAATGCGAGAACTCCCGCCGGACACCTACACTCGCCGGAAAATAACTTGAAGGAGTGCTTTAGAGCCGTGCCGCTAGCGCGCGTCGCCGCGCAAAACTCTTCTGTTTCCGGAAAATTATGTCTGGAGCTGGCGAAGGGAATTGAACNNGCCAGCAGGTGGAAGCAAGTCCAACCGGGCACAATACTTCCCTGATCCCTTCCTGAAGTCCGGGACAATTATTTAAGTTATCACAAGGGGAATTCAGGCGCAACCGGAAGGACGGTCCAATCACGAGGGTCCGGTGTGGCTCCAGAAGGCGGCTCCAAACCAAAGCACCATGAGGGACGCGGTCAGAACGGCGGCGAGACTCCGGATTCCCGATGGGGCCTGCTTGTCCTCCATGGAATCGACGACGGTGGCGGACAGCAGGAATAACTGGACAAAGGTCGCGAGACAGGACACCCCTTCAAGGAGTCCAAACTGATACAGCAGCGAAGCCACGAACACGGTGGCACAAACGGCCATGCCGATAACGCTCGCCGCCATGTTGCTTTGGTTCCTGGTCATGATTCCGCTTCTCCGC
>PMBA01000133.1:0-15398 GCA_003152795.1 Acidobacteriaceae bacterium | reverse complement strand
CCATCCCCCTGGCCGTGGTGCTGATTGTAGCGGCCATCGCGTTGCTTGTGACCCTGCGCAAGCATGCTCCGCCGGAAGCGGCCCGGCTGCTTCCCGGGGCGGACGGATTTTTCTACGTCAATCTGAAGTGGATCCGGACTTTCAACGCCACCAGTCAATTACCGCCGGTTTCCCGCGAGCCGGAATACCAGAAGTTTGTGGAGGAGACGGGCTTTCAGTTCGAGCGCGATCTGGAGCAGGCCGCGTTTGCCATCCACTATCCGCAGAGTTGGGGCGGCGGCACGGCTGGAACGACGTCAGAGCCGCGCTTTTCCGAGGTGTTCGTCGGCAAGTTCGATTCCGGGCGGCTGACCGCGTACCTCANNGACAGCGTTGCGGTTTCGAACCATCCGAACCCGAACGTGATTCGGGGCATGCTCGACCGGTCCCGCAAACTGGCCTCGCCGTTTGGCGGGCCGTGGCTGCTGCGCAAGTACTATGGAAGAGTACCTCTGGCGAGCCTGTCCTTTGCGATTCTGCGGGTGCGGCCCGAAATGAATTCCCTGGGGGGACTGGGCAGTTGGAGCCTGCTGTTTCCGAAGCCCGTGGTCGCGGTGATTTCCGCGCGATATCTCCGCGCTCTCCACCTGCGTGCGGAAGCCTTTACCGACAGCGATGCCGACGCGCAGGCCATCACGGAGAAGGCGGGCGCTTTTCTCAGCCTCTTTCACGCCGCGGAGGGCAGCATCGGCACACAGGGCACGGATGGGGATGTAAAGGCGTTTTTCGACAGTCTCAAAGTCGAACAGTCCGGAGATCGCGCGATTCTAACGGCCACGGTACCGCCGGGATTCATCAAGAAAGTGCTGACCGAAGCACCTTCCATGGAAACGCCGTCGCCCTCCGCTCGCCCGGCACCACAGCCCCTGGTCGGTCCCGCAAAACCGAAGAAGCCGTGATACCTGGCCGGATACTTTCCGAAGTGGGCGCCTCGCTTTCCCACTACGGAACGGTCAGCGGCGCGGCGAGCATAATGGCGGGGCGCGATGGCCGCCCCCGTTCGGCTCGTATTAGTTGGGCTCGTATTAGTTCGGATCGAAGATGATCTGCAACCCGCCGTAGCCGAGCGATGTCATGCCCTGAAAAATCAGCGTATTCTCATCGAACACCGGGATCGTAACGTATCCACGACAAGCCTTGGTCCCGCTATCCGTGGTATACGTTCCGGTGAGCTCCCCGGCAAGAGTGTAGACGTAAGTACCATTACTTAGCGTCGCGCGCGTCAGTTGCGCCGATATGAACGTGCCTGAGAAATGGCACTGGTTGGTACACCACGCTGCCGTCCTGTTGTAGGCATCGAACCCGCCCCCGGGTCCGAAACTCGCACCCTTGGAGTAGTTGTGCTGGCTTGTTTGGCTAAGGTTCGGACCGGTTACAAAGCTGTAGCCGTAGCCTTGGGGAACATACTGTCCCCGAGCCGGCGCCAGGCCGCCCATCAGGAGCGATATGTCGTGGCCAATTACCCCGCCAGGACCTGCGACGAAGACGTCGGAGGGCGCTCCACCCTGCCACCCCATCAATGCCCCGTTCTGTCCAAACGCGACACCAGACAGCAGAACAACAAGCATAACAACTAATTTCTTCATTCGAATCTCCTCGCCGATGCCACTGCGAAGGAGTCCTTCTTGGGTCGATCACGAATTGAACCTCGGTACCGTGAAGACCGTGGGCATCGGACCCGAACCGGGGAGCACCACGGTCACCACCACGCGTCAAACTACGACCTTCCGTATAGTCCACCACTCCGCGTTTGGTCGATGCCATGAACCCTAGAGTGCCCTCCAGTAACCTGGCGAAGAGCACTTCTGTCCTCTGGGTCTTCTTGTGGCGATGCAACAGAGCAGGATAGCGCTGCTATCCGCGTGGAATGCTGTATCAAACTCGCGCCAGGACGCATCTCTTACAAGTGGGGCAAAATTCCGCGCCGCCGCTACAATAGACAACTATGTCGAGTCTGCCATTACCGTTGGCCGCATTCGTAGCCGGGCTGATCTCGTTCCTCTCGCCCTGCGTGCTTCCGCTCGTACCCGGATACGTTTCCCTGATCTCGGGCGTAGGCGTCGAACAACTGAAGCTGAAAGAAGGCGAGCTCTTCCGCAAGGTGATGCTCAATTCCGCCGCGTTCATCCTCGGCTTCAGCATCGTCTTCATCACGCTGGGCGCAATCTCGACGGAAGTCGGCCAGGTTCTCGCGCAATACAAATCGCTGCTCGCCCGCATCGCCGGAGTGGTCATTATTCTGTTCGGCCTTCACCTGACCGGCATTCTTCAGATCAAAGCTCTACTGGCCGACACGCGGCTGCACAGCCTCAAAGGCAGTTCATCCGCCTGGGGAGCATTTGTGATCGGGTTTGCGTTTGCCTTTGGATGGACGCCATGTGTCGGTCCCATCCTTGCGGTGGTGCTCGGATTCGCCGCCGCTCAAGACACCGTCTGGAAAGGCATCTTTCTTCTGGCCATCTACTCGGCCGGACTGGCTGTGCCTTTCCTGCTCACATCGCTTGGTATCGAACGCTTTCTAAAGTTTTACAACCGCTTCAAATTCCACATGCACGCCGTGGAAGTAGCCAGCGGAGGCTTGCTGATCGTATTAGGCATCCTGCTGGTGATGGGCCGCTTCGCGCTCATCTCCGGCTATTTTTCGTTCTTGAATCGCTTTGCCCTATAGCGGGGCGCAGGTTGTTTCGCGCCTTAAACGTCGCAAGATAGATGGCGGCTTCAGCCGCCGAGGTTACCAGTGAAAAGAAATCCTCTGATTCTGTTCTTCGTCGCCGCGATCGTCGCTGCCATGTTATTCGCGGGCATTCGCATGGCCCGCGATAACCGCGCGAATGGTCCCGCCAAGGGACAACTGATGGGCAATTTGGCCCCTGACTTCGAACTGCCGGCGCTTGATGGCAAGAACCTCAAGCTCTCCGACCTGCGCGGCAAAGCGGTTCTGCTCAATTTCTGGGCGACGTATTGCGGCCCCTGCAAGGTCGAGATGCCGTGGTTTGTCGAACTGCAAAAAGAATATGGCCCGCAAGGACTTCAGATTGTGGGAGTGGCCATGGACGACGCCGGCACCGAAGACATCGCGAAATTCGCGAAGGAAATGGGCGTCAACTACCCCATCCTGATCGGCAAAGAGTCGGTGGGACAGAGCTATGGTGGGGTCAGTGTGCTGCCCACCACATTTTTCCTGGACCGCGACGGCAAGCTCATTGCACGTGAATTCGGTCTGCAGAGCCGCAGCGTCTTCGTGGAGCATATCAAGAAGGCCATGAGCCAGGGCCAAGCGGTACAGGCTCAGAAGTAACTTAGACCCGGCCTGAAGCTGGAGTACCTTAGTGGAGACGGGGGCTGCCATCTTATTGTGGCGGCGGCAGGAGACGCGGCAAGCCTCGACTCTACGGGAGCCAAATGAAAATTTTTCTGACTAGCGCGCTGCTGCTCATCTCGGCGGGGGTTTGGGCGCAGGACGAACTTGGCCCGCAAGGTCCCCTTGTGAAAATGGGGGTCGCTCCGGTCGTGACCGTGGTGCAAGGTAAACCGGCTACGGTCCCGCTCTCGTTCCGCGTTTCGAGCGGGTACCACATCAATTCCAACAAGCCGAAGTCAGAGTTCCTGATCCCGACCGTGCTGAAGGTGGAAGCGACCACAGACATCGTCATCGGCAAGACGACGTACCCCGAAGGCCAGGATATGAGTTTTGCGTTCGCACCCGACGAGAAGCTCAACGTCTACACGGGAGACTTCAACGTGGATGTGCTGGTGCGTCCGCTGCACTCGGTGCAGGCAGGCAAGTATGTCGTGCGCGGAACCCTGAAATACCAGGCGTGCGATAACGCGGCCTGCTACCCGCCAAAACAGTTGCCGATCAGTTTTGATGTGAAGATCGCGAAGGCCGCGCCGGCAGCCCGCCAGAACCCCGCCCAAAGCCCGCACGCGCACCAATAACGCCGGGGCGCTTTTTCCGGTGTGCCGACAGAGCGCATACTTAGAGCACAACCGACCGCGCCTGATCGAGCTGACGCGTCAGCGTGTCAATCTGCGCCTGGAGCAGGTTGCGAATGGAAAGCATCCCCAGCAACCTGCCATCGTCATCGACGATGGGCAAGTGCCGGTAGTGGCGCTCCACCATGGTGGCAAGGGCTTCGGCGGCGGTGGTAGCGCGGGTCGCCATCTCGACTGGCGTGGTCATGACTTCGCGAACGGAAAGTTTTCGCGGGTCGCGCTCACCGAGCGAGAGGCGGCGGAGGACATCCCGTTCCGTAAAAATTCCAGCGACGCGAAGGCTCTCGTCAATGACAGCGACCGCTCCGACGTGCCGGTCGAGCATTGCCCGGATCGCCCGCTCGGCGGTCGCTTCCACCGGAACCGAAGCCGCTTCCGAATCACACATGTCCAGAATATTCATCGCACCCCTTCTTGGCCCCGCACTGGTTCTTCAAGCTCCATCACTTCGATACCAGGTCGTTCCTGAATACTTTACCGTCCTTCATGACGAAGCCGACATTTTCCAGGATCTTAATATTGGCCAAAGGGTCGCCAGAAACGGCGACCACGTCGGCGTAGGCGCCGGGAGCGATTACTCCCAGCCGGCCGTCCATCTCCAGCAGTTCGGCGGCCCGCGAGGTCGCGCTTTGGATCGCCTGCATCGGCGTCATGCCGAAGTCGACCATGTGGGGAAACTCCTGCGCGATGGGCTCACTCCAGGGAATTCCTCCGATGTCGGTGCCAAAGGCGATTTTGACCCCCGCTTTAAGCGCTTTGCGAAAAGACTGTTCATGAGCGGACGCGCGCTTGCGGTCGCGCTGGCCCTCTTGAGTATCGGCCGGAGACCAGCCGCTGAGGTAGGCGCTCAGGGTTGCGCAGAGCCACGTGCCCTGCCGGATCATCTGCGCGATCTGGGCGTCGGTCAGCACCAGGCCATGCTCGATTGAGTCGCAGCCGCCATCGAGAGCGCGCTGCAAGCCTTCTCCGCCGTAGGCATGGCAAGCCACCTTTTTTCCCCAGCCGTGAGTCTCGTCGACAATCGCGCGCAGTTCCTCCACCGTCAGAGTCGGTTGCGATACCAGGTCGCCATTCCTGCCGACCCACGACCGATGGGTCATGTACACCTTGATCCAGTCGGCGCCGTGGTCGAGTTGCTGGCGCGCGGCCTTGCGTGCCTCGATGGGGCCGTCGATGATCTGGACGCCCTTCGGCACTTCTATTTCCGGCGCGTAACCCTCCAGGGGATATCCGCCAGTCGTCGAGATTGCGCGGGTCGAAACAAACAAGCGGGGCCCGGGGATGTATCCGCCTGTGATGGCCTGTTTGATGCCCACGTCGCCATAGCCAGCACCTTCGGTTTCCAGGTCGCGCAAGGTGGTGAAGCCCTGATCGAGCGCACGGCGCACCGAGACCGTCGCCCTGGCCGCGCGGAACGCGAGGGAGTGCTTGAGGAGTTGAATGTCGTATCCACCCTCGGCGGGATCTTCACCCTGCAGAAAAATGTGAGTGTGGGCGTCAATCAGGCCGGGAAGGACGGTGGCTTGCGAGAGGTCGATGAAAGTGGCGCCGGCGGGGAGATTTCCTGGGACGCCCGCCGATCCCGCATCGGCTACTCCGGTGATGATATTTCCGCGAATGGTGATGAGTTGGTCGCGGCGAGCGGAATTCGACACGCCATCAATGAGCACACCCGCCCGGATCAGCGTCACCGGCGCGGGAGCGCCTGGTTGGGCCCAGCACACGGAAATCAGCGACAGGACACTCAGACGAACAAGCCAACGCTTCACCGCAACCTCCGGAAAGGCTGGATTGTACTCCCTGGGGCAAGCGGGATTCGACAAAATCTCAAGCTAAAGCGATCCGGCGAAGATCATCGGGGAGGAGCGGCGACCCGGCGGGGAATACGAAGCACGAATCCAGCAGGATCGGATATGGCAGGACCAGGGTCGCCGAAGACGAGCGAGGCTCCCGCGGTTTCAAGCACGCGGCTGGCAATCGCGAGCCGTGCTCTGCGCAGGGTTGAAGTTGCGGCGGCCGGCTGGCGACACCTGCGATCGCCTTCAACCCGCAGCACCGCTTCCGCCGGGCCCTCCCCGAGCAGAAGCATAACACTGCCTCCCACAGGTTGCGCGTCGATCATGGTTGCAATCAAGTACTGCAAAGCCAGGCGCAGGCGGGATTCCGGCACCGGCACGGTCGCGGCACAGGTGCCCACCAGACGCAGCCGGACGCTGCGTACGGCGGCGATCGAGGATAGTTCCTCAACCACGCTCCGCATCGCCGGAGCGAGCGCCGCCGAGTATGCCCCCGGTCCGGGTTGGCCGGCGTCCAGATACTCGCGCATCAACTGGATCATGCCAACAATCTGTTCCGTCTGTTGCAGAGCCACGGCGACACTTTCCTGCTGCTGGTCCGCGGCCTCGTCGATGGAGAGGTCGAGTGAAAGTTCGAGCGAGAGTTCGAGCGAACAACGCAAGCTGGTGAGGGGCTGGCTTAACGAATGGAGCAATTCGTCGAGCACATCCCGGCTTTGCGGCCGCTTCGGAAAAGAACTGGGACTGGCGCTCATGCCGAGGCCCCGTCGGAACTCAACTGGTAGCCCACGCCGCGAACGGTGTGAATTAACGAGGGCGAAAAGCCGTCGTCCACCTTGCGCCGCAGGTAGTTGATGTAGACATCGACCACGTTGGTGGTGGAATCGAAGGTCAGGTTCCAGACGTGTTCAATGATCATCGCCCGCGTCAGGCGGCGCCCGGCATTACGCATCAGGTATTCGAGCAACGCGAATTCCTTGGTTGTCAATTCAATGTGACGGCCGGCGCGGGCGACTTTTCGTTCGACCCGGTCCAGGCAAAGATCGCGGACGGTGAGAACCGATTCCGATGGGAGGTGGCTGCGGCGCAACAGCGCGCGGGCGCGCGCCGACAGTTCGAGAAATGAAAAGGGCTTCACCAGATAATCGTCGGCGCCGGAATCGAGGCACTGGACGCGGTCTTCGACGCGGCTGCGGGCGGTCAGAATCATGACGGGCAAGTTCGCCTTGCGCTGCCGCAAACTCCTCAGAACCGACAAGCCGTCAATACCCGGCAGGTTCAGGTCAAGCACTACCAGATCGTAGTCGACCTCCACGGCCATGGCACGGCCCTGGTTCCCCTCGCTGGCAATGTCGACGGCATGATGTTCGGCTTCCAGTCCTTTCCGGATAAAGCTGGAAAGTGCAGCATCGTCTTCCACAATAAGAATTCTCATGAGTTTTTTCTGAGTCGGCTGACTTATGAAGCGATTCTCATTCTCGACCGGTTAGTCGGAGTGCACAAGATTACCGGGTCGTACAAATGGACGTACTTTAAGGAAGGGTTGAACAGAAGGAATTGTAGGGATGAGTACTATGGCGAAGTTTCGCCAACAACCCGCTCAAAGTATTAGCCAGCTCCTTATCCTTGGGTTGACTTGCGGTGCCCCTAAAATCTAAGATCTCAGCCCACTGACTGTCATATCGCATCGCGGGGAGGGGCACGATGAATCGAGAACGGGCACTGAAGGTTGTGTTGGTACTGGTGGGGTTGATCTTTTTGCTTGGCGTCTACCCACTGATGATGTTTCTATGGCCGAGCGGGTGGAGATGGCAGCCTCATCAGCCGGAATACGAGCAGATGATCCTTGGCGTGTATGCCACACTCGGTATTTTCCTACTGCTCGCATCGCGTAACCCGTCGGCAAATCGCAGCCTGATCGCCTTCACGGCATGGTCGAGCCTGGTTCACGCTGCCATCATGGGGGTGCAGGCATTGAGCAATGCGAGCGAACACGGACATCTGCTGGGTGACATACCAGCGCTCGTTATTGTCGGCGTTGCACTGATCGCTCTCGGGCCAGCAAAGCAATCGGCAGATGACAGGCGATAGCGCTCAAAATTCCGTGGATGAGTGTAATCGCGATGATTCGACAATTGACTTCGAGGACCAACTATTCCGAAATCATCCCAATACTCTTTAGCCACGTCTCCACTAACGGAGGCCATCCCGTGATTGGCATCTTGGTGCGCCGAATGCCGAACCCATGGCCTCCTTGAGCATACAAATGCATCTCTACCGGAACTCCGGCATTTTTCAGCGCATAGTAATAAACCAACGAGTTTTTCACAGTGTCTATCGGGTCGTCCTCAGCCTGCAACAGGAACATGGGCGGAGTTTCCTTTGTAACCGGAACGTAGGGATTTAACTCGAACTCTTTAGAAGTGTTCTCAAGCATGTGTCCTGGATAAAGAGCCACACCGAAATCCGGACGACAGCTTTCCTTGTCGGCCACGTCAACAGCACGGTACAAGCGTCTTTTGAAATTCGTGCTCACTGCCGCCACGAGATGGCCACCTGCCGAGGTCCCCAGTACGCCGATCTTATGTGGATCGATTCCCCACTCCGCGGCGTGGAATCGGACCAGCCTGACGGTTCGCTGAGCATCCTCCAATGCCACAGGTGATTTCGGGTAGGCGCCGGACCTCGGCGAAAGGTTTTCGCCCGGTACACGGTACTTCAATAGGACACATGTGATGCCCTTAGCCGTGAGCCAATCGCAGATCTCCGTGCCTTCGAGGTCCATATATAAAACCCAATAGCCGCCGCCAGGAAATACGACTACCGCAGCACCCGTATTAAGTCCGTTCGGCGAATAGACCGTCATTGTGGGTTGCGACACCTTGCCAACGACAGTAGCCGGAGGCTCATCAGGAATCTGTACCGTCGTTGTGACCTCTCGTCCGTAGGGCACTGCATCAGGTGGCTTGACGGGCCATATTGGTACTTGGGTATGTCCTGAGGATGGCTGCCAGTCGGGTGTCTGTGCGATCAGAGCGATGCTTGCGGAAGCAACACAGGCGGCAAAGATCAAAACCTTAATCACGGTGTCCTCGTCCTAAGTGAGCAATAATTCTTCGGTAGAAGTCTAAGAGGGACTCGGCGTTGGTAGCAGCGAGGGAATCAGGACAGTCAATGGATGTGGCGCAATTTCAACTCCTTGGCCGTGAACTCGGGCAGAACGAGGCGAAGGTCACTTGTCGCTAACCGTTTCACCAACTACGGTCATTTGGTGCTATTGCGATCTATCACCAGATGTCTGGTGGAGAACGGATTGGGATGGGCTTTCTGTTCGTCAACACGGGGCGGCTAGAAAGCCCTCCGCGGTAGGTTGGCGCGTAAGGGGTTAAGCTCGGCTTCCGGGCAAGTCTACGCGCCCAGCGCCGACTGCAGCGCCTGGACGATGGATTCGGCAAGGCGATCCATCTGCTCCTTCGATTCCGCTTCAATCATTACCCGGGCCAAGGCCTCAGTGCCGGAGTAACGCACAACCACTCGGCCATTGCCGTCAAGTTCCAGTTCGGCCGCTGTAATCGCCGCTTGCACTGGCGGAATCTGGGCGAAGGGAGTTTTTTGCCGGACGCGTACATTGCGGATGGTTTGCGGAAACACCTTCAAATCGCTCACCAGGTCGGCCAGGGTCTTGCCCGTCCGCACCATAATTTCAAGCACTCGAAGCGCGGTCAGGAGTCCGTCACCGGTGGTGGCGTCGCCATCGCGAAACAGGATGTGGCCCGACTGTTCGCCGCCGAGTGCAGCACCGACGCGCTGCATTTCTTCAAGCACGTATTTGTCGCCGACATTGGCGCGGAGCATCCTGATGCCCGACCGCTTGAGCGCAAGTTCCAAGCCCATATTCGACATGGTCGTGGCCACGACGGTGGCATTGGCAAGAGCGCCGCGGGCCTGCATTTCACGCGCCGCCACGAGCAAAACCGCGTCCCCGTTCACGATTCGTCCGCTGGCGTCGCAAAAAAGCGCNNTCCGGGTGGAGAGCGCCGGAATTCTCGTTGATGTTCTGTCCATCCGGGGCGGAGTGCATGTAGGTGGTGGCGATCCTGAGAGCTCCAAACAACTCGGGAGCTTCCGCCGCGGCGGCGCCATTGGCGCAGTCGACCGCCACGCGAAGGCGGCTCAAGTCAGTGGAGACACTGCCGGCGAGCCAGCGAACATAATCGTGGCGCAGATTTTCCTCACCGGGCAGGCTCGAGCTTCCGAGAGCGGAATCGGGCGCCGGGACGGTATCCGAATCGAGCAGCGCGAAGATCTCTTTTTCAATCGCCAGTTCGTGCGAGTCCGGCAGTTTGTAGCCGTCGCCGGAAAAAATCTTAATCCCGTTATCGGTCCATGGGTTGTGCGATGCGGAAATGACGACACCGGCATCGAACCCTTGCGAGCGCGCCAGGTAGGCGACGCCGGGCGTGGTGATTACGCCGGCGCTGCGGGTTTCGACACCCACGGAAGCCAGCCCCTGCAGAAACCGGTCGGCGATCCAGCCGCTGGAGACGCGGGTATCCTGTCCAATGACCACCCGCGCGCTGGCATTCACGCGCACCAGATCGTGCCCCAGGGCGCGCCCAATCCAATAAACGCTGTCACGCGTGAGCGGAAATTCCCCCGCTACGCCACGGATGCCGTCAGTACCGAAGAGTTGTCTGGTTTGCGTCATGCAAGGACCGGGAAGAAAGACTGCTTCCTATTTTTTCTTCTCTTCCGAACCTTCCATAATAACCGTGACGCGAATGGGAGTGGGGTGCACAACTTGGATCAGAGGATCGGGGACATAGGCCTGGGTCACAAAAGCAGCTCGCGTCATGGCTCCGCTGACGTCGACCGGATCGGTGGTGGCGGCCTCCACCGCGTCGACGCGGCGTTGGGGTCCGGTGATCTCGACGGTCGGCGGATCGGCAATCACCCGCGCCATCCGCATGCCACTGGCAAAATTTCCGGTCACCCGCGGGCGCACCTCGACGACGCGCTTCTCGCGATTATCGAAAGAGAGACGAAATTGACCGGGTATGATCTGCACCACTACCACATCCTGCGGCACATGAACCTGGCCGCTGTTCAAATCGAAAGTCCGTTCCCCGGGGTGGACGCTGGCCAGATCGATCTGCGCCCGCACATCCGCCGACTGCAGACGATGAATCACGCGCTCCGGTCCCCGTATCCGGATCTGGGCCTCGGTGAAGCTGGCGGAATCGATTTCCAGATTGTCGGGAAGATTGCGAAACTCGAGCGGCACCCTCATTTCGACTTCGGCAGGGGGATCGTGGGCCACCACCAGCCACAAGCCGGTGGCGAGGAGCAGGGAAACCAGCTTGAGTCCGATATTGTGAACGAAGGTGCGATGGAAAAAGCTGCGCTGCGCAAAATTCGGCATCGTCAGTCGTCCCTTCCAGTCCTGCGGGAGAGCTGCGAACTGGGCGGCTCCTCTTCGATAAAGCTTTCCTCCATGGGACTCGGCAGCATGGGCGCGGGAGCATAGCGGCGCAGCAGATGGCTCAATCGCTCGCGCAGTCGCTCCACTGTCAAGTCGCGTTCAATGGTCCCCGACACCGCCAGGCTGATGGAGCCCGTCTCTTCCGAGATAATGACGGCGACGGCGTCGGTTTCCTCGGTGATCCCGATGGCGGCGCGATGACGGGTTCCCAGTTGAGTCGAGAGCACGGGGTTCATGGACAAGGGCAGGAAACACGCGGCGGCGGCGATACGGTCGCGCTGCACAATTACGGCGCCGTCATGCAAGGGAGCGCTGGGACGAAACACGGTGGCCAGCAGGTCGTAGGACAGCCGGGCATCCAGGGACACTCCGCTTTCGATGTAGGTGCGAAGGCCAATCTCGCGCTCGATGACGATCAGCGCGCCGGTCTGATTCTGGGAAAAGAGATTTGCGGCCAAGACAATGTCGTCGTAGACTTCGGCGACCGAACGCGAAGAGCGCATCAGCGAAATACGGCTTCCGAGGTTGGCGAGGGCGTGGCGGATCTCCGACTGGAACACGACGATGAGTGCGAAGACAACGTAGGGCAGCAGCGTGCTGAGCAACCAGTTCAGGGTGCGGAGTTCTCCCAGATGGGCAAAGTAGAAGGCCAGCCCAAGCACAGCCACTCCGACCAGCATGGGCGCGGCGCGGGTGCCGCGCACCAGCGCAAGAAACTGGTAGATCAGGATCGCAACCAGCACGATGTCGATGATCGAGATGACCGAGATGTGCGACCAAACCAGCGACGGCGTCACGCGACCCTCACATCGGACGTTGATTTTGCCTTTATTCTAATGCAGAGTCCCTGTATTCCGACCTGACTATGCTTCGCCATTCTGGTCGGCGCGCCCGGTCGCGGTGACGCGGGCACGGACTCGTCCCCGAGCCAGGCGCGCCGATAACTCATCGCCAGCTTTGAGCCGGGCGGCATCCTTCACCAGGCGGCCTTTCGCATCGAACACGAGCGCGTATCCGCGATTCAGAATCGCTAGTGGGGAAAGCGCCTCCAGGCTGGCGGTCCGGCGCTCGAGAGAACCCCGGCACTCCAGCAACCGGTGGTGCGTGGCGGCGGCGAGGTTCGCAACTTGCGCATCCAACTGCTGCCGGATGGCAGTCAGACGGCGGCGCGCGTCATAGTGCCGAACCGCTGCGGAAACACTTTCGCAGCGACGATGACAGCGCTCCAGAAGTTGCCTTTGCGCTTTTTCCAGGCGGAAACGCTGTTCATCGAGCTTTTGCTGGCGCCGGTGAATGCCGTCCATCATGCGGGCGAACGCGCCGTGCTGCGCCCGATTGGTAAGTTCCTGGCGCGCCATCAGCAGGCGGTAACGCAGGGCGCGTTCCAGCCGGCGATACAAGTCCCCGGCCTGCGCTTCGATCTCCTGGCGCGACCGGATGACGAGTTCCGCCGCCGCTGACGGAGTAGGCGCGCGCAGGTCGGCGACAAAATCGACGATCGTGAAATCGGTCTCGTGCCCAATCGCCGAGATCACCGGAATCTTCGACTCGGCGACCGCCCGGGCGAGGCCTTCATGATTAAACGCGGCCAGGTCTTCGGCCGACCCGCCGCCGCGAGCAATGATGATGACCTCGACCGCGCTGCCGCGACGCAAGTCCTGAAAGTATCGAAGGCCGGCAATTACTTCGCCGGGGGCCGAGTCTCCCTGGACCTGGGCCGGATAGATGAGCACATTGGCGGAGTGATGCCGGCGGGCCAGAATGTTCAGGATGTCCCGCAGCGCAGCGCCCTGTGGTGAAGTGATGAGGCCGATTTTTTGCGGCAAGGGCGGGAGCGGCTTTTTTCGCGATGCCTCAAACAAGCCTTCGGCCTGCAATCGCGCCTTCAATTGTTCGAACGCCAACTGGAGAGCGCCGGCGCCCTGCGGCTCCATGAATTCGGCGGAGATTTGCAGCTCGCCGCGGTCTTCATACACGGTGATGCGTCCGCGAACCGTGACGCGCAGTCCGTTCTCGGGACGAAAGCGGATCAGCTTTGCCGACGAGCGGAACATCACGACGCGAATCTGAGCGCTTTCTTCCTTTAAAGTGAAATACAAGTGGCCGGAATCGGGAATGCGAAGGTTGGAAATTTCGCCTTCCACCCAGCAATCTGAATACTCGCGCTCAATGTGCGAGCGCACGGCGGAAACCAGCGCGCGCACCGTCCAGATGCGCCGCTCTGGAGGACGAAACTGGAAGCCGAGTTGGTCGGGCGCATCCATGAGTTGGGGGTTCAGGCGCGAACTTCTTCGACGAGCTTGACCGGCACGATGCGCGCGACGCGCGCCATGACCTTCTTGTTTTGCTCAGACTTTTTCAGGTCGTAGGCGGCCTGCAATCGCATCCATACTTCCGGCGAGCCGCCAAACAGGCGGGCCACCTTCAGGCACATGACGGCAGAGAGGGGTTTGCGCCCCGCCAGAATGCCGTGCAGCATCTGGCGGGACACGCCCAGAGCTTTGGCCGCGGCTGTTACGGACAGGCCGACGGACGGCAGGATATCTTCCTTGATAATCTCGCCCGGATGGACGGGTGGCAGTCCGTTCTTTCTCTCCACAACTTTCTCCTTAATGGTGGTCTTCAAAATCGACATCCAAAGCGTTTTCGCCCGACCAGCCGAAAGTGATCCGGTAATTCCCGGTTACGCGCACCGACCAGCGTTTCGGTTTGCCCTGCAGGCCGTGGAAGGGAAAGCCTGCGATGTTCATGTCCTCCGGCTTTTCCGCCACTTCCAGCAATTGCAGGGTGCGCACGCACTTCCTTATATGATCGGCGCCGATCCGGCCCGTCTTGCCGGTGCGGTGGATCTCTTCAAGCCCTTTGTGGCGGAAGCCACCGATCATTCCTTGAGTGTAAAGTGGATAGTTGACATGTGTCAACTAAATAGTTGTCTCTTTGGGCCGGCCGGCTCACAAAATGGCCGCACTTGGTGAGGGCTGGACAGACCGCGCGGAAAATCACTCGCGGACAGCACGGCACACTACCGCTTCAGCCGCCCAATCAGGAAGAGAACGATAGAAAGGACAACACTGATCAGAATGCAACTCGCCAGCGGAAAATAAAAAGTGGTGTTCTTGCCCCGATACAGCACGTCCCCCGGCAGTCGCCCAAGCGGCAACCCCGCCCGCCCCAGCAGCATGACGATGCCCCCAATCACCACCAGGGCCACGCCAAGGATCACCAGGAGCCGTCCCATTTCCGCCATGTTTCGAGTGTAACTCCGAGGACTGCTGAACTGCGCGCTACAACAAACGCATATCGAGTGGCATACAATGCATGGCTGTAGCCGACGAAGTGGAACACCATGAAGGATAGGGCGATGCGCATCGCAAGCGTGGGTCATGCGGTCTTTGCGGCGGCCCTGATGGCCCTCGGAATTCTGGGCTTGGTCAAAGGCGATTTCGTCGCGGTATGGCAGCCGGTACCGAAGGGTGTGCCCGCACGCGAGGTATTGGTCTACCTCTGCGCCTTGGTCTGCATGGCATCTGGCATCGGCCTACTCTGGCAGCGCTCGGCCACCGCCGCTGTCCGCGTGCTGCTCGCCTTTCTCCTGCTCTGGCTGCTGCTGGTAAGAGTGCCCGGCATCTTCCACGCGCCGGCTGTGGAAGGTTCCTGGTTTGGCGGCGGTGAGACCGCTGTGATGTTGGCGGGCGCCTGGGTACTGTATGCCAGGTTCGCCGCTGGCTGGGACAGGCAGCGCCTCGGTTTCGCCACCGGCGACAAGGGTGTGCGCATCGCGAGGGTGTTCTACGGCCTGGCCTTGATCCCCTTCGGCGTGGGGCATTTCGTCTATCTCAAGGACACCGCCGCGCTGGTGCCGGGCTGGCTGCCATGGCATGTGGCCTGGGCGTATTTCTTTGGCTGTACCTTCATTGCGGCGGGCGCGGCGGTGCTCATCGGCCTGTATGCACGGCTGGCAGCTGCGCTTTCGACGTTGCAGATGGGCATGTTCACGCTGCTGGTGTGGGTACCGATTGTGGTGGCAGTCACCAAAGACACCTTCCAATGGAGCGAGACCATCGACTCTTTGGCGCTGACGGCGG